>NZ_JBPJSR010000005.1:0-484196 GCF_051390675.1 Streptosporangium heterodermiicola
CGGGACCGAGGCCGCCATGAAGGCCTTCGCCACCGGGTTCGACAGGACCGGCCACGAGCACGAGGAGGCGGCCACCCACGGGGAGCAGGGAGAGCCCACCCCCGAGATGGCGGAGGAGATGGCGCGGATGGAGAAGAACACGGAGTTCTTCATCGGCTACGAGGTGCCGCCGTTCGTCAGCTACCTTCCCGACGTCGAAGCGCTCCGGGCCTCCTCGGCGCGCGTGGTGATGGTGGCGGGCGAGGAGTCTGAGGGGCAGCCCCCCTACCGGGCCTCCTTCGTCGTCGCCGAGCAGATCGAGGGGCGGCACGTGATGTTCCCCGGTGACCACGGGGCCTTCGGCACCCAGCACGAGGCGTTCGCCGCCAAGCTCGACGAGGTGCTGTCCGATCCCTGAGGTGACCGGCGAGGTGCTTCCCAGCCCCTGAGGTGACGCGGCCCGGCGAGATCCGCACACGGCCGTCTCCTGGCGACCCGGCCCGGGAGACGGCCGTGACCGCGCCGGCCTCCCGTCTGCCGACCTTTCCGGAGAGCCGGTCTTCCGGCCTTTCCCGGCCTTTCCTGGCCTCTTCGCCTGGCCCTTCCGGAGATTCGACGGAGGCGAGGCCGCCTACACCCGGGTGCGGGCCTCCTCGATCTGGCGCGCGATGTTCCTCGCGCCACCGGCCTCGGCGAGGGCACTCGCCTCCTCGGCCAGCGCGAGCGCGTCGTCACGGCGGCCCTGCGCGGCGGCGATGTAGATCAGCCCGACCAGGTTCGCGGCGACACCCGGCAGGAAACCGAGTTCCCGGCGGAGCCGCACCGACTCCTCCAGCCGTTCCCGCGCCGCCTCCAGCCGTCCGGCGGCGTGCGCCGCGGTCCCCAGGTGCCGGAGCGCGTACGACATCAGCAGCTTGTCACCGGCCCGCGCCGCGAGCTCGTGCGACCGTTCGAGAAACGGAACCGCGGTCTCGTCGTCCCCGCGGACGACCTGGTGCAGGAGGCCGACCCAGAGCAGCGACTCGCTCTCGCCGCGCGGGTCGCCGAGCGCCTGATAGAGCTCCGTCGCGCGCTCGAACAGCGCCAGCTCGCGCGGGTCCTCCTTCCCGTCCTCGAAGAAGCGCGCGTGCATGATCCGGCCGCGGGCCAGGGCCAGACCGGCCTCGACCGCGTCCAGCTCCCGGTCGGCCACCTCCAGCACCCCGGCCTCACCGTCGAAGACCGCGCGTTCGTAGAGCAACCTGGCCCGTTCGAGCCTTTCCTCCGCACTCATCCGCCGCATCCTCGTTTTTCGGTAGGTGCGAATGATTGTTCCGGATTCTGTGATTGATGAGACCCCGCGACGAACGCGAGGATGTGGCGACACACCGACGATCACAGGGGGAACGATGGCGGACACGAGCGTGGCGAACAGACCGGCACCCACGGGCGGGCACGGGACCGCGCCGATCGAGGGTCTCACCGCCGGGCACCTCGCCCACCGGGTCGGCGGCCGGTGACCGGCATGTGGGAGACGGTTCCCCGGCTGCTCGGCGACAGCCGTTACCTCGTGCTCGCCACCGCCGATCCCCAGGGGCGGCCGTGGGCCACCCCCGTCTTCTTCGCCGCCCGCGACGAGGACCGGCTCTTCTGGGTGTCGGCACCGGACAGCAGGCATTCCCTTAACATCGCCGAACGCCCGGACGTGGCCATCACGGTCTTCGACTCCCACGCGCCCGTGGGCGGTGCCGAGGCGCTCTACCTTGAGGCGACCGCCGGCCTCGCCGACGACCCCGTCGCGGCCGTGGCGACACTCAACGCCCGCCTCCCCGCGGGCAAGGAGCTCACCGGCGACGACCTCGCGCCGTCCGGCCCCTTGCCGGCCTACAGCGCCGACGTGCGAAGGCACTTCGTCCTGGTCCGGGGCGGGGACTCGCGCTTCGACAACGTCACCGACGCGCGGCTCCGCGTCACACGCCCCCGGTAGGGGACCCCGGCCGTGGCGGCGAGCGTCCCGCGCGGATCGCCGACGGCAGCGATCACCGGCCAGCGCGTCGTTCATGGTGCAACGAGTTGTTGACGCCGTGCGCCGCTACCGGAGGTGCTCGCGCAGGAGGGCTTCGGCGACCTGCCGGGCGTCCTCGACGGCCTGTCTCGGGGAGCTGCTCGCCGGGCGGCGCGACCGCTTCACGCTCGCCACCAAGTTCGCCAACGGTGTCGGCCCGGCCGCCGGGGTGATGGGCATGGCAACAGCCGCAAGAGCATGGTCCAGGCGGTCGAGGGGAGCCTGAGGCGGCTGCGGACCGACCGGATAGACCTGCTGTGGGTGCACCTCCCCGACTCGGTCAGCCCCATCGAGGAGATCGCGTGCGGCCTGGACGACCTGACCCGCGCGGGCAAGATCCTCTACGGCGGTCTCTCCAACTTCCCGGCCTGGCGTACCTCCCGCGCCGTCACCCTCTCCGAGCTCCGCGGCCACGCGCCGATCGCGGCCGTACAGTTCGAGTACAGCCCTGTGGAGCGCACGGCCGACCGGGAGATCCTGCCCATGGCCGAGGCGCTCGGCCTGGGAGCGGCCCTGTGGTCACCGCTCGCCGGTGGGCCGCTCATGGGCCAGCCACACGACGTGGCCGCCGCGCAGACCCAGCACGTCCTCGGCGGCCCGGACATAGACTTCCGCCGCCCGCCGATCCCCGTGGCCTGACCCGCGACACGATTCGCACGAGACCACAGCCACGCCGGTCCCCAAGGGGCCGCGCGGGGTCGCTGCCGGGCCGGGGCTTTCACACGAAGCGGCGTAGGGCGAAGCGGGGGTGGGGGGCGGTGTGGCCGAGGGCGAGGTCCGCGGTCATCCGGCCGATCAGGGGGGCGAACTTGGCGCCGTGGCCCGAGCAGGGGGAGGCGATGACGAAGGGGCCGACGCGGTCGAGGACGAAGTCCTCGTCGGGGGTGATGGTGTAGAGGCAGCTCGCCTCGGTCAGCGGGGCGGGGTCGAGGCCGGGCAGCCACTTCCTGACGTGGGAGGTCACCACGTCGCGGGAGGCCGGATCGACGACGCCGTCCCTGGTGGTGGCGGTGACGGGTCTGCCCGCGTCGTGCTGGGCGACCTTGACCGCGGGCAGGGAGCCGCCGTCGCCGCCCGAGGGGAGCCCGTAGATCTGCGGGCCGTCGGTGTGGACGAAGACGGGCCAGCGGGCCTCCGGGTCGTGCGAGAGGAAGTGGAAGACCTGCTGCTGGGTCACCCGCAGCGGGGGCAGCTCCACCGGCACGCCGAGCAGTCCGGCGAGTTCCGGCAGCCAGGGGCCGGCGGCGACGACGACCGTGGCGGCGGTCACTTCGGGCCCCTCGGTGCGCGGCCGGACGCCCGCGGTCACCTCCGGGCCCTCGGTGCGCAGCCGGACGCGCCCGTCGGGCAGAGGCTCCGCACCGGTGAACCGTACGCCGGTGATCACCTGGGCGCCCAGCTCGGCCGCCCGGGTCACCGCGGCGGCCACCGTCGCGTCGGCGTCGGCCGTGCCCGCCTCCGGGTGGTGCAGCACCGGTCCTTCGAAGCGCATGAACGGCCACCGCTCGGCCGCGGCGCCGGGGGAGAGCAGCTCGTGCGGCACACCCGCCTCCGCCAGCAGGCGGGCGAGCCCCTCGGGGTCGCGTTCCGCGCCGAGGTCGAGGCCGCCGGTGACGCGGAGCAGTGACGTTCCGGTGTCGTTCTCCAGCTCGCGCCAGAGCTCCCCGGACAGGCCGGTGAGGCGCACGTACTCCGGGTCGGCGTAGGCCCGGCGGTAGATCCGCGAGGTGCCGTGCGAGCTGCCGCGCCGGTGGCCGACGTCGTACGCCTCGATGAGGGTGACGGCGTGCCCGCGGCGGGCGAGCTCCCACGCCGTGGCCGAGCCCATCAGCCCCGCGCCGATCACCGCGACCTCTGTCTCGATCCGGTCAGGGGTGTTCATCGGCGGTCTCCCTTCGAGCACCGTCGTCGTCCTCGGCGGCGGGGTTCTCCACGGGGGCGATCCTAGGTGAACGCGCGAGAACCGCCCCGGCCGGGGCGGTACGCGCTCGCGTGCCCGGTCCTTACCGGCCCTTCTCGCCGCCCTCGACGAGGGCACGGACGTGGTCGGTCTCGGGTGCGCCGATGTCGGTGAAGATGGCGAGCGCCTCCCGCCAGTGACGCAGGCCGACATGACCTCCCGAGATGTGGCGCGACGCGGTACCGAGGTGCGTCAGGGCGCGGGCCTCGCCGAGCCGGTGGCCGCTGTCGCGGTGAAGGTCGATCGCCTGCCGGGCACGGTCGATCGTCTCGGCGAGCTCGTCCCGGTTGAGGTGGATCTCCGCGAGCGTCGTCAGCGCCTGGCCCTCCCGGACGCGAAAGTGGGAGTTCCTGGCCATGGCGAGGGCGTCGTGGCCGAAAGCCCTCGCCTCGTCGTGGTTGCCGAGGTGTGAGTTCACGCTGGACAAACCGATGAGCGCTTCCGTCTCGGCGTAACGCATGCTCGCCTTCCGCGCCAGGAGGAGCCCTCGCGTGTAGAGGTCGACGGCCTCCTGGTGACGCCCGAGGCTGTCGTAGGACGCGGCGAGGGCGTTGCAGGAAACGGTTTCCCAGTGGTGGTGGCCGACGTCCTCGCTCAGGCGGAAGGCGGTGCGGGCGAAGTCCAGGGACTCGGTGACCCGGCCCGCGTCGCGGTGGAGTCTGCTGAGGGAGGCGAGCGAGTCGACCTCGCCCGCGTGGTCCCCGGTCCGGCGGGCCAGGTTCATGGCCTCGTACAGGTAGTCGGCGCCGTGGGAGAATCTCCCGAGGTCGTGGTAGACCTGGCCAATGGTGCACAGGGTCATGCACGGCGCGTTTCCGGAGCCTATTCGCCGCGAGACGTCGAGTGCGCGGATGAGATAGCCGGCGGCCTCCTCCAGCCGCCCGCGGATCCGCTCGGTGTCTCCTAGGTTGTTCAGAATGATGACCTGATGGTGTGAAAGCGGGCCGATCCGCTGCCTGAGGTCGAGCGCGCGAAGCAGGTTCTCGGTCGCGTCCTCCAGCTGTCCCAGGTCCCCGTACACGGCCCCGGTGTTGAGGAACGCCGTGACCTGGCCCTCCTCCCAGCCGGCCCGCCGGCTGAAGTCCGCCACGTGGCCCAGGTGCACGATCGCCTGCCGGCGGCGGCCCAGGGTGTGGTACGCGTGAGCGGTACTGAGGTGTAAGGCCGCCTGCCCGTACAGGTCGCCCTCGGCCCGGGCGGCGTCCAGGCCCGCCTCGGTGACGGTCAGCCACTGGATGGAGTGCTGACGTCGTGCGAGGTAACCGCGCAGGGTGTCGGCGAGGAACCACGCGGCCGGGCGCGGCCCGTGCTGTGCCGCGTGGGTGACGGCGGCGACGAGGTTGACGTGTTCGGCGTCCAGCCAGGCCAGCGCGCCGCCGGGCTCGCCGGGCTCGTCGGGACCGGCGGGGGCCGGTTCCGGCGGTGGCGCGTTCCGAGGCAGCCGTATCAGGTGCGGGTACAGCAGTTGCGCGGCCGCGATGGCGGTGCGCAGATAGTGGTCGTACAGCCGCCCGGTCGCGGCGCCGCGCTCGTCGTCGCTGTCCTCGTCGCGGTCGCGCTCGGCGGCGTACAGACGCAGCAGATCGTGGAAGGCGTACCGGCCGGCGGTGTGCTCGCTGATCAGATGCGCGCCGACCAGTTCGGCCAGGAGCGACCGTACCCGTCCCTCGGGGAGGTCGGCCAGACGCGCCGCGGCGCCGATGCCGATGTCGGGTCCCGGATGGATGGCCAGCAGCCGGAACAGGCGCGCCGCCTCGCCGCCGAGGGTGCGGTAGGACCAGGAGAAGACCACCCGTACCTGGGTGGCGGGGTCGCTGCCGTGGAAGGCGTCCAGGCCGCCGGACGCCTGGTGCAACTCGTTGGCGAGGGTGGCCAGGGAGAAGCGGGGGTTCATGATGGCGCGGGCCGTCACGATGGCCAGCGCCAGGGGGAGGCGGGAGCACCGGGCGATGATGGCGTCCACCGCCTCCGGTTCGGCGGCGACCCGCTCGGCGCCGACGCGGCGAGCCAGCAGTTCGCGTCCCTCGTCGGCCGACAGCAGGTCCAGGGCCAGGGAGTGGGCGCCCTCGGTGGCCACCAGGCCGGACAGCTGATTCCGGCTGGTCACCACGACAAGGCAGCTCGCCGTGCCGGGCAGCAGCGGGCGGACCTGCTCGACGTCCCTGGCGTTGTCCAGTACCACCAGGATCCGGCGACCGGCCAGCAGGCTGCGGTACAGGGCCGTCTGCGCCTCGAAGGTCGGGGGGATCCGCTGCGTGGGCACCTGCAGCGCGTCCAGGAAACTCCGGACCGCCTCGGCCGGTTCCATCGCCGAACCGGTCGCGTCGAATCCCCGCAGGTTCACGTAGAGCTGCCCGTCGGGAAACCGGTCGCGAACGCGATGGGCCCAGTGCACCGCCAGCGTGGTCTTGCCGACACCGGCGGTACCCGACACGGCCATGACCGTCAGCGCGGCGGGCTGTTCGGTGGCGGCGGCCCAGAAGGCGTCCAGCTGGGCGAGCTCCCGCAACCGGCCGGCGAAGCCGCGGGCGTCGAGGGGGAGCTGCGCCGGAGCGGCCTCCCGCGTGTTCGCGTCCGAAACCGGCGCGGGTGGGGAGGGGGCCGCCGCGTCCGGTGAGGGCGCCTGGTGCGGTGCCGGTGGCGTGGGCCCGGTATCGGAGCCCGGGGTATCGTCAGGGCGGGCCGAGGCGGGATCGGAGCCCGGGGCATCGTCAGGGCGGGCCGAGGCGGGATCGGAGCCGTTGCCCCCGGAAGCCATGAGAGCCGTGTCCCGTTCACCCGATCCGGGGCCGGGGAACTGCTGGCGGAGCACTTGCAGGTGCGCGGCCGTCAGTTCGTGTCCGGGCTCGACGCCCAGCTCGGCGGCGAGTCTCGCGCGGACGGTGTCGAACAGCCGCAGCGCGGCGGCCTGCTCACCGCCGCCGGCCATCGCCAGGACGAGGCGGGCCTGCAGCCCCTCGTGCATCGGTTCGTCGCCGGCGAGTACGCGCAACTGCGCGGCGGCGCTCCGGTAGTGACCGCTCGCGAACGCGAGGTCGGCGAAGGTCAGTCCGGCGGCTGTCCGGCGCTGGTTGAGCGCCACGGTGGCGGGGTGGTGACGCAGCCGGGAACCGGTGTTGGCCAGCACGGGACCTCGCCAGCACCGCAGGGCCTGGCCGAACAGCTCCCTCGCCGACGTCAGGTGTCCTTCGTCCTGCGCGGTCCTGGCGCGTTCCCAGAGCTCGTCGAAGCGGGTGAGGTCGAGCCGGCCGGCTCCGAGCTCCAGGGTGTACCCGCCCTGGGTCAGCACGATGACGCCGGCCGGTGGGTGGTGCCGTGGCTGGAGCAGCCTGCGAAGGGATCCGATGTGGCTCTGCACCAGGCTCAGGTATGTCTTGGGCGGCCGATCCTCCCACAACACGTCGACGATCTCCTCGCGGGACACCTGCCGCGACGGCTGCACCGCCAGCAGCCCGAGCAGCTCCCGCTGCATGGCGGATCTGATGTCGTGGGGAGCGCCGCCCCTTCGAACGGAAAGTGGTCCCAGCACATCGATGTGGACCGGATCCGCGGTCGCCGGCGTGGTGGCCGCCCGGGCGGTGGTCAGCAATGTCCTGAGGTCGTCGTCGGTGATCCCCAACGCCTTGGCCAGGCGATGTAGCGAGGACGCCCGTGGCCGATTGACACGGTCCGCCTCGATGTCGCGCAACGAGCGCTCGCTCACGCCCGCGAGATCCGCCAATTCCCTCTGGCCGAGGCCCGCGCTCAGACGACGGTCACGGATCTGTATCCCGACTGTGTACCGCACTGGTTCCATAGCAATCACACCCACCATGTTCATGCGCTGCCGGACGGGAGTCTGCCGCTGATTCTGCCGGTTTCTGCCGGTCCCTGTGTGCGACCCCGAGGTCAGGGCGCCGCCTTCGTGACATCGGCCCACGTCACAGCGGAAATGGCCGGGCGGTCATTGTCGCCGGTGCGGGTCGCGCGGATTCATGCCTTCACCACGGCGTCTCCGACGTGCCCCTCTCTTATCGTCTTCCTCAGCGGACGCCGCGACCCATGGAGAAAAGAGAAGGGTGGTCAGTCATATATCACCGGCACCTGCATGAAAGAGACCGAATGGCCGTCGCGTATCACACGTCGTGGCCGGTCATCGGGGACGGCCCGGCGGCCCGTCGCTTCTCTCAATTGCTTCTGTCAATTGTGAACGTGTTACCCGTTGAACGTTGATGCGGGAAGGTGGGGGACTTTCTTACATGACACGGCCCAACGAATTGTCCGCCGGTGAGCGTCGCGATTGGCGGGAGATGATCGCGCGATCGGTGGCCTCGGTGGCCTCGGTGGACGGCCTCCGTCCCGAAACCGGCGGCCTCCGGGCCGAGGCGCATCTCGTCGACCTCGGTATCACCCGGCTGTCGCGGGTGCGATGCGCGTCGTTCGAGGCACGATGCGCCCAGCACCGGATTCGCCGATCCGATCCCGGCCCGTACCAGCTCGCGCTGACCCTCCACGGCCGGTCGGGAACACGGTGGCAGGGCGGTGAGGCCGACCTCGGGGCGGCGGAGTTGCTCCTGTACGACACCTCCCGGCCTTCGCACGCCTGGACGCGGTCCGACGGTCCCGGGGCCCCCATCCAGGGCGGACGCCCGGACGGCCCGGCCGACGGCCTGGTCCTGCAGTTCTCCCGCGAGGTCCTTCCGGTTTCCGACGCCGAGGTCGAACGCCTCCTGGGGGTACGGCTGCCGGCGCGGCAGGGGGTCGGCGCGCTGCTGTCCGATCTCCTGCTCCGGCTGGCCGAGCAACGTGAGCCGTTCCCGCCCCAGGAGGGCGTCCGGATCTCCCTGATCATCCTCGACCTCCTGGCGACCCTGCTGACCCAGGACCTCGGCACGTGCTCGGCGATGTCGCCGAACGATTCGCGCGGGCTGATGGTCATGCGCGTCCAGGCGTTCATCGAGCGGAACCTGGGAGACGCCGACCTGTCTCCATCGATGATCGCCTCCGCCCACCACATCTCCACCCGGCACCTGCAGCGGCTGTTCGAGGAGCAGAACCTCAGCGTGGCGCGCTGGATCCGCCAGCGCCAGCTCGAACGCTGCCGGCGCGACCTGGCGGACCCCCTGCGGGACACCCTGCCGGTCCGCGCCGTCGCCGCCCGGTGGGGGTTCAGCAGCGAGTCGCACTTCAACAGGGCGTTCCGCGCCGCCTACGGCGTGCCCCCCGCGGCCTACCGGCGCGGCCTGCGAGATTCGGCGGACACGGCCACCGCGTGCCGGTTGGCCTCGTTCCCCTTCCACAACGGGCGGGCGGGGGACGCGGCCGGGGGCCCACGACCGGTTCGCGGTGCCGGTGCTCAAGCGGGCGTCAGGCCCTGACCCGGATACATTGACCGCCCGCGCCGTTCTCCTCCATCGGACGAAGGGCGCGAAGTGCTCGTTTCCAAAGTGATCATCCATCGTGGGGGCGGGTTCTCGGGTGAGGCGGCGCGGAGCGGAGCGCGGCGATCCCGGACGAACGAGCGAAAAGGCTCCGGCCGGACCCTTCCGGGTCCGGCCGGAGCCGGTTTTTCCTCGGGGACGCCGATCAGGGGAAGTTGATCGGGCGATGGTGATCACGGGGAACGGTGATCACAGGGTGATGGTCAGAGGGCGCGGGCGGAGTGGCGGTGATCACAGGGGACGGTGGTCACCGGCGCGGTTGTCATGAGCTTCCTGCTTCGTCTGTTCTCTCCTGGGCGGGGAGGGCCTGGGTAATTACGTACAGTAATTACTTGTCGCGCTGCGTGTCCAGCCTTGATTTTGTCACCGCCGCGCCAGTTGTGCCCTTCCTGGCGATCGGGCGTGCGCGGCCCCGGGGGCTCTCGCGTGACGGCCGACCTTCGCCGGTGGCGTCCGAGGGCGGGGGCGGGCACCGCCAAGAAGTCGACCGGTGGTTGAAGCCGATCAACGGAGAGAGCGCTCTCAGATCAGGATAGATCCATTTCTTGATCGTTGGCCGGGAATCGGTGCGGTGTGTGTGGCTCCAGGGTGGCATCACCGCGCGGCGGAACGCCCTATTTTCTGTGCTTACGCCCTCTCGCCTGCATCTCTGTACTTTACCTATTCGTTACCAACGTGAAACATTGACTGCCGTGACGCAGCCCGTTACTTTTCGGTGAGAGAGCGCTCTCTCGTATCGGTCAGCTTCAGAGCCCGATTCCTCTCCCCGGAGGCACCCCCCAATGGATCCCTCGATCCGGACCACGGGTCCGGACAGCGCGCACCCCCGTGAAGGACGACTCGCCCAGACAGCGGCCCGCGTCAGGACTCGCCGCCGCACCCTCGCCGCCGGTGTGGTCGTCGCGATGGTGGCCGGCCTGCTCGGCCTCGGCGCCGCCCGCTCGGCCGAGGCCGCCACGGTCGGCGCGGGCAGCTACGCCGACACCCTCCCGGCCGGCCGCTCGCTGCCGGCCGGCTGCGGCTCCATCTCCACCAACCCCCGTCAGTGGGTGACGTCGAACGCCCCCACGGGGGCCGTGCCCACCAACGACTGGTGGTCGTCGCTCCTCTACAAGAAGACCGACTGCGCGTACAGCGAGCCGCTCCACGCGCACCCGATCTCGTACGACACCTTCGGCAACGGTCTCGGCTTCTCCTACAACACCACCCCGGCCATCAGCGGCACCGCGACGGGCGTCGGCGAGTACCACTACCCGTACGTCGAGAACATCCGCGTCGGCGTCGCGGGGCTGAGCTCGCCGGACGTCAAGGTCGACGGCTGGAGCGACTGGACCGTCACCCCGTACTGGAGTGGCGCGGGCCGGACCATGAAGGCCACCATCGGCCACGGCCTGCCGTTCGCGTACTTCCAGGTCACCGGCGGCGACGCGCAGATCACCACCGCGGGCACCCCCACGGTGTGGTCCAACAGCGGCGCCACCATCGGCTTCACCGCCGGGGGCCGTGACTACGTCGCCTACGCGCCGACCGGCGCGACCTGGTCGGTGAGCGGCACGACGATCAGCTCCGCCCTGGCGGGCAGGGGCTTCTTCTCCGTGGCCGCGCTCCCCGCGGGCGGCGACCGCGCGGCCCTGGCCACCACCTACGGCCAGTACGCGCACGCGCACGTCACCGGCACCCGTGTCTCGTACGCCTACAACCAGGCCGCGAGCTCGCTCACCACGACGTACGCCTTCACCACCACGGCCAGGCAGGGCAGCCAGACCGGCACGGTCATCGCGCTCTACCCGCACCAGTGGAACTACCTGACCGGTTCCACGCCGCTGGCGCAGACGTACGTGTCGGCGCGCGGGCAGATGAAGATCGTCACCGGGACGCAGTTCCAGACGTCGATGAAGTACACCGGCGTGCTGCCCGAGATCCCCGCGGTGGCCGACAGCTCGGGCGCGGACCTCACGACGGTCACCAACCAGCTGAACGCCGAGCTCGGCAACCCGATGGACATCCGGGGCGACGACACCTACTGGACAGGCAAGGGCCTGGGCAGGGCCGCCCGCATCGCGGAGATCGCCGACCAGCTCAACCTGACGTCGGTGCGCACCGCCGCGCTGAACGCCATCCGCGCCCGCCTCAACGACTGGTTCACCGCCTCGGCGGGCAAGACCAGCCGCGTCTTCTACTACAACCCGAGCTGGGGAACCCTGCTCGGCTACCCGGCCTCGTACGGCTCCGACCTGGAGCTCAACGACCACCACTTCCACTACGGCTACTACATCGCCGCAGCCGCGACCCTCGCCAAGTTCGACCCCAACTGGGCGAGGACGAGCCAGTACGGCGGCATGGTGGACCTGCTGATCCGCGACGCCAACAACTACGACCGCAACGACACCCGCTTCCCGTACCTGCGTGACTTCGACATCTACGCGGGCCACGACTGGGCGGCCGGGCACGGCTCGTTCGGCTCAGGCAACAACCAGGAGTCGTCCTCTGAGGGCATGAACTTCGCCAACGCCCTCATCCAGTGGGGACAGGCCACCGGCAACACCGCCGTCCGCGACGCGGGCATCTTCATCTACACGACCCAGAACGCGGCGATCCAGGAGTACTGGTTCGACGTGCGGAACCAGAACTTCCCCTCCGCCTTCGGCCACAGCACGGTCGGCATGGTCTGGGGCAGCGGCGGCGCGTACGCCACCTGGTTCAGCGGCGAGCCGGAGATGATCCAGGGCATCAACATGCTCCCGGTCACCGGCGGGCACTTCTACCTGGGCGACAACCCCGCGTACGTGAACACCAACTACGCCGAGCTGGTACGCAACAACGGCGGGCCGCCCACGGTGTGGCGGGACATCCTCTGGCAGTTCCAGGCGCTGGGCAACGGTGACGCGGCCCTGGCGAACCTGCGCGCCGCAGGCGCCTACACCCCGGAGGAGGGGGAGAGCAGGGCGCACACCTTCCACTGGATCCGCAACCTGGCCGCCCTCGGCACGGTGGACACCACCGTCACCGCCAACCACCCGCTCGCCAAGGTGTTCAGCAAGAACGGGGCCCGTACCTACGTCGCCTCCAACATCACCGCCAGCGCGCTCACGGTGAACTTCTCCAACGGGACCGTGCTCAACGTCCCGGCGGGCAAGACGGTCACCTCCGGCGCCTTCACCTGGAGCGGCGGCAACGCGGGCGGCGGCACCACCAACCCCGACCCGACTCCCACGCCCACCCCGACCCCGACTCCCACGCCGACCCCGGACCCGGGTGGCTTCGCCGCGACGCGCTACCTGCAGAGCGGCGGCGGCCTGCCGGGCACGGCCGGTGCGGCGGGCAGCCTCGCGGTGGCCGCCGCGAACGGCAACCACGACGGCGTGCCGACCAACGCCCGGGTCTTCACGGCGACCGGTCTCACCGCCGCCCACAACGGCGGCACCACCGCGTTCGACCTCTTCGTGGACGCGGGCACCTCGGTCGCGAACGGCACCCAGGTCCGGGTCTCCTACGACCTGACCGGCAACGGGAGCTGGGACAGGGTGGAGACCTACGGGTACTTCGCCACCGACCCGGTGACGGGCTGGGAGCACTACACGCAGGGAACCGGCCCGCAGTCCTCCTCGGGGGCGCTCGGCAACCTGGCGAACGGCCAGGTGAGGGTCGAGGTCTGGAACGCCATCGGCAACGGTGCCGTCAACCTCGGCGTCGGCAACCAGTCGATCGTGAGGCTGCCGTTCGGCTGATCCCCCTCAGCTGATCGGTGAAGGGACGGCCGGGAGCGTGAGCCCCCGGCCGTTCTCGCCGTCCCCGGGGGGCGGCAGGCCGATCGGGTTGGCGGGCGGCATCACGCCCGACTCCAGGACGGCCATGGTCAGCGGGTACAGCAGCAGGGCGAGCTCGGCGGTGCGCTCGTCGCCCAGGGCCCGCCAGGGAACGGCCGCGGCCTCGTCGGTCAGCCGCTCGATCCGCGTGCGCTCCCGCGCGCCCTCGGCCGTCAGCACGCCGGAGTCGTCGACCCAGCCGCGCCCGCGCAGCGCGGCGGCACCGGCCTCCCACTCCTCGTCGTCCCAGCGCCGCGCCAGGCGCAACTGGTCGATGTCCGTCTCGCCCGCCGCGACCTTGAGCAGGTGGGACTGGACGGGGGAGACGCCGTGGGCGACGAGGGCGGCCACGTGCCCGTCGCCCCGGTGCTCGCGCAGCGTGGTCGCGGCCTGCCAGAGCAGCAGGTGCGGCTCGTCGGGCGCGGGCAGCGCCTGGTTGGCCGCGCCGAGCACCCGGCCCGCGGTGTCGGCGTGCCCGGCCGCCTCCCAGGCGAGCCCGGCCGCCGCGCGCAGGTCGTCGGAGCCGGTCACCTTGTCGGTGAGCAGGGTCCGCAGAGCCGCCCCCGCCCCGTCGAGCCGGGCGCGCAGCACGTCGCCGGGGGTCGCGAACGTCCACGCGTCGGGGAGCGCCCTGGCGACCCTGGCCGGGGGGAAGCCGTGGAAGGCCGCCGTGACGACACCGGGGCCGACCGGCCCGAGGGGGGCCGCCCTGCCCGCGAAGTAGCCCATCCAGAAGCCGCGCATGCCGACCGCGTCGGCCGCGGCCCTGGCCTCGGGGGCGAAGTAGGTGACGGCGTGCAGGGGCTCCAGCAACTGCCACATGACACGCGGAACGTTCGGTTCGGGTTCCGGCACGGTCTCACACCCCGTCTCGTGGATCCTGGCGGATCGGCTGCGCATGTTCATACGGTACTCGGCGGAACGACCGGACGATCTCCTGACGAGAGAGCCGCCATCTGGTCGGACCCCTGACCTGATCTGGGAAGACGAAGTCATCTCACCCGTCAGGTTGGGTCTTTTCAAGGGGGGACGGGCGGGTTATCAAGAGCTCAGGACGAACTGTGATTCCAGACATTCCCACTCGCTGGTGACACGGTCGCGTCCGCTCGCCCCACCCCCCTGAACCAATGGAGTACGGCATGCGGCAGTTACGAAGAGTCACTTTCCACATCCTGTGTGTCATCGCGACGCTCACCGCGAGCGTCATCGCGACGGCCACGGGAGCGCAGGCCTCCGTACCCAACCGGTGGGGCTTCGCGGTGGTCAACGTGACCTCCGGCATCCCCGACCCCAACCACCAGGCGGGCAGCTGGGGGCCGGGCTTCAACGTCAGCGTCACCCCGGGCGGGGTCGGGCAGACGTTCGTGCGGTTCCCGCAGATCGCGATCACCGGTGGCGTGGTCCACGTCACGGCGATCTCCGACAACGCCTACTGGTGCCAGGCGCAGAACTGGGGCCCCTCGGGCACCGACGTGGTGGTGGCGGTGCAGTGCTACCGGTACGGAGGGGCCCCGGTCTTCACCCCGTACAGCATCGTCTTCGAGCAGAGCACCGGCACCCTGCCGGCGCCGCAGGCGTTCGGCTACGTGCACTACAACGGCGGCGGCATCACCTCCCAGTTCAACTCGGCCGGGGCCGTGAACACCGTCGGCGGAGGCGGTGGCGTCTGGACGGTCACCCTGCCCGGCCTGGGTTCCTCGGGCTTCGCCGGCAACCTCCAGGTCACCGCGGTCAACCCCAGCCAGCCCGCCCGCTGCAAGGTCGGCGCCTGGGCTCCCGGCGTGGGCGCGCAGGCGGTCCAGGTGCGCTGCCACAACGCGACGAACGTGCCGCTCAACACCGGATGGACGCTGACCTACCACCGTGAGCGCGCCATCACCGGCGCGGCGATCCCGCCGAAGAACTTCGCCTACACCTTCGACAACACCCCGGCCAACCCCGGCCCGTACTCGCCGGTGCCCCCGGCCCTGAACTACAACTCGCAGGCGGGCGTGAACACGGTCCAGAACTCGGGGGTCGGCCAGCGTCTGGTGCTCTTCCCGAGGGTCGGGGTCCTGCAGGACCAGGTCCAGGCCACCGCGTACGGTCCCGGCCCCGAGTTCTGCAACCTGCAGACCATCTGGAACACGAGTGGCGGCAACGCGATCGTCCGCAACGTCGTCTGCTACAGCGCCGCCACCCGCGTCGCCCAGCCCTCGCTGGTCACCTACACCTCGGCCTTCTGACACCTCGGTTTTCTGAAGGCCCCGCGCGGTACCACCCGGTGTCTCCCGGGTGGTACCGCGCCGCTCGTCCGAATGGACGCCCCTCTCCCGGGTAGCCGGAGACGATGGCGACTTATGGCTTTCATTCCTCACACGAGCAGATCCATCCGGCAGAGCTGCTGAAGGCGGTCACACGGGCCGAGCAGGCGGGGTTCGGGGCGGCGATGTCGTCGGACCACTTCTCCCCGTGGAGCGAGCGTCAGGGGCAGTCGGGGTTCGCCTGGTCCTGGCTGGGCGCGGCGCTCCAGGCCACGAACCTGCCGTTCGGCGTGGTCAACGCCCCCGGCCAGCGCTACCACCCGGCGATCATCGCCCAGGCGATCGGCACCCTCGGCGCGATGTACCCCGGGCGCTTCTGGGCCGCCCTCGGCACGGGCGAGGCGAGCAACGAGCACATCACCGGCGACCACTGGCCGCGCAAGGAGCTTCGCAAGCAGCGACTGCGGGAGTGCGTCGACGTCATCAGGGCGATGCTGGCGGGGGAGGAGGTCAGCCACGACGGCCTGGTGACCGTCGACCGCGCCCGGCTGTGGACCCGCCCCGACACCCCGCCGAAGCTGGTCGGCGCGGCGGTGAGCGCCGACACGGCCCGCTGGTGCGCGGAGTGGGCCGACGGCCTGATCACCGTGGGAGGGCCCGTCGACCGGCTGCGCGAGGTCATCGGCGCCTACCGGGACGCGGGAGGCAAGGGCAAGGTGGCACTCCAGGTCCACCTCAGCTGGGCCGAGAGCGACGACGAGGCGATGGCCATCGCCCACGACCAGTGGCGGAGCAACGTGTTCTCGCCGCCGGTGAGCTGGGACCTGGAGACCGCCGAGCTCTTCGACGTGGTCTCCGCGGACGTCTCGCCGGAGAAGGTGGCCGAGGCCGTCAACGTCTCCTCCGACCTGGGCTGGCACGCCGCCAGGATCAACGAGTACGCGGACCTGGGCTTCGAGGAGATCTACCTGCACCACGTGGGCCAGGAGCAGGCCGCCTACATCGACGCCTTCGGCGCGAAGGTGCTTCCCCAGCTGAGCTGAGCTGGACTGGACTGAGCTGGACTGAGCTGACGTCGGCTGGGCTGATCCGGGTTGATGCCGGCCGAGTCGAGCCGGTGCCGAGCCGGTGCCGAGCCGAGCCGGTGCTGGTGCCGGCGCGCGGTCGCCGGGGGTGACGGCGCCGGCGGGTCCCGCAGGCCGAGGGGAGAGGGCGACGGCGCGGCCGGGTTCCCGGCCGGTGGTCGGCGCCCTCGGCCGCTGGGGATCCTGGAGATCATACAGATCGAGGTATGAAACGGATCTTCCTCACTTTTCACGATATGTGATGGAAACAATTGAGGAGGAATCAATTCACAGACGTAGGTGAATGTTCTACATTTGTCATGGGAGCGCTCCCATCAGAAGGAGGCGCAGTGTCTCTCCAGCCCGACTCATCCGCGGCGTCCCTCGACGCCGCCCCCGAGTACGAAGGCGAGTGCCTGCTGCCCGCCGTTCCCGCGAGCGTGCGCGACGCTCGCGCGCTGGTCCGCCGGGAGCTCTCCCTGTGGGGCGCCGACGACCTCGTGGACGACTGCGTGCTGATCGTCAGCGAGCTGGTCACCAACGCCGTCAGGTACGGCGGTGCCGCGTGCGCGCTGCGGATCCAGGGCGGCGGGAGCTACGTCCGCGGCGAGCTCTTCGACCCCGGGGAGGGGGCTCCCCGCGTGTGTGCCCGCGACATGGAGGCCACCGGCGGCCGGGGCCTGCTGATCGTCGACTCCCTCGCCGACGACTGGGGTGTCGCCCATCCCCCCTCCGGAGGAAAGATCGTCTGGTTCGTCCTCGGTCTCCCCGCCTCCGCCCGCCCCCGTCCCGCCGTCGCCCCGGTCCTGCAGTTCAAGTAGGCGCGTGCCTGGAGTGGCCGGTGCCCGCCCCGTCCCGCGGTTCAAGTGGGTGCCCGCCCGGAGCGGTGCGCTGCCTGCGGTGACCTGGTGGTTCCCGCCGCCGGGGGTGGGTGTGCGGCCGCGCCGTCCGGCCCCGTAGTGTGCGGGACGGCCAGCCCTCCAGGGAGAGAAACGCATCGTTCATGACGTACGACCACACCCGCCGCGCCTGCTATACCGGATATGTCACCCAGGCCATCGTCAACAACCTGGCCCCCCTGCTGTTCATCGTGTTCCAGACCCGTTACCAGCTGCCCCTGGAGATGCTCGGGCGCCTGGTGCTGCTCAACTTCGCCACCCAGCTGGTCACCGACATCGTGGCCGTGAAGTTCGTGGACCGGACCGGCTACCGCGTCCCGCTGGTGCTGGCGCACGTCCTGTCGGCGCTGGGGCTGGTGCTGCTGGCGGTGGCCCCGGCGGTGTCGCCCTCCCCGTACCTGGGACTGTGCGTCGCGATCGTCGTCTACGCGATCGGCGGCGGCCTGCTGGAGGTGCTCGTCAGCCCCGTGGTGGACGCGCTGCCCAGCCCGCAGGAGGGCAAGGCCGCGGCGATGAGCCTGCTGCACTCCTTCTACTGCTGGGGACAGGTCGCGGTGGTGGCGGGCAGCACGCTGCTGCTGGCCTGGATCGGCCAGGACGCCTGGCAGGTCCTGCCGGTGGCCTGGGCGCTCGTCCCGCTGGTCAACATGGTGGCGTTCCTGAGGGTGCCGCTGCCCCCGACCGTGCCCGACGAGCACCGTACCTCCCTGCGGGCGCTCTTCGGGGCTCCCGCCTTCGCCGCCGCCGTCGTGCTGATGCTCTGCGCGGGCGCGGCCGAGCTGACCATGTCGCAGTGGTCCTCCCTCTTCGCGGAGGACGGGCTGGGCGTCTCCAAGGTGTGGGGCGACCTGGCGGGCCCGTGCCTGTTCGCGGTCCTGATGGGGATCGGCCGCATCGTCTACGGCCTGTGGGGCGAGCGGATCCCGCTGGTGCCCGCGATGGCCGCGTGCGGCGCGCTGGCGACCGTCTGCTATCTCGTCGTCTGCCTGTCCTCCAACCCGGTGGTCAGCCTCGTCGGCTGCGCGGTGTGCGGCCTGGCCGTGAGCCTCCTGTGGCCTGGTACCTTCAGCCTCGCCGCGGCCCGCTTCCCCCTCGGCGGCGCGGCCATGTTCGGCGTGCTGGCCGTCTTCGGCGACGCCGGGGGCGCGGCCGGCCCCTGGATCGCCGGGGCCGCCGCGGACGCCTCCTCCGCCGCCGGTGGCTTCCTGACCACCCTGTCGGACGCGCTCCCCGGCGACGGCGGCTCCGGCCTGCGCGCCGGCCTCCTCGTCGCCACCGCCTTCCCGCTCGCCGTCGTCGCCCTCACCTTCGCGTACGGCGTCCGGGGGCGGGGCTCGGTGAGCACAGGGAGCACAGGGAGCACAGGGAGTACGGCGGGCACGGCGGGCACGGCTGGCACGGCGGCGGGCGGGACGCCTGGTGAGGCGGCGGGCGAGGTGGAGCGGCCGATCGGCGGGTGAGCCGGATGGGGCATCGGGGCATGACATCCCCTTTTCATGGGCACCTCGTATCCCAGCGGCACCGCACACTTGAGGAGCGTTTCACCATGACCCCGGCACCCATGGACTCTCCGGCGCGTGCCGGGTCCCCGGAGGGTGCGGCCGCTTTTGGGACGGCGATCGCTCATGGGCCCGCGACCGTCCCCGGGGGCGCGGCCGGGACGGCGGGGGCCGGGGTCCCGGAGGTCCCGGAGATCCCGGAGCGCGCGGCCTGGGCGGCGGACGCCGGGGTTCCGGAGCGCGCGGCCGGGACGGGCGGGGCCCTGGAGCGGGCGATCGAGACGATGCCGCTGGTGGACCACCATGTCCACGGCGCCCTCGACGGCGACCTGTCGCGGGGGCGGTTCGAGGAGCTGATCACCGAGTCCGACCGGCCGGTGCCCGGCTGGATGACCCAGTTCGACTCGCAGCTCGGTTTCGCCGTCCTGCGGCACTGCGCGCCCGTTCTCGGCCTCGACCCGCACCCGGACCCGGAGACCTACCTCGCCCGCCGCGCCGAGCTCGGGGCCGCGGAGGCGAACCGGCGCCTGCTGGCCGCGTCCGGCATCGGGCACTTCCTCCTGGAGACCGGCTACGGGGGCGAGGAGATCCTCGGCCCGGCGCCGATGGCGGCCCTCACGGGGCGGCCCGTCGAGGAGATCGTCCGGCTGGAGTCGGTCGCCGAGCGGGTAGTCGCCGAGGGGACCGACGCCGCCGGGTTCGCCGCCCGCTTCGAGGCGGCCCTGTGGGAGAGCGGCCGTACGGCGCGCGGCCTGAAGAGCGTCGCCGCCTACCGGTACGGGCTCGATTTCGACCCCGCTCCGCCCACCCCGGCCGAGGTGGTGGCGGCGGCCGGGCGCTGGCTGCGCGAGTCCGAGCGGACCGGGACGATCCGCGTCGACGACCCGGTGCTGCTGCGCCACCTCATCTGGACGGGCATCGGGCGCGGGCTGCCGCTCCAGTTCCACACCGGGTACGGTGACCCCGACCTCGACCTGCGCCGCTCCGACCCCCTGCTGCTGCGCGGCCTCATCGAGCGCGCCGAGCCCAGGGGCGTCTCGCTGCTCCTGCTGCACTGCTACCCGTACCACCGCAACGCCGGTTATCTCGCCCAGGTCTACCCGCACGTCTACTTCGACGTCGGGCTGGGGGTGAACCACACCGGGGCGCGCGGCGTGGCCGTCGTGGCCGAGAGCCTGGAGCTGGCGCCGTTCGCCAAGATCCTCTTCTCCTCGGACGCCTGGGGCCCCGCGGAGCTCCACCACCTGGGCGCCCTGCTCTGGCGCCGCGCGATGGCCCGCGTCCTCGGCGGGTTCGTCGCGGACGGAGAGTGGAGCGAGCCGCGGGCGATCCGGGTCGCCACCATGATCGGCGAGCGGAACGCCCGCCGCGTCTACGGCCTCGGAGAGACCGGGTAACCGGCTGACCGGCCCCCGCGCCGGCGACGAGAACGACCATCACGCACGACGAGAACGGCGCCCATGTCACCCATGTACCACCGGAACGGCACCAAGCACAGTCAGAGGGAGATCCATGATCGGCACTCACGTCCGCGCGCTCGCCGCGCTCGCCGCACTTGCCGAGGGGGACGCGTGACGGTCAACCGCGACGCTCACCGGTCCGGGGAGCGGCGATGAACGAGATCCACGAGCGGCTCCGCGCCGCCCTGCACGCCGAGCTGCCCGCGGCCTTCCAGCTGCGGCGGGAACTGCACGCCGAGCCGTGCGTGTCGGGGAAGGAGGAGCCCACGCTCAAGCGCGTGCTGGACGCGCTGCCCGAGGGCGACGCGACGGAGCGGGTCGCCACGACCGGCGCGCTCCTCCGCGTCGGCGGCGAGGGCCTCGCCGTCGGGGTACGCGGGGAGCTGGACGCCCTGCCGATCCCCGAGGAGACGGGCGTGCCCTGGGCCTCGCGCAACGGCGCCATGCACGCCTGCGGCCACGACGTGCACCTCGCGGCCCTGGTCGCGCTGACCAGGGCGGTCGACCGGGTACGGGCCCCGGCGCCGATGGTCGCGGTGCTGCAGCCGCGCGAGGAGACCCACCCCTCCGGGGCCCGCGACATCGTCGATTCCGGCGCGCTGCGCAGGAACCAGGTCGGCGCGATGATCGCGGCACACGTCCAGCCGGTGCTCGGCGCCGGTGAGACGGCCTGCACCCCCGGCGCGGTCAACGCCTCCTCCGACGAGTTCACCGTCACCGTCAGGGGACAGGGCGGGCACGCGGCCTATCCCCACCTGTCCCGCGACTCGGTCCTGGCGCTCGCCCAGATCATCGTGGCCGCGCAGCAGCTCGTCAGCCGCGACGCCGACCCGATGACGCCGACCGTGGTCACCTTCGGGACCGTGGCGGCGGGCAGCGCCCCCAACGCGATCCCGGGGCAGGCCTCCGCCCGCGGCACCCTCCGTACGATGTCGGAGCCGTGGCGCCACCAGCTGCACCACCGCTTCCGCGAGATCGCAGAGGGCGTCGCCCGCGTCTACGGCTGCGAGGCGGAGGTGCGGATCACGCACGGGGAGCCGGTGCTCGTCAACGACGCCCGCCTCGCGGAGGAGACGGGCTGCATCCTCGTCGACGTCGCCCACCACATGCCCGCCACGCTGCGTTCCTGCGGTGCCGACGACTTCGCCCACTTCGCGTCGGTCGTGCCGTCGCTGATGCTGTTCGTGGGCACCGACACGGCCTCGGGGCTGCACAGCCCGTACTTCCTGCCCGGGGACGAGACCGTGACGGCGGTCGCCGAGAGCCTGCTCGCCGCCTATCTCGCCGCCGCGCGGGTGATCGGCGCGGGTGGTTGAACGGGTTTTCCATGCTTTTGCTGGTATTCGGCGGGGGTTGCCGAAAAATGCCTGGAACGCTGGAGGTGTGACGGTCGTTGACGTGGGTGAGGCCGGTCACCGGGGGGTGGCCGGGCCCGCGCGGGGATGAGACGACGGTGACTTTCCCCTCGCCGGGCGGGGGCGTTCCACTCTCCTCCGCCGGTCCGCCGGTGGTAAACGGACACCCGAAAATGCGAGACTTTCGACGATTTGTTGTCAGTCCCTTTCGTGGTGTTCGTCGGGAGAGATATTGCTGTTTCCTTCCGTACTACGGCTTGACGGCGTTCCCGTCCGGGAGCGATTCGACTTCTGGTGGGAGGCCGTCGCGCAGTCGGTGGTCTCGGTGGACGTCTCCAGCGACCAGGCCGCCGACTTCTGGGCCGAGATGCGCATGCTCGACCTCGGGGTGGCGCAGCTGTCCCGGGTACGGTGCGTCTCGTTCGACGCGCGCCGCAGCCCGAGCCGGATCCGCCACTCCGACCCCGGCCACTACCAGCTCTCCCTCACCCTCCGCGGCCGGTCGGGCATCCAGCAGGAGGGCCGCGAGGCCGGCCTCGTGCCGACCGACATCACGCTGTACGACACCTCGCGAACGTTCCACGCCTGGACGGTGGCGGAGGAGCCGGGTTCCAGGAGGGCGCGCGGATCGCGTCCGAGCGTGTCCGACGGGCTGATCCTGCAGTTTCCCCGCGACGTCCTGCCGCTCCCGGCCTCGGCCGTCGAACGGCTGCTGGCGGTGCGGCTGCCGGGCAGGGACGGCATCGGCGGGCTGCTCAACGGGTATCTCCACCAGCTGATCACGCAGCCAGGGCGGCGCTCGTCCTCCGACGCCCTGCGGCTGTCGACGGTCGCCCTCGACCTGGTCGCCGCCCTGCTGGCCCACGAACTCGACATGGACACGTCCGGCTCCCTGTCCGACCCCCAGGGGGTCCTCCTCATGCGTGTCCAGGCGTTCGTCGAGAGGGGGCTGGGCGAGGCGGACCTGTCGCCTTCGACGATCGCCGCGGCCCACCACATCTCCGTCCGCCACCTGCACAGGATCTTCCAGTCGGAGGGTGTCACCATCGGAGGCTGGATCCGCCTGCGCCGGCTCGAACGCTGCCGCCGCGACCTGGCCGACCCCCTGATGGACGACCTGCCCGCCCGTACGATCGCCTCGCGCTGGGGTTTCACCAGCGACTCCCACTTCACCCGGACCTTCCGCGCGGCCTACGGCGCCTCGCCCGCGGCCTACCGGCGCCACCTCCGGGAACTGAGATACCCGGCGGACGCCTCCGCCTCCGGTGGGGGCGATGCCGGTTGACAGCCGTCGCGCGGACCTGTAGAAAACCGTCAGGTTATAGAACGAAGTGGTTATAAAGAGGTGAGTGCCGGCCTGACGCATCGGCCTCGCCCGCCTCGCGGTAGGCGAGGCCGACGGTGACGACCGGGGAGAGGGCCGATCGTGAGCCCGGCGGCCCCTTGTCCGCCCGCGCCGGGGGAGGAACACCCGGCCGGAGGCCTCGGCCCGCATCGACACCAGCGCCCGCATCGACACCAGAAGGAGAGATCACATGAACTGGACCCTGGAAGTGGTGGTGGTCCCGGTCAGCGACCTCGACCGGGCCAAGCACTTCTACGCGGAGAGGGTCGGCTTCAGGGTGGACCACGACACGCGGATCGACGGCGGCCCCCAGATCGTCCAGCTCACTCCCCCCGGATCCGGCTGCTCGATCGTCCTGGGGAAGGGGTTCGTCGACATGGAGCCGGGCTCGCTCCGGGGCCTGCAACTGGTGGTCCCGGACATCCACGCGGCCCGCGCGCACCTCGTCGAGCGAGGGGTGGAGGTCGGCGAGGTCCAGGTGATGGGGAGGTCCGGCGCCCGCCCGAGTCGTGAGGGAGACGACCTCAACAACGTGGGGTTCGTCTTCTTCGACGACCCGGACGGCAACGGCTGGGCGGTCCAGCAGATAACCTCCCGCGGCTGACCCCGGTCCACCCTGGTCCACCCTGGTCCACCCCGGTCCACCCCGGTCCACCTCGCGTCCGCTCCGGTCCGCCTCGCGTCCACCGAGGCGGGTGCCGCGCGGGGGGCGCGCTCAGTCGAGCCGGAAGGTCTCCATGAACGTGTCGACGTGCCTCCCGGCCTCGGCCCACTGCCCGGCGGGAGTGAAGAACCAGAACATCGCGGTGCCGCCGGAGTCACGGGTGACGCATCGGGCGTAGAGACGGTGGGGCAGGTTCGACGCGCTCCTGTGCGCGAAGCCGAACTCCAGCTCGGCGCCCTCGCCCCCGGCGACGGGGACCTGGCGCCTGGTGAACTCCCGGTAGGAGCCGGACGCGATCATCGAGTCCTGGAGCGCGTCGCGCAGCTGGTCGAGGATGTCCGCCGGGTCCCTGGTCTCCTTCCTCTTCGGATTCGCGAAGACACCCAGGTACCAGGAGGACGGGGAGAGGACGGAGTCCTTGGGGCGCTCCCAGCTCACCTGCTCCCCGTCCCCTTCCTCGTCCTTCGTCCAGCCGTCGGGTACGGCGATGGAGAATCCGCGGCGGTCGGTGTGGAGGGTGAAGCCGTGCGGCAGCGGGTTCCGGCCCGGGGAAGGCGGCGGGCTCTGGCCGGTGGAGGGGGGCGGGGTCTGGCCGGGGGAGGGTGGCGGGTCCTGCCGGGGGTCGCCGGGGCTCGCCGTGCCTCCGGCCGGGGCCGAAGCCGAAGCCGGATTCGGATCCGGATTCGGATTCGGAGAGGTCGCCGGGTCCTTCCCCGAGGCCGTCGCGGCTCCGCCGGACGCGGGGGTCGGGGTGCCCCCCAGCCCGAAGGTGCCCGGCGACCAGATCACCACGGCGGCCACGGCGGCCGCCGCCAAGCTCACGGCCGCGGCCGCGGCCACCCGTGACGACGGCCGCCACGGGGTGCCGGACCGGCCCGGGTCTCCCCGACGCGCCAGGTCGGTCACGCCGGAGGAGCCGCTTCTGATCCGCCCGCCGCCGTCCGTCGCGCCCGGGTCCTCGGCGGGGCACGGGCGCTCCCCCGGGGTTCCGGCGGCGATCGGCGTGAGCAGCGCGGTGACCTGCGGGGCCGTCAGCCGCTCGGCGGGGTCCTTCCTGAGCATGCCCTCGATCACGGGAAGGAGCCGGTCCGCGTACCGGGCGGGCGCGGGCGGCTGGTTGACGATCGCCGCGATCGTGGCCACCGGGCTCTCCCGGTCGAACGGCCTGCGTCCCTCCACCGCCTCGTACAGCGTCACGCCCGCCGCCCACAGGTCGGCGGCGGCCGAGGCGCGCTCGCCGCCGAGCCGCTCGGGCGCGAGGTAGGGGATCGTGCCCAGCAACTGCCCGGTACCGGTCAGATCGGTGGTGTCGTGGACGGCCGCCGCGATCCCGAAGTCGGTCAGCACGGCCCGGTCGTTCCCGTCGTCTCCGTCGCCCCCGCCGTTCCTGTCGCTCCCGAGCAGGATGTTGGCGGGCTTGACGTCCCGGTGCACGATCCCCGCCGCCTCCGCCGAGACCAGCGCGGAGACCACCCGCAGCCCGATCCGCGCCACCCTCGCCTCGGTCAGCCGTCCCTCGTCCTTGATCACCTTAGCCAGGGACGGTCCCTCCACCAGCTCCATGACGATCCACGGGCGGCCGTCCTCCTCGACCACGTCGTAGACGGTGACGATGCCGGGACGGCCCCTCAGCGAGGCCGCCGTACGCGCCTCGCGGAGCGTCCGCCGCAGCCGCCGCTCGCGGTCCTCGGCGGTCAGCCGGAGGGGCAGCGCCACCTCCTTGACCGCCACGGTCTGGTGGAGCAGCTCGTCCCTCGCCCTCCAGACGACGCCCATGCCGCCCGCCCCGAGGACGGTCAGCAGCCGGTAGCGGCCGGCCAGCACCCGCGACGGGTCTTCCGGAACGTACGGGGGATCTTCCGGCATGCGGACGAACCTACCGCCCGGAGAGGGGGCCGGAGGCGGTCAGTATCCCGTGGCGGGGTCGATCACCCCTTCCAGCGGGCGGCCCGCGCGCAGGTTGCCCACGTTGCGCTCGACCCGCTCGCAGAGCATCCGCGCGACGTACTCGGCGGAGTCGGCGGAGTGCGAGGTGACGAGCACCCGGGGGTCGGCCCACAGGGGGTGCCCGTCGGGGAGCGGCTCGGGATCCGTCACGTCCAGGCCGGCGGCGGAGATCGTTCCCGCGCGGAGGGCCTCGACGAGCGCGCCGGTGTCGATGTGCGCGCCGCGGGCGACGTTGACGACGGCGGCGTGCGGCGGCAGCAGCGCCAGCTGGGCGGCGCCGACGATGTGCCTCGTCTCCGGAGTGAGGGCGAGGGCCAGCACCAGGAGGTCGGTCTCGGGAAGCACGGCGGGCAGAGCCGAGGACGGCAGCGTCTCCGATGTCTCCGGCGTCCCCGGCGTCCCCGGCGTCCCGCCGGAGACGCCGACCTTCTCGGGGTGGCGGCGGACCACCCGGATCCGGCACCCGAACGGCCGCAGGAGGCGGACGAGCTCGGTCGCTATGCCGCCGCCGCCGAGGATCGTCACCCGCCGGCCGTGCAGCGACCGGGGTTCCGTCCGGCTCCAGCCGGGCGTCCGCGCCTGGCGGGAGAGGTCGCGCAGGCAGGCCAGCATCAGCATCAGCGCGTGCTCGGCGACCTGCCCGGCGAACGACCCCTTGGCGCAGCTGAAGACCACGGGGCGGTCGAGCACCCCCGACGACGTGAACTTCTCCACCCCCGCCCAGGGGAACTGCACCCACCCGATCCGCGGATGGGCGTCCAGCGTCGCCCCGAGCAGCTCGGGCTCGCCGGGAACGAGCCACACCAGGCCGTCGGCGTCGGCGATCGGGACGTTGGCACCGCCACCGCGCGACACCGCCTCCTCGATCCCGAGCCGCAGCCGGTCGGGCTCGCCGTCGGCGGCGCCGGGCGTGGAGGGGGCTATCGCGATGCGGGCTTCCATGGACGACATTCTGTCGTAGATCACCTGTCGCGTATCACCGGCCGGAGGGTGATCACACCTGGCCGGCCACTTCGCGGAAGCCCGGGAGTAACCCGGGAATTGACCGCTATCAGGCGGGCGTGTGAAATGCCGAGTCGCGGACACGTGACGCATTCGACGACGTCGTCCGGCGCGAACCCGCCCGATCCCGAGGCGTTGACCAGGGGAGACTCCCGTCCGCGACGACGAGACTCCAGGGGCGCTACATTTTCCTGGGGAAGACGGGGCGTTTCTGGAGGGCGAATCGTTTTGGGCAGAGGAACGATCATCGGCGGCCGTTACGAGTTGGACCCCACGTCACGTCGTTCCGGCGGAATGGGAGAGGTCTGGTTCGGCTACGACAAACGTTTGGATCGGCAGATCGCCATCAAATTCATCAAAGCCGAAAGGTTTCCCGACGGTCGCCGCGACGAGGAACTGGCCAGGCGTTTCGTCCGCGAGTCGCGCATCACCGCCAGGCTGGAGCATCCGGGCGTGCCGACCATCTACGACTGCGGGCCGCACGGCGACGACCTCTACATGGTCATGCAGCTCGTCAGGGGGTGTTCCGTCGAGACGCTGCTCGACGAGACGGAGGTGCCCGTCGCCTGGGCCGTGGCGATCGCCGCCCAGGTGTGCTCGGTCCTGGCCGTCGCCCACGCCAGCTCGCTGGTCCACCGCGACCTCAAACCGGGCAACCTGATGCTCTGCCCCGACGGCACGGTCAAGGTCCTCGACTTCGGTATCGCCGCCGCGCTCGCCTCCGCGGACACGACGAACCTCACGAGGACGGGCGAGGTGCTCGGCACCCCGGCCTACATGGCGCCGGAACAGGCCATGGCCGGGACCGCGGGGCCGCGGAGCGACCTCTACTCCCTCGGCGTGATCCTGGACGAGATGCTCGCCGGGACCAACCAGTTCGCCGCGCCCACCCCGCTGGCCTCGATGCGCAACCACACCGACGCCGCCCCCCGGCCGCTGCGCGCGAGACGGCAGGACGTCCCCGAGGGGCTGGAGCGGCTCGTCCTGCGGCTGCTCGCGAAGACGCCCGAGGAGCGGCCGGCGAGCGCGGACGTCGTCTACGAGCGGCTGCTCGACTTCTGCCGCGAGCTGCCGCCCTTTCCCGGCTACGTCGACCTGAACACGTCCCACCCGGTGCGCATGTACGCCACCGTCCTCGGCCGGATCTCCTCCCCGCCGGCCGACAACCGGCGGCCCGCCCATCAGGTACGGCGGCCGGCGCGGATCAGGCGTGCCGCAGGACTGGCGCAGATCGAGCGGGCCGACATCGAGCGCGCCCGCAAGGAGGCCGACCTGCTCAAGGCGGAGGCCCGCTTCGGCCAGGCGGCGGATCTCCTGGCGGAGGTGGTCGGGCCCGCCGCGGGCTCCTTCGGCTCGACGAGCTCCGCCGTGGTCGACCTGCGGATCGAGCTCGCGGAGGCCCTCTTCCTCGGCGGCGACTACCGCCGGGCGGCGCCCGAGTTCCAGCGGCTCGCGGCCGACGTCGCGAGGGTGGAGGGGCCGGACAACAACCTCGCCCTGCGGTGCCGGTTGATGGAGGCGGGGTGTCACGCGGCGATCGGGGAGACGAACCTCGCCCTGTCCCAGCTCCGGCGGCTGCTGGCCGACGAGCGGCGGTTCGGCGCGGGGGAGGAACGGATCCTGGAACTCCGGCGCCAGATCGGGATGGTGGAACTCGACGCGGGCAACAAGGGACGGGCCAAACGGCTGCTCGGCGAGCTGCTGCCGGACCTCGAACGCCGCTACGGCCCGTACCACCAGAGCGCGGGAGAGGTCCGCGCGATCCTCCAGGGGCTCGCCGATCGCTGACGGGCGCTGACGGGCGCTGACGGATGCGGACGGATGCTGACGGGCGCGGCGGTGTTCAGTCAGGAGTCACCGGCCAGCGCTTCTTCGTTCCTGACCGGTCGTCAGTCTGTCCAGGACCGCGCCCATGTAGTCGAGCGCCTGCCGGTCGGTCAGGCCCGGGTCCGCCGCGCGCCCGCCCACCGCGTACGGCACCAGCAGGCGCGCGGCCATCGCGCCGAACTCGTTGCGCGACTCCAGGTAGGCCAGCATCCGCCCGGCCTCCTCCCGCAGGCCGAGCGCCGCCGTCATGGTGACGAACTCGATGCAGACCACGCTCGCCGCGACCACGTTGTCGGTGGCCACGAGCTCGTCGATGTAGTCACGCAGCAACCGGTACGCGCGCGGGCGGTCGCCGCGCCGGAACGCCGTACGTGCCTGGACGGCCTTTCCCGCCGACAGCGAGCCCTCCGGCAGGTCGATCGTGGCCGCCTCGTCGAAGAACCGCTCGGCGTCGCCGGGGCGGCGCTGGAACGCGGCCGAGTAGGCCAGGGTCTGCAGCGCCCAGTGGTGGAGCGTCGGCGGTCCCTCCGCGCGGTAGCGGGCGGCCAGCACCGTGACCGCCTCGTCCACCTGCGCGAAGCGGCCGACGCCGAGCAGCGTTCCGGCCGCGTTCAGCCGCAGGAACGCCGCCAGGTACGGCTCCCGCTCGCGCAGCCCGGCCACAGCCGGCGGCAGCAGCTGCGCCAGGGCCTGCCCGTCGCCGCGCACGTAGGCGGCGGCGTAGCGGGCCAGCGGGTGGTCCGGCGGGTGGTCCGGCGCGGTCAGGGCGGCGAAGGCGGCCGGGTCGGCGGTCTGGGTGAGCCGCTCGGCCGCCCACAGCAGCCAGAACGCGCGCCGGTCGGCCTGATCGGGCGGGAGCAGGGCCAGCAGGCGCTCGGCCCAGTCGCCGATCTCCTGGGCGGCGCGCAGCGTCAGCTCCGTCACCACCGGGCGGACCAGCGCGTCGGCCGCCGCCACGTCGCCGGTCGCGCACGCCCACCCGAACGCGGCCCGCAGGTTCGGCCACAGCTCGCGCAGCCGGGCCACGCCCTCCTCCTCCCGGGTGCCGCGCAACAGCACGCCGATCTCGGCGACCTCGACGAGGCACCAGCGGGCGTGCCGTCCCGCGGCCTCCCCGGTCGGGCCCTGGGCGGCGGCGAACCGGCGGATCGGCTCCAGCAGCCGGAACCGCGGCCCGGGCACGGTCGACACCATCGACCGCTCGACCAGGGTGCCCAGGAGGGCGTCGTCCCCGGTCACGGCGGCGGCCGCGGCCAGCGGGAAGGGGCCGCGGAAGACCGACAGGTCGCGCAGCGCCACGCGTTCGGCGTCGGTGAGCAGGTCGTGGGACCAGGCCAGGGCGGCGCGCAGGCTGCGGTGCCTGGGGGCGCCGGTCCTGCGCTCACCGGTCGCCGCGCCGGGGCGGGCCAGCAGGTCGCGGGGGCGGTGGCTGCGGACGCGGGCGGCGGCCAGTTCGATGGCGAGCGGGATGCCGTCCAGGTGGCGGCACAGGTCGGCCACGTCGGCGGCGTGCGCGAGGCGGTCGTAGCCGAGGTCGGTGGCGGACGCGCGGGTGTGGAACAGCTCGGCGGCGGCCTCCGGAGCGAGCGGGCCGACGGCCACCACCTGCTCGCCGTCCACGGCCAGCCGCTCGCGTGAGGTGGCCAGCACCCGTACGTGCGGACACCCCCGGGCGACCGCCTGGACGAAACCGGCCGCGCCGTCCGGCACGTGCTCGCAGTTGTCCACCACCAGCAGCGCCGTACGGGAGGCCAGCGCGGCCACGACCGACTCGGTCAGGCCGCGGCCGGGCCGCTGCGCGACGCCGAGCGCGCCGGCCGCGACGCGGGGCACGTCGGCGGCGTCGGTGATCTCCGACAGGTCCAGGAGCCAGGCGGCGCCACCGGTCCGCGACGCCGCCGCCAGGGCCAGCCGCGTCTTGCCGATGCCGCCGGGCCCGACCAGGGTGACCACCGGCGACCCGGCGAGGGCGCCGGCCACCGCCGCCAGGGCGTCGTCGCGGCCGATCAGCGGGCTCAGCCTCGGTGGCAGGTTGCCCTCCCGGGGTTCCTCCTCGCGCAGGATCCGCGCCTCCTCCTCGCGCAGCCGGGGGCCGGGCTCGATGCCGAGCTCGGCGACCAGGTGGCGGCGGGCCCGCTGGTAGGTGGCCAGGGCGTCGGCCCGCCGTCCGGACCTGGTCAGCGCGGTCATCAGCAGCGCCCACAGGCCCTCCCGGAGCGGGTGGCGGGCGACCAGGCCGGTCAGGGTGGCGGCGGCCCGGTGCGGGTCGCGGTCCACCTGGTGTTCCAGAGCCGACTCCAGGGCGCCGAGCCACTCCTCCACCAGGCCGTGCACCGCCGTGGCCAGACCCGGCGCGTCCACTCCGGCCAGCGGGTCGCCGGTCCACTCGGCGAGTGCCGCCTCCGCGTCGCCGTCGCGCAGGTGGGCGCGGAAACGGCCCACGTCGACGGCCTCGGCCGGGAGGTCGAGCCGGTAGGCGGCGCCGGCCCGGCCGATCGCGGCGTGGCCCAGTGCCGCGCGCAGCCGGGCGACGTGCCACTGCAAGGTCTTGGCCACCGTACGGGGCGGCGCGTCGGCCCACACCTGCTCGATCAGCCGCGCGACCGGCACGGGGACGCCGGGCGACAGGGCCAGGGCCGCCAGCAGGGTGCGCGTCCTGGCCGTGCCCACGTCGATCGGGTCGCCGTCGTCGGTCTCGGCGGCCACCCCGCCCAGCAGCCGGATCCGGACCACGGGCCGCCCCCTCGCCCGGCCAACCGCCGGCACACCGTTCGCACACCGTCCCCGGCCAGGGTGGGTGCCGCATCGATCGGACGATAGCGGACATCGCGGTCCTCATCGTCTTCAGTGTCCTCGGAGTTTTGGAGTTTCGAAGTGAGCATGAGCAGACGGACGACGGCCCGGATCGTCGGGGGCCTCTTCATCACCGCGACCGTGGCGGGTGCGCTGGGCGCGATACTGCTGGCAGGGGACCGGTCGCGGGCCGGGGCGCTGCTGGTGGTGGTGATGGCCGCCGCCATCGCGATGATCCCGGCGGCGATCTTCCCGGTGCTGCGCGAACGCGGCGAGGGGGTGGCCGTCGGGTACGTCGTGGCGCGCACGCTGGAGGTCGTGCTGCTGCTCCCGTCGGCGCTCGGGCCGCTCGTCGCCGCGTCCGGCGGGGACGCCTCGTGGTCCGGCACGTACGGCACCTGGGGTTATCCGGTCAGCTCCCTGTTCTTCTGCCTGGCCGTGGTGCTGCTCAACGGGGCGCTGTGGCGGGGCGCGCTGGTGCCTCGGCCGATCTCCGGATGGGCGCTGGTCGCGGTGGTGCCGTACGCGGTGGACGCTCTGCTCGTGCTCTTCGGGGTGGTCGAGGTGTCCGCGCCGGTGCACGCCGTGCTGATCGCGCCGCTGTCGGTCGGCGAGATGGTGCTGGCGTTGTGGCTGCTCATCAAGGGCTTCAACCGGTGATCCGGGCGTCGCGCAGGTTTTTCCACCGATGATCACAGGAACGCTCCCGCCGTTGGCCACGACATCAGAGGGGGCGCGGTGGCGCTGCGCGAGGGGCACCGCCGGACGGGCGAACACCAGGAAGATCAACGATCACACGGCGGACTCTTCCGGAACCGCCACAACCGCAGGAAAACGATCAGGCCAGGTGGCACGTTTCTGGACGAAGGTGACATCGTGGTGACATCGAATGCGGGAAGGTGACGTTCAGACCGGGACGCTGCGGCGGGGCTCACCGGCCGCCGATCAGTTCGTGCGGGTGTTGGGAAGGTGCTCGCCCAGGTAGCCGATCCAGATCTTGCCGGTGGCGCCGCCGGAGTCGTCGTGGAAGTACATCCGGGGCGCGGGGTAGCCGACGGGCCTGAGCTTGACGTGGGACTCCATCAGGACCTGCCCGCCGGGGTTCACCTCGGGCGGGACGGCGAAGGTCCGGCGGTCGCTGAACTTGGCGCGGGTGACCACGCTCTTCGACTCGCGCATGGACACCATCCCGGTGGGGATGGTGAGACGGCCGGAGGAGCCGTGGGAGCACCACTCGTAGAAGCCGCCGGAGAACTCCCCGCCGGACCGCGCCCTCGCGAAGTCCTCCAGGGCGCGCAGCGAGTCCCATGCCTTCGCCGCCCACGTACGCGACTGGGCCGGGTGGTCCAGGTCGAGCCGGGCGGCGGCGCCGTCGGTGTCGCCGACGACGATGTGGCGCAGGCTCTCGCGGGCCTCGATCAGGACCTCGACCAGGCTGGCGGGTTCGAAGAGGGGGGTCTCCTCGGGCACGCCGTACACCGGCTGGCCCGCCTCGGCGAGCCTGCCCTCCAGCCAGCGGACCCGCTCGGCGAGCTTCCTGGCGCTCGTGACGGCCTCGGCGTACTCCTCGGTGAGCAGCCGGTACTCCTCGCGCAGGCGCCTGGCCTCGGTGGCCCGGCCGTCGCTTCCCTCGTCCGTGAGGGGGACGTTCACGAGAGGGCCGTTCGCGAGAGAGCCGTTCGCGAGGGGGGCGTTCATGAGCGGGCCGCTCGCGAGGGGGACGTCCGGGAGGGGGACGTCGGGGAGGACGTCGCCACGCCGTTCCGCGACGATGTCACGCAGGCCGGAGAGGTGCGCGCCGAGCGTGTGGAGCTCGCGCAGAACCCTGGTGAGGTCACCGCCGGAGGTCTGCGACGACGTGGCGAGCCCCAGGGCCGCGTCCAGGTCACCGCGCAGCTCCTTGACCACCATGTCCGCCACCACCTGGGCGATCTCCTCCGCCCCTGAACCGCTCTTCCCGGTCTCCTCATGCTTCTTGGTCTCGTTGGTCTCCTCGGTCTTCTCGATCTTCTCGGTCTCCGTGATGACCGTGGCCTTCTCACCGCCGCTCCCACCGGTCCCACCGGTTCCGCCGGTCGCGGCGGGTGTCGGGCGCCGGGTCATGGCCATCATCCGCCGCCGTAACTCCTCGCGGGCGGGGTCGGTCCGCGCGGGCCGGAGCGCGGCCTCGGCGATCTCGCCCAGGTCGGCGCGTCCGGCGAGCACCCGGTAGACGACGTGGAGCGTCCGCTGGACCTCCTCGGGAAGCTCGCGATGGACGGTGTCGCCGACCGCCCCGGTGACGATCCGGTCCAGGGCGGCGTCACCCTGGTCCCGGATCATGGCGGCGCCCATCGGCGGGTGCCTGCGGGGGTGGCGCTCCTCGGCGGGGTCGAAGGGGGCGAGGTAGGTGCGGATCCCGCCGCCGAACACGCCCAGCTCCCTGCCCATCACCTTGTTGAACCGGTTCTGGGTGCGCAGGTCGGCGAGCCGTACCACCAGGCTCGCGCCGGTGACCGCGCCGGCCAGGTAGTCGGCGTGGGAGCGCGCCGCCTCCGGGTTCTGGGGGTCCACGGAGAGGACGAGGATCGGCATCCTCCTGCGGGGTTCGGTCATCACCGGGACGAACCGGTCCATGCCCTCCTCGTCGAGGACCACCGGGCCGTCCTCCACCTGGACGCCGCCGTCGCTGATGCGCGCGGTGCGCAGGTACGCGGGGAGGAAACCGGGCACGCTCACCACCCCCGGTTCGCGCCTCTCCCGCCGTTCCTGGTCGCGCCTCCCGCGCCGGTACGGTTCGCGCCGGTGCCCTTCCGGCTCGCGCCCCTCGTGCCGGTCCACGGTGACGATGACCCACCCGGTCATGCCCGGTACCGATTCCGCGTAGGTCACCCGGGTCCGCAGGCGCCCTTCCCCGTCCGGCTCGTCCAGCGTGTAGCGGCCGCAGTCACCGCGCCGTTCCATCGTGAGCCGCGCCCGGCCGGCCTCGGCCTCGACCATCGCCCGCGCCGCACCCGGGGGCGGGAACCCCTTCCGCTCGACCCACTCGGAGAAGGTACGGCGCAGCCGGATCGAGATGGGGGCGGCCGGGTCGCGCAGCACCGCCTGATATAACCGCGTCACGTTCGACGCCATAGTCACGACACCTCATATGTCATCAACCTGGGGGATGTACGGCTCATGTCCGATAAATGGACGCCAGTCGTACGGGGTTGGATGTCAGCCAGGCTCCACCGGTTCCAGCGAGTGAGCTTTGTGCACCATAAATGGTGTTTAGTGGTGAATTAAGCGTGTATAAGACATAAATCGGGTTCAGTGGGCGGGGGTGTTGCCGCGATAGGCCGACTTTGTCGCCCCCAGTGTGACGACCTGCCGGTCTGGTGTCGCGGTCTTTCCCCGAGATCGCCGCTCGACGGGCGTTAGGTCTTTCCCTGGGGTCGCCGCTCAGAGGGCGTTCGGGGTGAGCTCTCCGTGCGGGTCGCTTCCACAGGGAAGGCCGATCGGCGGCGTGGCGGGGTGTGCGGTTCGGCGGGGTGGAGTGCACCCGGCCGGGGGTGCCGCGAATCCTGGTGACCGGCCAACCGGCTGTCGGCGGAAATTTCTTAATATGATGTTCTGTGCACCGTGTTCGTTATTCCGTAGGCCGGAGGATTGCCTGTTCGAAGGATTGCCGCCCGGCCCGTGACACGCGCGGGGAAACGCCTCTCGCGGGCGGGCGTCAGGTCTCCACGCCGATGTGTACGGGACCGCCGTCGGGGTCGATCGTGGCGAGCAGGCTCGCCGGGACGCGGAACACCCGGCCGGGGGCGGCCGGCCACCACAGCCGCCTGCGGGCGACGACCTTTCCGCCCTGCCGCAGGACGACGCGGGGGAACGGGACGTAGCGGTCGCTCCACAGCAGGAGCCGCCGACGGGCCGGGGCGGGGTCCCCGGGGCGGAAGATCTCCGGTGACACCCAGCGGAAGGGCGTGTCGGCGAGGAGCCGCACCTGTTCGGCCGGTGGGCTCCTGCCGTCCAGCCAGGCGACGACCGAGTCGGCCACGTGGGCGCCGTCGATCGCCGCGATGTCGGCCGTGTCGACCGGGTGCAGCAGGTTGCCCACGGCGAACACGCCCGGCCGGTCGGTCCGCAGCGCGCCGTCGACCAGGGGGCCGTTCGTGCCGGGGTCCAGGGCGATCCCGGCGGCGCGTACCAGCTCGTGGTCGGGGATCCAGTCGCCGGTGAGGACGAGCGTGTCGCACTCGACGACCCGCCTCTCACCGGTGTCGATGTTCTCGACCTCGACCGCTTCGAGCTCCGGCCGGCCGATGATCCTCGTCACGCGGGTGCGGGTGGCGACCCGGGTCCGGAAGAGGATCCTGCCGGGGACGCTGAAGAGGGCGTAGGAGTCCGCCCGCGGGTACTCGGTGGTCATCAGGACGGTCCGGCACCCGGCCCCGCGCAGGGTCAGCGCGGCCGACCAGCTGACGAGCTCCGCGCCGGAGATGACGGCCCTGCCGCCGACCCCTCCGTTCCGCAGATGGACGATGTTCTGCAGGTGGCCGGTGGTGTAGACGCCGTGGGCGCGGTCTCCGGGGATGAGGCGGGCCGGTCGCGGGCGCTCGCGGGCGCCGGTGGCCAGGACGACGGCCCGTGCCTCGATCCGGATGCGGCCCATCGGGGTGGTGGCCTCGATCGCGTGGTCACCGGCCCAGTTCGTCACGGTGGCGTCCGTCCGGATCGTCGCACCGGCGGCCTCGGCCTGCCGCACGAGCCTCCTGGCGTAGGCGGGCCCGCTCAGGAAGCGCCTCATGTCCCTGATCCCGTAGCCGGGATGGTCGCTGTGCCGGGGAATGCCTCCGGCCGTACCCTCCCGGTCCAGGACGAGCACGTCTCCGTCGACCCTCGGCGCGAGCTCGCGGGCGGCGCTCAGCCCGGCCGGCCCGCCGCCGACGATGACGACGGCCGGGGTGAGGACGGTGACGCCGGTGCCCGTCATCGGAGGGTCTCCAGCGACGCGTGCCGGTCCCCACCGGTCTTCCCGCCTCCGCCTCCGCTTCCGCCTCCACCTTTGCCGTCGCCGTCGCGGATGCCCTCGCTCCCGCCGTCGCGAGTGCCCGCGTCGTCGCGGATGTCCTCGCCGTCGCGGGTGTTCCCGCCCTTGCCGGCCAGCAGCCTCCCGACCTCGGCGCCGCAGAAGAACCCCTGGCAGCGCCCGTTCAGCGCCCGGGTGCGGCGGCGAAGCCCCTCCAGGCCGGCCGGTGGGATCGGTGAGCGCAGGGCGTCGCGGATCTCGCCGGAGGTCACCCGCTCGCAGAAGCAGACCACCTTGCCGTACGCGGGGTCGGCGGCGATCCGGGCGGCGTCCTGGTACGGGCGCGGGTACGCCTCCCCGAGGTTGGGCATGCGAGGCGGTTCCGGCAGGTTCTCCCGCGGTACGAGAGCGAGGCCGGCGTCGCGGGCCAGCTCGGCGACGTGCCCGGCGATGGCGATACCGGCGGTCAGGCCGGTCGAGCGGATCCCGCCGACCAGGACGTAGCGCCGTCCCGGGTCGGCCTCGATGAGATAGTCCGGGTGGTCGCTCGCCGCGCGCAGGCCGGCGTAGGTCGCGGTGACCTCCTCGCGCAGCAGGCTCGGCATCAGTCTCTCGCCCTTGCTCAGGAGGAACTCCAGCCCTCCCTCCGTGGTCCCGGTGTCGGTACGGTCGGTGAGGTCCTCGGCGGTGGGGCCGAGCAGCACGTTGCCGTAGACGGTCGGGCTGATCAGCACGCCCTTGCCCCAGGGGCCGGGCACCGGCAAAATGATCTTGTCGACCAGCGGGCGGGCGAGCTTGTCGTAGACCAGCAGCTCGCCGCGCCGAGGTGTGACGGTGAACCGGTCGTGGCCGAACAGCCGGTCGACGACGTCGGCGCCGAGCCCGGCCGCGTTGACGACCCAGCGGGCGCGCACGTCCCCGCCGGAGGTGCGCAGCACGGTCGAGTCGCCGAGGTCCTCGGCCGACAGGACCGCCCGGTTCAGCAGCAGCGTCACCCCGCGGCCGACGGCGTCCGTGGCCAGGGCGAGGTTGGTGGTCCAGGTGCAGACGATGGACTCGTCCGGAACGGTCAGGCCCCCCAGGGCCCCCTCGCCCAGGTGGGGCAGTTGCCGGTACACCTCGTCGGGGCCGACGATCTCCGTCTCGCCGTACCCGTTCCGCCCCGCCTTCTCCCGCAGGCCCGGCAGCGCGGCGAGCTCCTCGGCGTTCCAGGCCACCAGCAGGGCCCCGGTGCGCTCGACGGGGATCCCGGTCCGCGCCGCGTAGTCGGAGAGCAGGCGGTAGCCTTCGCGGACCAGCCGGGCTTCGAGCGTGCCGGGCTTCGCGTCGAACCCGGTGTGCAGGATGGCGGTGTTCGCCTTGCTCGTACCGTCACCGACGTCGTCCCGCGCGTCCAGCAGCGCGACGCTCAGCTCGTAGGCCGCGAGTTCCCTGGCGACGGCCGACCCGACGATCCCGGCCCCGATCACCGCCACGTCGAACACGGCCGCCGAGGCGGATGCCGTGGCGTCCGCGGCGACGGTGACCTTTCCCGAGGTGTCCCCGGATCCTGAGGTGTTCCCGGATCCCGAGGTGCCCCCGGATCCCGAGGTGTCTCCGGGCTTTCGGGTGATCGCGTCTCGCGTGGTGTTCACCGCGTTCCCTCCCGGGGCGGCGTGATGGCGACGGAGTCTCTCCAGCGGGAGCGGAAGTCGGCCGCCCGATCCGCGGACCATCGGGGCTCGTACGTCGTGCCGGGTTCCCACGCGTCCACCGCGTCCTCCAGGGAGAGCGACGGGTCGAGCGCGGCGCGGGCCAGCGCCACCGCGCCCATCGGGGTGGCGTGCGGGGAGGGATAGACGTCGACGGGGATCCTCGCGAGGTCGGCGACCGCCTGCATGAGGACCCGGCTGCGGGTGAGCCCGCCGTCCACCCGCAGCCGGGTCAGCGGCCGCCCGAGGTCGGCGGCGACGAGGTCGCCCAGCTCGGCGACCTGCGCCGCGATCCCCTGGAGGACGGCGAGCACGAGGTGTCCCGGACCGGTGGAGAGGGTCATCCCGGAGAACGAGGCCCTGGCGTCGGGCCGCCACCAGGGAGCGGCCAGACCCGCCAGCGCCGGGACGCACAGCACCCCCTCGGAGTCGGCCGCCGCGACCGCGTCGAGGTCCGCCGCGGTGTCGACGAAGCCGAGGTCCCGCATCCACCGTACGGCGGAGGCGGCCGTGTAGACCTGACCGTCGAAGCAGTACGAGGTCTCCCCCCGGACCCGCCAGGCGACCGAGGCGGCCAGCCCGGCGGTGGAGCGCGCGGCGGAGGCGCCGGTGTTGGCGAGCAGGAACGCGCCGGTGCCGAAGGTGCACTTCGCCTCGCCGGCCCGCAGGCAGTTCTCGGCGAGCAGCGCCGCCTGCTGGTCGACCACGAGCCCGGCGACGGGGACGCGCCCGCCGAACGCGGTGGTGTGACCGACCACCTCGTCACACGAGACGATGCGCGGCAGGCGTTCCTCGCCGAGCCCGAACAGCTCCAGCAGCTCCGGATCCCATTCGGCGTCGTCGAGCCGGGTGACCAGCGACCGGCAGGCCGTGGCGACGTCGGTGACGAACTCCCCGGTCAGGTGGTGGACGATCCAGGAGTCCGAGGTGGTGACCACGCCCTCCCCGGTCACGTTCCGGCGCAGCCACGCCATCTTCGGCGCGGAGAAGTACGGGTCGAGAACCAGCCCGGTGACGCCGGCGATCCGCTCCCCGGACCCGGCCAGCTCCGCGCAGATGCCCTCCGACCTGCGATCCTGCCAGACGATGGCGGGGGAGAGGTGAGCGCCCGTCACCGGGTCCCAGGCCAGCACCGTCTCGCCCTGGTTCGCCAGCGCGACGGCGTCGACCGGCACCCCGGCCCGCGCGACGGCCTCGCGGCCCGCGTCGAGGACCGAGCCGAGGAGCTCCCCGGGGTCCTGCTCGACCCCGCCCCCGGGCAGGTAGGCGGGGCGGACCGGCACCTCGGCGAGGCCCAGCACCTCGCCGGCGCCGTCGACGACGATCGCCTTGGTGGCGGACGTGCCCTGGTCTATCGCCAGTACGGTGGTCACCCCGGGTGCACCTCCTCCGCGTTCGGCCTGGACGTTTCCGCCAGGACGACCGTCCCGCCCTCGCGGGTGACGGCGTCCCGGATGGCGGACGGCGGCTCCGCCTCGGTGATCAGCCCGGCGAGCTCCCCCAGGTCGACGACCCGGTGCCGGGCGACCAGTCCGAACTTGCTCGAATCGGCCAGCACGTACGAACGCGCCGCGTTCCCGAGGATGACCCTCCGCGTCGCGATCTCGTCCAGGTAGTAGTCGGTCAGCCCGGCCGCCGCGTCGACGCCCCCGGAGCCGAGGAACGCGATGTCCGGGTTCAGGTCCGCGAAAAACGCCTGGGCGACCGAGTTCGAGACCGCGAGATCCCCGGCCCTGAGCCTGCCCCCGCAGACGAGGACCTCGACGCCGGGCCGCTCGGACAGCTCCGCCGCGACCAGCAGGGAACACGTGGCGACGATTCCGGAGAAGTCCAGCGGGAGCGCCCGCGCCACCTGCACGGCGGTGGTCCCCACGTCGATCACGACCGTCTGGCCGGGCCGCGCCAGCCCCGCCGCGGCACGCCCGATGCGCCGCTTCGCGTCCGCGGCGGTCCCGGTGCGCTCGGCGAACGGGGCCTCCTCGCCGGCGGGCTGCCCGAGCGCGATCGTCGCGCCCCCGTGGACGCGCGCCAGCGTCCCCCGGCGTTCGAGCAGGACGAGGTCACGGCGGATCGTCTCCGCCGACACGCCGAGCTCGCGCGCGAGGTCGTCGGTGCTGACGACCCGGCAGGCCCGGAGCACCTCCCCGATCCGCGAGTGCCGCTCAGCGGGCAGCACTATATGACCACTTTTGTGGGTATTTGTGGACTCATAAGGGAAAGTATGCGCCGATGTTGAGACACGGTCAATGTACCCCTGTCACATTCGGATTCTTTACCCCGTCCTGTGATTCCGCCCTTGTACAGGTCGCCTAGAACAATCACTGGGGCGGGTTCGGGCGGTGGCCGTCACCCGGTTGGCGACGGCCTGGCGGCTGAGACGGGTCGCCCGAGTCTTAGTCCTCACCAGGACTTCGATCCCCAGCGAGGTTCCTGTCAGTCCAGGTTGTTTCGCTGACGCACCAGGTTCGCGATCGCCAGGATCTTCGGCCGACCGGTGGCCTTGAACGAGAGACCGTGGCGGAAGATTTCGGGAATCCAGTATCGATCCTCCTCGCGGAAGACGACCCCGTTGTCAGCCAGCGTCTCTAGTTGCCGACTCGGCAACTCGACGCTCTCCGGACTGAAGGGGATTCTCTTCTTGTCCGTGGCGAGGCTGCTGAGGTGCTCGAGAAGCTCTCCCACCTGCGGGCTTTCCTCAGTGATGGCGCGAGTCTTATCCTTGCCGCACTGGGCGAGTGCTTTTCTCATCGCTGCGGGTGTGAGCAGGCGGGTTGGCCATCGGCTCTCCTCCACGGACAGGGAGGCCGACTCCTTGAGAAAGGTCACGATGTCACGCGCCTGGATCTGCTCGTTGAAGTCGGAGAGCGCGGCCAGGAACCATCCGTCCGATCGGGCCTCACGCGATTTGAGTGATCCCATCTTCTCCCCCCATAGGGGATGAAGCATTGTGCTGAGATCCTGATTTTTTGCCGAAGCCACCTTTTCTGAGGTGAGATCGGGAAGGGCTGTGGAACGCTGGGCGACCCACAGGGCGAGCCGTAGGGCCTCGAAGTGGTTCCATTTGAGTTCGTAATCTCTGTATCTGGCGGAGAATTGCCCGTAGTTCTGCCGGATGGCAGACTGCACGAGATCACGCCGGACGAAGATCACCAACCCCAATGGCCGGCCACGGAGACTGCGCAGCCAGTCGAGACAGTCGACGAGAAGGACGCGAAGCGCCTGCCGCTGCACATCACTGTCGAGGAGGTCCCGCAGAAGGTCCTCAAGCCCGTCGGACAGGAAGATCCGTGTGTTCGTCGAGGCGAAGTCGGCCAGTTTTTCTTCGACGTCCTCAGGAGAGGCGTCGATCCCTGCGGCGTGGGCCATGCACGTCAGCCAGACCTGACGCCACTGCGCATTGGTCGGTTCCGAACGCAGTGCGAGATCGATCATGTCATGCGACTCAAGCTGGGTCGCGGGCTCGCCGTTCTGGGAGATCGACGCGTCTCGTTGGATCTTTCCGATCCGCTCGCGAGTGGGATCGCTGAGATCCTTGGAGACGAGCACCGGCGTCAGAAGGGCTTCCAGAGTCACGTCCTCGACGCCGACGTCTCTTGCGTAGTCACGCCATGTCCTGCGGAAGCACATCTGAAGCTGGGTGAAGGTCTTCCCGGAGCCCTTGGCTCCCATGACCACGCACAGTGGTGCTTCGGTCCGGTGGGAGACGAGCGTGTTCCGAAGGGATTCGGCCGGCAGGAAGTCCGTGTCATCCGCCGCCTCGGCGTAGGCCAGCCGTGCGGCGAACTCGCTCAGCGCTCCACGTCGAGAAGCCAGGTCGTCGATCTCCTTGATGACGTGGATCGACTCCGTGGCGAGTCCCTCCTCGGTCACGCCCAGTTCCTTCGAGGGCACCAGGGCGTCGACGAGCGGTGCGAGCGTTTCCGCGAGTCGCAGGCGTCGGACCAGGTCCACCACCGCCTCCCAGGAGGCGGGCAAGGCCAGGAGCCGATCCTGGAGGACACTGAAGATCGGCTCCAGTGTGAGGTCACGGTCGACGGTCCGGTCGCCGTCCTCCTGAGCGATCGGTGTGAGTGTCCTGGAGATCACATCGCGAAGCGAAGCGGCGGCCGAGGCCGCCAGTTCCCGATGCCCCTCCTCGCGGAACTGGGTGATGACGGCCATGCTCGCCGGATCTTCGGCATGGGTCGGCGCACGCAGGCCGAGTTCCTGGACGGTCCGAAGAGTGCCGTACAGCGACTGGTCACTGACGGTGGTGACGAAGATTCGTTGGACGCGGGGGTCGAGCAGAACGGGAGCCGCGAGTTCGCTGCCTCCTGCGCGCAGGTCGACCAGAACCGTACGTGCACCGAGCCGGTTGGCGAGCTCGGCGAGAGACTCGGTCAGATGGTGGATCGATCGATCCGGAGTCAGTAGATCGGTGGGTTCGAGCCGTGGCGGGGCAATATCAAAGGCGCACCGGGTACGCGTTTCGCCATGGCCGGTCGCGCGGTATCGCGAACGGCCAGGCGGCCGCTCACCTCCTGCCCCTTGGACACCTTTCCGCAAAGATCATGCCCGGTTCCCCGGAAGCCTGCCCGCGGCGATGCCGTCGGTCAGGCCGTTGACCAGCTCTCCGCCGACCGTCCCCGCCTCCCGCAGTGACCGTTCGAAGGCGGTGAGCCGCCTGAAGGCCTCGCCGTGGCGGCGCTGCTCCTCAAGGGGCAGCCGCGGCACCTGCAGCCTGCGGACGTCGATGCGGGAGGACGTCGAGGCGTGCGTTCCCGCCTGCCTCGCGTTGGCCGGGGCTCGCAGGCAACCGGCGAGGAACCACGGGTCGAGCAGCGCCGGATCCACCCGCAGGGCGAACAGCTGCGAGCCAAGCACCGTGGGGGCGCCGGTGTCGACCCAGGCGCCGAACGCCCGGTAGGCCCCGACGACCACCACCTCCTCCGGGACGGTCACGGTGAGGGTGCCCGCCGTCTCTCCCGCCGACGTCTCGTGCGCGGGCAGCCAGCCGGACGGTCTGATCCCGGCCGGCACGTCGGCGACGGTCAGCACGGGCACGGCGTCATCGGGGGCGTCGCCGGTGCGTACCTTGCCGTCCGCCGGTTGCTGCCCGGCCCGCATCGTCAGGGCGCCCGCCCGGAGCAGGTCGCCCACGGTCACCGTGCCCTGGCCGGCCGCCTCCTCGCCGCTGAGTTCGAGCGCGGACAGGGTCGCGGACAGGTCCCGCAGCTCGTGGAGCAGGGTGCCGAACCGGTTCCACGAGCGTCGCAGGCCCAGGTCCGTCGAGGTCGCCACCTTGGGGACGTGCCGTGCGGGGGTGAGGTCCACCTCGTCGTCCAGCAGGTCGATCACCGGGACCACGGCGTGGCCGGCCGGCCTGTCCCTGTCCTCGCCTTCCGCCCGGACGGCCGACAGCACGCGCCGCCGCAGGAGGGGCCAGTCGATCGCCGCCCTGCCCGTCCTCTGCGTTCCCCCCGGAGGCTCCGGCTGGACCTCGGCCGCGTCGACCAGGAGCACCCCGGCCTCCGCGCCCGTCCCGCCTTCCGCCGCCGGTGCCCGCAGGACCCACAGGTGCAGCGCGACGCTGTACGGGGGCGCGGACCCCGGCGGGAGGGCGACCACCGCGCGCAACACGCCGCTACGGAGCAGCCCGGCCCGGATCCGGCGGCCCGCCCTGCGGGAGGCGACACCGGGCGGCAGCAGCAGCACCGCCGTCCCGCCGGGCGCCAGGCGGCTCAGCGCGTGCTGGGTCCAGGCGAGCTCGGGCTCGGTGCGGGGCGGCAGGCCGTACGTCCAGCGGGCATCGGTGGCGAGCTCCTCGTACCCCCAGTCACGCTCGTTGAACGGCGGGTTGCACAGCACCACGTCGGCGCGGACGCCGGGGTGGGGATCGGCGCGCAGTGTGTTCCCGGCCCGGACGTCCACCTCCCACGCGGTCTCACTCCCGGGTGGGTGACCGGCGAGCAGGAGCCGTACGGCGGCGAGCGCCGCCTGGGTCGGGTCGGCGTCCTGGCCGAGCAGTCCGAGCGGGACGCCCGAGGGGGGCGCGTCCGTCGTGCCGGCCCACTGCCGGGCGGCGGCGAGCAGGAGACCGCCCGTGCCGCACGCGGGGTCGAACACGGTGCCGACGCCACCGGCTTCGCCGTCGCGCGACAGCTCGGCGACCTCGGCCATCAGGGCGGCCAGCGGACGCGGTGTGACACCGATCTGCCGGACGTGCGTGTCGAGCCAGCGGCCGAGCAGGAAGTCGAAGGTCTCCCGGGCCCCGTGTTTCCTCGACAGGCCGACCGCGCGTTCCACCAGGGATCGCTGGGCCTCGGAGAGGCCTGTGTCGTCCGGAAATCCCCCGGCCGCGCCGGTGTCCGGCGGGTTCACCAGGTGTCCCGCGTCCGGCTGGCCCGCGAGGCGTCCTGCGTCCGGCGGCTTCGTCGGCTGTCCGGTGTCCGGTGGGTTCGCCGGGTGGCCCGCCTGATCCCGGGCGAGCCGGGCACCGGCCGCGGCGATCGCCCTCCCCATCGTGTCGCGGTCCCCGAGCGCCTCGAACTCCGGCCACAGTCGTTCCCGGCTGCCGACCTCGTCCAGCTTCCCCTGCCGCCTCAGCCACTCCTCCACCTGCGACAGCGCGAACTGCGGGCTGGTGTCCGTACCGCCGACCGGCGCGGGGAAGCTGTCGTGGCGGCGGCGCCAGTTGCTGACGGCCGCGCGCCCGACACCGGCGATCCTGGCTATCTCCGCCAGGGTGACGGAGACGGACGGATCGGCAGAAGGAGGCATGGTGTCTCCGGGTAGGGGACAGGACGGTGGCGACCCCGCCGGAAGACACGATGACGACATGCACCCAGGTAGGCACCGTGGCTTCCTAGGAAGGTCCTTTCGCAGCCTATCCGTTGACTCAGTTCACCCGGGAGCCGACCCGGCCGTGGAAGTCCGGCCGAGGGCGATGGCGAGACCCTCTCCGGCCCACCCGGCGCCGTCCCTCCAGATCGTCGTGACGGCGAAGGCCGTGGCCGGCATCGCCGGAGCCCACGCGGGCTCGGGGGCCTGGGGGAGCACGAGGAACCGGTGCTCCGCCCGCTCCCCGCCGACGTGCTCGACCTCCATGATCCGCAGTACGGCCTCACGCATGCGTTCGTAGGTGTGCCCGCCCTCTCCCAGCACCTCGTACAGGACCGTCCCGTCCGGTCCCTTGCAGACGATGTCGGTGAAGGAGGACTGTGAGGGAGCGAGCCGGGCGCCGTGCAGCTCGGCGATGAGCGTGTGGCGCAGCTGCTCGTGGACGTGACACCGCCGGTCGGCGCGGACGCGCTCCTCCAGCGAGGAGACGAAATCCCGGAAGCCGCCGTCCCCGGCCGGCGTGTCGGACTCCATCGTCGTGTTCTCCTCGGCGAGTGGGCTGGGCGTGTCGATGGTGAGCTCGGTGGCGAGCGAAGTGACCGGCACGGTCAGCGCGGGCGGTACGGCCGGCGTCGAGGTGACCGGCGCGTCCGGCACGGTGAGCGTCGGAGCGGCCGGTTCGTTCGTCACGGCGAGTGTCGAGGTGACCTGCTCACCCGGTACGGCGAGAGCCTGCTCACCCGGTACGGCGAGAGCCTGCTCACCCGGTACGGCGAGAGCCTGCTCACCCGGTACGGGAGAGGTCGAGTCCGGTACGGGGAGAGTCGGGCCCCGCCCGGGAAGGGACGAGCCCGGCCCGGGAAGGGACGAGGTGCTCCGCTCACCCGCGATGGCGAGCGCCGGGTCGGCGGGTCCGCCCAGCACGGCCGGGAGCGGCGCCGCGTGCAGCACGCTGAGCGACTGGGTGCACCGGGTGATCGCCACGTAGAGCCGGCGCGGTCCGGCGGGTCCCTGGTCGTGGACGGCGGCCGGTTCGACCACCACGACGTGGTCGAACTCCAGGCCCCTGGCCATGGTCGCGGGCAGGACGCTCACCGGCGGGACGCCGTCCGCCGGAACGGCCCCCTGGACCTCCGTCACCTTCCGCTCCAGCTCCTCCAGCAACGCGGAGCCGTCGGAGACGATCAGCGCGACCGACCGCGACCGCTCCAGACCGGCCGTGGCGAGATCCAGCGCCCGCGACACGGCCTCGTCCGCCAGCCGGTCCGGTTCGGCGCGTGTGATCGTCAGCGACGTCTCGTCCGTGCCGCGCACCGACTCGGGAACCGCGGTGGAGAGGGACACGGCCCTGGCCAGCGGTGCCGCGAACCGCATGACCTCGGCCGGTACCCGGTAGCCCGCGGTGAGCTCGGCCATGTGCCAGCCGTCGCGCCCGCCCAGGATTCCGGCCAGCCGCTCCCACACGTCGTACTGCCGGGCGCCGGTGGTCTGGGCGAGGTCGCCGAGCACGGTCATGGAGCCGCCGGGACAGCGGCGGGCGAGGGAGCGCGCCTGCATGGGCGTGAGGTCCTGGGCCTCGTCCACGACGATGTGGCGGTAGCGGCGCGGCTCGTCCCCGGACAGCAGGTGGCGCAGCTCCTCCAGGCAGACGAGGTCGTCGAGCGTCCAGGGCTCCTCGGAGGCGCGAGCCACCCGGGGGCGCGTGACGGCCTCCCGCTCCTCGGCGGTGAGCAGGCCGGAGGCCGCCGCCCGGAGCACCTCCGCGTCGTGCAGCGTCCTGCGCAGGATGGTCTCGGCGTTGAGGGCGGGCCACACGGCGTTGATCAGGGAGGCCACCCGGCCGTGCTTCTCGATGCCGGACCGCAGGGCGCCGTCCGGGCGCTGGCCGGGCAATGCCTTGGCGTACCTGGTCAGCAGCCGGTCGACGAACGTGTCGACGAACTTGCGGCGGCGTACCAGGTAGGGGCCGCTGGAGTCGCGCGCCTCGACGGCGAGCGCCTCGATCTCGGCGGCCGGGAGCGTCAGGGCGGTGCCCCGGTACGGGGTGCTGAAGACGTCGTCGCTGATGTGGGACGCCAGGGCCTCGGGGCGGACGCCGCTCTCGACGACACGGCGCAGCACCTCGGCCATCCGCTCGTCGGACTTGACCAGGTGCGCCCGCGGGGTGTCCTCGGCGCGGACCTCGCCGTCCCAGAGCCGTGACACCTCCACGGTCGCCACTCCCCGGCTGCCGAGCCTCGGCAGGACCTGGCTGACGTAGCGCAGGAACCCCCGGTGCGGTCCCACCACCAGGACATCGTCCGGGGTGAGCCCCCGGTTCGTCGGGTCCAGCAGCCAGACGACGCGGTGCAGGCCGACCGCCGTCTTGCCGGTTCCCGGGCCGCCCTGGACGACCAGCACCCCGGGCCGCCCGTCGGAGACCAGGTCCAGCTGGTCGCGCTGGATGGTCTCCACGATGTCGCGCATCAGCCCGTCGCGTCCCCGGTCGAGGTCGGCGAGGAGGAAGGCGCCGGCGTCCTCACCGGGCGGCTCGACGGCCCGCGGCTCCTCGGAGGAGGGGGCGTCCAGGCCGTCCGGGAGCGGTGCCGAGGTCCTGCGGTTCGTGACCCGGGGCCGGATGTCGTCGAGGTAGTCGGTCACCGTACGCCCGTGCACGCGCAGCCTGCGGCGGAGCCGGATCTCCCCGGGACGGGAGGAACGGGCCTTCATCCACCGTACGGCCTGGTCGGAGGTCCAGCTGATCACCACGAGGTCGCCCTCGGCGTCGCGGACCGAGCGGCGCCCGATGCGCCAGACGTCCCGGCCGTCGGGGTCGTCGGCGACGTCGACGCGCATGAAGACGAGAGGCCGCCCGCCGAGGTCGTCGTCCGCGCCGAACTCCGGGGGAACGTCCGGCACGAAGGGGAGACCGGTGCCGGAGTGCTCCTGGCCGTGCGTGTTCCTGACCCGGTCGGCTTTCAGCCGCCTCCGCTCGACGCAGTCGTACGCGTGGTCGACGGCACGCTGTTCCTCGGCGATCGCCTCGGCCCGCTCACTCGCGACCGCGGCGGCCCGCTCACCACCGGCGGCGAGCGCGGCACGTCCGGCACTGGCCGCGAGGGCCGCGGGGTTGCCGCCGATCGGCGCGGCGGGACGGTTGCCGCCACCCGCGGCGGCGATGCGACCGGTGCTGTCGCCGTTCGCCACGGTGGCGCGGTCGCCGCTTTCCACGGTGGTGCGGCCGGCGGGGTCGCCGTTCGGCGCGATGGCACGATCGGTGAGGTCGGTGAGGTCGGTGAGGTCGGCAGTGCCCATGTTTCCTCCGAGGTCGGTGCCCGTCGACGTCACCGGCCGGGGGCTTTCTTCGGTGGGACGCGCGGCCCGCGCCGGATCGGAGCGAAATGACTCCGCTCGGTAACCCGATCGGATGTGCGCCGCGTCACACCCATGGAACGTAGACCATTTCCTGAAAAATGTGAACTAAGTGCACAATGATTTTTTGCGTGGACGTGAGATTGAGATTGATGTGCGGACCGATTCACGTCCGTGACGGAACGTTCCCCGGGGTGATCGACTTCGAGGGCGCTTGAGGCTCGGCGGTTCGGAGCGGGTGACGGAATCCGGTTGTCGCGCGGGTCCGTGGAGCAGGGCGATCCAGCTCGCGGTGTCGGCTCGCGGCCGGGTGTCGAGCTTGGGCCGTCAGTGCCGAGCGGCGGAAGGCGGCGGGGCCCGGCGTGCGCGCCGGACCCCGCCGGGGAGTGGCCCGTGTTCAGGAGACCCTGTTGCGAAGCGGGACGTCGCGGATGAGGGGCCAGGTCATCGCCAGGCCGAGCAGGAGGCAGCCGAGGCCCGCCACCAGGGCCGTCGTGACGCCTGGGGTGAGGTCGAAGCCCAGCTCCGAGCTGAAGAACGGCAGCCTCAGGTTTCCGCCGATGGCCGACTCGCCCAGCACGACCAGTGCGACGCCGAACGGCAGGGAGAGCAGCCCGCCGGCCTGCCAGCGGTAGAAGGCCGCCCCCATGAGGGCTCCCGCGACCATCCAGGCGAGGCCCTGGACGAGGTGCTCGGTGAAGATCAGCGGCACCTGTGTCGGCGAGGAGAAGAGGTGGGTGCTCATCAGGGTCTGCGGCCGGTCGAGCAGGTTGTACAGGAGCGCCTCCAGCAGGTAGCCCAGGGTGATCAGGGCGGAGAACGCCGGAGCGTACAGCACGACGGTCACCGCGGCCTGCGCGCCGAACTGCCTGCGGGTCTGCCCGTGCGCGATGTACAGCGGGAGGAACTCCCTCATCAGGGAGACGCCGATGAACAGGACGAGCCAGCGGGGGATCTGTGTCGCGGCCTCCCACGTGCTGATCCTGAGTGTTCCGAACATCGCCACGCCGACCGTGATCAGGACGACCAGCACGTAGAACCCCGCCCACATGAGGGCGGTGTAAATCAGGGGGGCGCCCAGAAGGCGGCTCGGGAATCTCATCGGACGTCTCCGGCGGGCTCGGTGGGGACGGGGGCCGCGGGGGCTGCGGGGTCGGGGTCGGTGAGGTGGACGAACAGGTCCTGCATGGCGATCGGGCCGAGGTCCAGCCCGGCCTGAGCGGCCCTGGCCCGCGAGGTGGCGTCGAGGTCGCCGTAGACCATGGCGACCTTGGTCGGCCCCAGGGTCTTGGTGTTCAGGACCGTGAGCCCGGCGGTGAAGGCGTCGACCTCGGCCACCGGCCCGGTGACCGAGGTGCCGCGCGCGAGCAGGGTCTCGCTTCGCTCGTGCAGGAGCAGCCTGCCCTGGTTGATGATCAGGACCTCCTCGAACAGCGAGCTGACCTCCTCGATCAGGTGGGTGGAGAGGATGATCGTGCGCGGGTGCTCCATGTAGTCGGTGAGCAGGGCGTCGTAGAAGGCGTAGCGGGAGGGGGCGTCCATCCCGATGTAGGACTCGTCGAACATGGTCAGCGGCGCCCGCGCGGCCAGCCCCACCACCACTCCCAGTGCCGACCGCTGCCCCTTGGACATGGCCTTCACATTCGCCTTCCCCTTCAAGGCGAACCTGTCCATCAGCGTGCGGGCGTACTTCGCGTCCCAGTTGGGGCGGAGCGACTCGGCGAAGTCGAGCGCGTCCGCGGCGGTGCCGATGTCGACGGTCTCGCCCGCGTCGCGGATCAGGCAGATGTCACGGGTGACGGCCGCGTTCTCGAACACGGGGCGGCCCCCGACCCGCACCGTGCCGCCCGACTCCCTGCGGAAGGCGGCCAGCACCGACAGCAGGCTGGTCTTGCCCGACCCGTTGCGCCCCAGGAGCCCGTAGATCTTGCCGCCGTCAAGGGAGAACGTGACGTCGTCGACCGCCCTGACGGTGCCGTAGTCGACTCGCAGGCCGTCGGCCACGATGTTCATGCGTGCTCCTCAAGCTCGTTGATCCTCTTGACGATGTCGGTGAGGGGGATGCCGATCACCTTCGCCTCGGCCACCATCGGGGCGACCACCTCGGCGAAGAAGCTCTCCCGCCGCTGGGATCTGAGCGCCTCCCGGGCGTCCGGACTGACGAACATGCCGATGCCTCGTTTCTTGTAGAGAACGCCCTCGTCGACCAGCTGCTGGAACGCCTTGGCCGCCGTGGCGGGATTGATCCGGTAGAAGGCGGCGTACCGGTTGGTCGACATGACCTGGTCGCCGCCGCTCAGCGTGCCGTTCAACACCTCGGTCTTGATGCGATCGGCGATCTGCCGATAGATCGGGCTCTGGTCATCGAACATGGACACCCGCTTAGTTGGTTCATTACTATGGTAATGAACCATAGGAGCGAAGAGGCCGTGCGTCAACATCGGCCGGGTCGACCTGGGCGATCTGGATGCCGCTCACCCTCGCCGCGCGGCCATCGCCGAACGCCGGTCTCCGGGTGCGGGAGGGCCGGCGTCGGCCGCCCGCGAGGAGCGTGACGACGCGGTCGACCGTGCCGCCGATTCAGGACAACGAACTGGTCGCCGAAACCGCTCACCACATCGACCGGGCGCTCAACCACCCCAACGACACGGACCCCGCGGCCTCGAACTAAGAGCATTCCCGGGCTCTGGAACGAGAACGAGGCGCTCCGGAATCGGGCGCGATGGCCGGAGGTGAATTCTCCGGCCCGCGCCGAGCGGGGTGCGAATCCGGTGGAGAGTCCTCCGGCCGTCCCGGCTCACGCCCGCCGGAGGGCCGATCAGGCCCGGCGGTGGGCGTCGTCGAGATAGTGCAGGACGGCGGTGACGCGCCGGTCCGCCCGGTCGGTGGGGGCCAGGTCGAGCTTCGCGAAGATGCTGCGGATGTGCTTGTGGACGGCGCCGTCGGTGACGAACAGCCGTTCGGCGATGGCGGTGTTGCCCAGCCCCTCGGCCATCAGGGCCAGCACGTCGCGCTCGCGGGGGCTGAGGCGGTCCAGCCGGGTGTCGGGCCGGCTGCGGGTGAGGAGTTGCGCGACGACGTCGGGGTCGATGGCCGTACCTCCGTCCGCCACCCGGTGCAGCGCGCCCAGGAACTCCTCGACCCGCCCGACCCGCTCCTTCAGGAGGTAGCCGAGGCGGGAGCTGCCCTGGGCGAGCAACTCGGTGGCGAACGCCCGCTCGACGTAGGCGGACAGCACGAGCACGGCCAGGTCGGGGCGGCGGCGCCTCGCCTCGACGGCCGCGACGATCCCCTCGTCGGTGTGGGTCGGCGGCATCCGGACGTCGACGATGGCGACGTCCGGCCGGTGGGCGTCGACGGCGGCGAGGAAGCCGTCGGGGTCGGCGGCGGTGGCCACGACGTCGAGCGACTCGGCGCGCAGCAGCAGCGCGAGGCCCTCGCGCAGGAGCGGGTCGTCCTCGGCGATCACGATCCGCATGGCAGGCTCACCGTGAGGGTGGTGGGACCACCGGGAGGGCTGTTCAGCATGAATGCCCCGTCGTGTGCTTCGGTACGGCGGCGGATGCCGACGAGCCCCGACCCGCTGTGCTCGTCCGCCCCGCCGTGGCCGTCGTCGGTGATCTGGAGATGGAGCCGGTCGGCGTCGCGGTGGACCTTGACGGTGGCGTGCCGGGCGTGGCTGTGCCTGGTGATGTTGGTGAGCGCCTCGGCCGCCACGAAGTAGGCCGTGGCCTCGACGGAGGCGGCGCACCGGACGGGGATGTCGGCGTCGATCCGGCACGGGATCGGGCAGGTCGTGGCCAGGCCGGTGAGGGCGTCGGCGAGGCTCCGGTCGGTCAGCACCGGAGGCAGGATGCTGCGGGCGACCGCGCGAAGCTCGGCGAGCGCCTGCTCGGCGGCGCTCTGCGCGCGGTCGATGATGACCTCCGCGTCGGACGGGTCGCGTGCCAGCGCACGACGGGCCGCGCCGAGCAGGATGGTGACGGCGACGATCCGGTTCTGGGTCCCGTCGTGCAGCGACCGTTCGATCCGCCGCAGCTCGGCGGCGTGCGCGTCCAGCGCGGCGGCGCGGGTCGCGGTGAGTTGCGCGACCCGCAGCGCGAGGTCGGTGCCGGGATCGGCCGGCAGGAGCCGCCGGCCTGGCCACGCCTGCAGCCGCGCCATCCCCGGTACGAGGAGCAGGGCGAGGACGATCCACCCCAGGCCGAGCAGGCTGACCCCGAGGGCGCCGGGCAGGTCGCGTACGGTCCAGAGCCCCATGGCCGAGGTGGCCGCCTCCTCCGGGGGCAGCAGCCGCCACCACAGCGGGAAGGTGGTGTTGGTCACCGCGCTGAAGGACACCGTGAGGCCGATCAGGCTGAGGAACAGCCCGAGGGTGGCGTGGGTGACCATCCAGCCCAGCTCCCGGCGGACGGCCGGATCGGTGAGGGCGGCGCGCAGGCCGGACGGTACCGGCTCCGGGCCGATGATCTCCGGACCCCAGCGGGAGAGCCGCGCGCGTTCCCGGTCGGCGACGGCGCGCAGCCCGCGCAGCGCGGCGGGCACCAGGAGCAGGCCCACGCCGACGAGGCAGGCCAGCGCGGTGGCGGCCACCAGGAGGAACGCGACCAGCGCCAGGACCGTGGTGCCCAGCCCGCCGACGAGGTGTTCGAACGCGTCCAGGGTGGCGCGGGCACGGGCGAACACGTCCCATCGACGTGCCGGTTTCCTTGCGGCCACGGGGTCAGGGGCCGGCATCCGCACCTCCTGGACCAGGCGAACCTCCTGGACCAGACGATAGGCCACCATTCGGGCCCATCATCAGATCATCGGCCAATGAGTGGCGAGGAGCGCCGAAGAGTACAGCCTGCTGTACCTCGGTTGTCCGGTGGGCAGGATCGCGGCGGGCGGTGATCGTCCGTAGCGTTCGACATGTGACAGGTGACCAGCCGAGCCCGTCGAATCCCGTCAAGTCCCACCAAGCCCCGTCGAGCCCGTCAGGCCTGTCGGGCCCGTCGAGCGCATCGAGCGCATCGGGCCCGTCAAGCGCATCGAGCGAGAAGAGCACCGTGACCGATCTCCACCACATTCCAGAGGCCATTCCAGAGGCCGCCGAGGCGTCACGTCCGGTACGGCCCGCCGGTGTCCTGGGCGGGACGGTGCGTCCCGTGCTGTGGTTCCTGCTGATGGTCAGCGCGGTTCTCAACATGGTGTTCTCGTCCGTCGGCACCAATGTCCTCGCCGGTATCGGGCTCGGGCTGGCCACCCTCGCGTGCGTCGCCGCCCTGATCGCCCACCACTACCGGAACCGGCGCCGATGAGCGCCGTGGCCGGGTTCGGCCGGACGGCGGCGATGGTCGCCTACGGCCTGGCGGTCGCCACCGTCTTCGCCGTCGCCGCTGCCGTCGCCGTCCCCGTGCTCCGCCTCGCCGCCGCCGTCCCCGTGTTCCGTCTCGCCGTGTCCCGGCCCGCTCCGGTCCCCGCCTCACCCCGGCTCGGAGCGGGGGTGGCAAGGGTGACGGAGACGGCGAGGACGGCGAGGACGGCGCGGACGACGAGGCCGATGCCGGCGGGCGGGTCCGAATAATTCTCATATTGAATAGGCGTCGCTTTAGGTGCCGTGTTTGAAGATAGGGAGAAGGGGAAAAGGAATGCCCTCGCGAGCCGGCGGGGGAAGCGTGCTTTTAGCTGAACGCGTTCCCGGCCGGTATTCGGGTCCCCTCGGTCTCACGGCAGGGAGCGAGACCGGGAGTGCGACCGAGATCCGCGTACGCCGTCCGTGCCCGACGAGCAGGGGCGGCGCGGGGCCCGGTCGCGCCGGTGGGCACGATCGCTGTGTTCTGCCTGGTCGCCGAAGCCGGTTGCGAACCGGCCGAAAATAAATCGAGTTCTTCCGGTCATGACACTCGGAAGCCTTCGAGCACACCACGTCCTTCGAGGTACGTGACGCGTCCGGTCGCCATTCTCCGATTCGTGAACACGATACGAGGAGGCCGCGACCGGGGTTCGGTATCGCCTCGTCACATTCGGGAGATCGATTAACGAAGGATAACTGCCTATTCTTGGAATATGGCCGATTCGACGGGGGCGAAGCTGGCCCTTCGCTATCTTCTCCTGCGTCCGCTCGGCCACGGCGGAACGGGCACCGTGTGGCTGGCCAGGGACGAGACGCTCGACCGCGAGGTCGCCGTCAGGGAGGTGCGGATCCCGGAGGGCGGCGATGAGCGGAGCCGCGCCGAGCTGGTGGCCAGGGTGACGCGGGAGGCCGAGGTCGTGGCGCGGCTGCGTCACCCGGCGATCGTCGCCGTACACGACGTGCTGGTGGAGGACGGCAGGCCGTGGATCGTGACGGAGCGGCTGCACGGCCGCGACCTCGCCGACGAGCTCGCGGCCCGCGGCCCGCTGCTCCCCCTCCAGGTGGCCGCGATCGGAGCCTCCCTGCTGGAGGCGCTGGTCGCCGCGCACGCGCACGACGTGCAGCATCGTGACGTCAGGCCGGGCAACGTGTTCCTGGCCGACGACGACCGCGTCGTCCTCACCGGCTTCGGCTTCGCCCGTTCCCCGGACCGATCCACGCCGGCCGGTACGAGCCGGGTCCTCGGAACGCCCGGGTTCGTCGCCCCGGAGCGCCTGGCCGGCGAGAACGGCGATCCGGCCTCGGACCTGTGGTCGCTGGGGGCGACCCTCCTCACCGCGCTGGAGGGTGTCCCGCCCTCCGAGGGCTCTCCCGCTGACGTGATCCAGGCGACGCTCACACGGGATCCGCGCCCGCCGAGGGACGCCGGTCCGCTGCCGTCGCTCCTGCGGTGGCTGATGGCCCGCGAGCCCGAGGCGCGCCCGGACGCCGAGATCGCGCTGGGGCTGCTGCGGCAGATCGCGGACGGTGAGTCACCGCGCGTCACCGCGCCGCGGGCGATCGATCGCCGGACGCGCCGGTGGACCCCGGCGGTCCTGCTCGCCGTGGCGGCGGCCGTGACCTCCGCCGTGGCCGCCATACTGCTCACGAGAGAGCCCGCACCGGCGGACAGGCCGGTGCCGCCGGTGCCACCGGTGTCACCTGTGTTCGAGAAGGCCGTGGACCTCTGCGGAGCGCTGTCCCCGGAACAGGTCACCGGGCTCCTCGGCGCTCCGGCCGGTGGGCGCGCGTCCGGGAACGGCTGCGAGTGGACGATCCGCGGCGCGGGGGTGGAGCTGACCGCCGTCACCGGCCCCGGCACCGCGGACCCGTGGTCGCTGACCCCCGGGTCCGCGCACGAGCTCTTCGCCGCCCTGGAGAGGCGGTGGCTGCACGGCACCCGCGACCTGGATTGGAGCCGGCACGAGATCGAAATCGGGGACGGGCGGCGGATGACCCGCTCCGTTCCCCGCGCGCTCACGGACGTGGGAGACGAGGCGTTCTCCTGGTACGCGACGAACGCCGAGGGGCGGGTCCGCGTGGTCGTGGTCACCTTCAGGCTCGGCAACCTGGTGGCGGACCTGCGCCTCGTCAACCTGGCGACCGGCTCCGGCGACGCCCTGCGGCGGGCGGGCGTCGAGGCGGCCAGATCGGCCGCGACCACCCTGCGAGGCATGGGCTAGAAACCGGCATGGGCTGCCGAGGACGTCGTGCCGGTGGCGCGGTCCGCGGTGGGCGCGCCCGGCGGCTGACCGGGAGTGGCGGCCCTCGTCAGCGGCCGGTACGCGGGCCGTCAGCCGCCTCGGCGAGGGTCGGTCACGTCACTCCCACCAAAACTCCCGCCAGAGGACGTTCGCCATGAATCCCTACCTGGAAGGCCCCTTCGCGCCGGTGAAGGAAGAGGTCACCGCGTACGACCTGCCCGTGTCCGGGCGCATCCCGCCGGAGCTCAACGGGCGGTACCTGCGCAACGGCCCCAACCCGCTGAACATCGAGGACCCGGTGGCCCATCACTGGATGCTCGGCGAGGGCATGATCCACGGGGTCCGGCTCCGCGACGGCCGCGCCGAGTGGTACCGCAACCGGTGGGTGCGCTCGGCCGAGGTGACCGACCGGCTCGGCGAGCCGCGCCGCCCCGGCCGGACCGGTGACGCCGACCCGGCCATGGACCTCGCCCCCAACACGCACGTCATCCGGCACGCCGGCCGCACGCTCGCGCTCATCGAGGCGGGTCCGCGGCCGTACGAGCTGGACGACGAGCTCGGCACCGTCGGGCCGTACGACTTCGGCGGGACCCTCGACGGCGCGTTCACCGCGCACACCAAGATCGACCCGGTCAACGGCGAGCTGCACGCCGTCACGTACTTCCCGCTGTGGGACCACGTCCGGCACCTGGTGATCGACGGGACCGGCACGACGGTCCGCGCCACCAGGATCCCGGTCCCGGACGCCCCGATGATGCACGACTTCGCGCTCACCGAGCGGCACGTCGTGCTGATCGACCAGCCGGTGACGTTCGACATGGAACTCGCGCGGGCGGGGGAGGCGGTGCCCTACCTCTGGGACGAGGCGCACCAGGCACGGGTCGGGGTCATGCCGCGCGCCGGGGGCGGGGTCCGGTGGATCGACATCGAGCCGTGCTACGTCGCCCACACCCTCAACGCCTACGACGAGGGCTCCTCCGTCATCCTCGACCTCGTCAGATACCCGCGGATGGACGTCCGCACCAACACCGCCGAGCCGGCCGTGCTGGAACGCTGGACGATCGACCCGGGGGCCGGGACGACGCACCGGCGGACGATCGACGACCGCCCGCAGGAGTTCCCCCGCGTCAACGAGAACGTCCTGTCGCGCCGCCACCGGTACGGCTACGCCGCCGTCACCGGGGAGATGAACGCGGTCGCGATGCCCCCGGTGGACGGGCCGCTCCCCGACGAGGCGTTCGACAACGCGCTGATCAAGCACGACTACGACCGGGGCATCGCCGAGGTGCACCGCTTCGGGCGCCACGCCAGCGTGGGCGAGGGCGTCTTCGCCGCCACGGGAGCCGCCACGGGAGCCGCCACGGGAGCCGCTTCGAGGGACGCTTCGGGGGGCGTCGAGGACGACGGCTACGTCCTGGCCTACGTCCACGACCCGGACCGCGGCGCGGCGGACCTGGTCATCCTCTCCGCCCAGGACTTCACCGGCGAGCCCGTCGCACGAATCCACCTCCCGGTCCGGGTGCCCCTCGGCTTCCACGGAAGCTGGCTCCCCGACCTGTGACGGCCGCACCGCAGGGTTGAAGGTTTCGGTCTCACGAATCAAGCGGGAACGAGCCAAAGTTTACACAGAGGGTTCAACGATACGGTTTAAGGGGTTGCCGGGATCACCGAGGAGACAGGAGTCACCATGACCGCCGATCCACCGGTACGGGACGACGCGTGGGCGTTCGGCGGCGAGAGCGCCGCCGATCTCGGCTCCGCGATGACGAGCCTTCTCAGGTCGCTTCCCACCAGGCCACGCCTGCTCGGTCTGGGGGAGGCCATGCACGGTGAGGAGGCGCTCCCGCGAACGCGGAACGAGGTCCTCCGGCATCTCGTCGAGCACGAGGGATACCGGTCGATCGCGCTGGAGAGCGACTGCCTCGCGGGCCTGATCGTCGACGAGTACGTCACGGAGGGCGTGGGAACGTTCGACGACGTCATGCGCCACGGCTTCAGTCACGGGCTGGGCGAGCTGGAGACGAGCCGCGAGCTCGTGCGGTGGACGAGGGAGTACAACCGGGACCGTCCCGCGCCGGACAGGGTCCGGTTCTTCGGGTTCGACGGCCCGTTCGAGATGACCGGAGCGGACAGCCCCCGGCGAGCCCTCACCGCGCTGCACGGCTACCTCGCGGCCCGGCTGGAGATCGACCTTCTCCCGTACACCGTGGGCACGATCGATCACCTGGTCGGCCCCGACGAGCGGTGGACCGATCCCGCGGTGACGATGGACCCCTCCCTGTCCGTGGGACTGTCCGCCGACGCCGGGGAACTGCGCCTCATCGCGGACGACCTCCTGGCGTTGCTCACCGCGGAGTCGCCGCGCCTGATCCGCGCGACGTCGCGCGACGAGTGGTGGCGGGCGCACCTGTACGGGCGCACCGCGACCGGGCTGCTCCGCTACCACGCCGTGATGGCCGACACGTCCGAGGCGCGCATGGTACGGCTCATGGGCCTGCGCGACGCGATGATGGCCGACAACCTGCGGGCCGTCGAGGAGCGGGAACGCCGGGCGCGGCGCGGGCCGACACTGGTCTACGCCCACAACCGTCACCTCCAGAGAGACGAGAGCCACTGGCTCCTCCCGCCGGGCTGGGGGCCGCTGGAGGGCCGGACGCTGAGGTGGTGGAGCGCCGGCGCGGTCGTCGGCGCGCGGCTGGGCGACGAGTACGCCTTCGTGGCCTCGGCCCTGGGAGCCGCGCCGCACCACGGGCTCGACGCTCCGCGCCCCGACACCCTGGAGGGGATCCTGTCCACCCTTCCGGGAAACCGCTACGTCGTCGACTCCGCGAGCCTGGCCGAGGCTCTCGGCGCCACGGGGACCGAACCGGCACCGCGTACCGGCACGTCGGCGAACCACGGCTACTTCCCGCTGGATCCCGGCCACCTGCGCGAGACCGACGGGCTCCTCTTCGTCAGGCACATCGCCCCCGGAGCGGACGCGTGACCCGACCGCGCGGGCCGGGCCGGACGCGTGGTGACCCGGCCGCGCGGCCGGGGCCGGTCTAGATCGGCGGTCCCCAGTCGCCGAGGTGGGTACGGATGGTCCGCCCCGCCGCCTGCTCCGGGGTGAGCTGCGGCCTGTTCCCGGGAACCGGGATCGCCGCTCCCGGACCGGAGTCGCGGTACTCGCCGAACCTGGCCTCCTGCCAGGGACAGCCCGAGCTCATGTTCACGTACGGGGCGGTGGTGTCGATCACGGGGCCGAGCCAGGTCTCGCGCACGGTCAGCATCGGGACGGCGGTCGGGTCGCCGCTCGGCCGCCAGGGGCGGGCGAGACCGTAGGAGCCGTCGGGGACGTCACCGGTGACGCGGCACCTGGTGGCGAGGTAGCCGTACGGGTTCGCGGCGGCGGTGCTCGGCGCGAACACGAAACCGCAGGGCAGGAACGACACGTCGCGGGGCAGGGCGCGCAGCTCGCACCGGTCGAAGACCGCGGTGGCGCGGCCGAAGACGAAGTCGACGTCGCCCTCGATGTGGCAGCGACGGTAGTACTGCCGGGCGAAGGCGGCCAGGTCGAGGGTGTCGGCGTACAGCGTGTCCTGATGGCCGAGGAAGTGGCACGCCTCGAAGGCGGAACGGTCGCCCATGACCTTCACGGCGACGGCCTGCGTCGCGGTGATCTCCGGGTGATCGGCGCGCAGCCAGTCGTTGGCGAAGGTCACGTGCGCCGCCGTGAACCCGTCGGCCTGGACCGTGGTGGTGGCGCTGCCGCTGGTCCCGTACGTGCCGCCGCCGGGCCTCGGCGTCCCGGCGGCGTTGTCGAAGACGATGACGACGTCACGGGCGTCGCGGGTGGCGCCGAGGAAGGTCAGGCCGGTCTTGGCCTGGGGGACCAGCACCGTCTCGCGGTAGGTCCCGGCCGCGATCACCAGGGTCCAGCCCCGCTCCGGGGCGTCGGGCGTCGCGCCGACGGCGGCCTGGACGGTCGGGTGGTCGCCCCGGCCCTGGGGGTCGACGTACAGCGTGCGCTCGTTCCGCCGGTGCCGCGGTGATCCGTACGGCCCGAACGGGTGCCGGGTGGCGGCCCCGGCCTCCGTTCCGACCGCCGGGACGAGCGCGAGGCCGAGGGCCGCGGCCGCGGCTCCGGCCAGCGTCCGGCGCCGGCCGAACAGCGGACTCTGGGGCGTCATGGACACACTCCCGTGTTCACATACGTGAAAAGCTTCCTTTGAAGCAACAAAAGGAAGTTAGATAAATCAGAAAGTGGTGTCAATAGTCAGGATTTGTCGCTGATGTGATTTAAGGGGTGAGTCGGGTCGTGCGCGTGATCACAGATGAAGACGCGACGCCGATGTCACTCCCGGAGGAACCAGAGAAAACGACATCCGCCACCTGGGATATGAAACTTTCAGGGACGGCTGGAATGCCTCACACGCCGGTGAAGCCGGCCGAACCAGAGGTGGATCGCTTTCCGCGTGAGCCGGAACGCCGGTCAGGCCAGGGGCGCCACCGGCGAGAAAACCGCTTTCCCGCCCGTGCAGGGCTCAGTACACTCGCCACAGATCACGCGCTGCCACGACACCGTGGCGCGCGCCTTGACCAGTGAGGGGAGCATGTCGTGCGTCACCGCACCGCCGTGGTCGTTCCCCCGTCACGCTATGACGTGATCCTGGTGTCTTCGCCGGTCCCCGGCGCCGGCCGCGCGGCCCGCGCCGAACACCCGTGACGAACCTCTGACCCCCGCCCGCCCGATGGGGCGTGTCCCCGCGTGTCCCCCGTGGCCGTGCCACGCCGGGAGCCGGGCGGGCGCCCCCGCGCCCCGCGCCAGGGGTCTTATCACGACCTGACCTCGGGTCGTGCCGTCCGGGAATCGCGCCGTCCTGTCCGGATCACTCCGAAGGGCCACGGGCCGTGCGTACCGACCTGCGTCACCACATCACCGACTCGCTGACCGGCGTCCGCAACCTGGGCATCCTCGCCCACGTCGACGCGGGCAAGACCACCGTCACCGAACGGATCCTGTACGTCACCGGCGCCACCCACAAGCGTGGCGAGGTGCACGACGGGACGACCGTCACCGACTTCGACTCCCAGGAGCGCGACCGTGGGATAACCATCTTCGCCGCGGCGGTGAGCTGTGCCTGGGACGGCCACCGCATCCACCTGATCGACACCCCGGGCCACGTCGACTTCTCCGACGAGGTGGAGCGCTCGCTGCGGGTGCTCGACGGCGCGATCGCGGTGTTCGACGCCGTCGCGGGCGTCGAGCCGCAGAGCGAGTCGGTGTGGCGGCAGGCCGACCGGCACGGCGTGCCGCGGATCGCCTTCGTCAACAAGCTCGACCGCGCCGGCGCCGACCTCGACGTGGCGGTCGCGTCGATCCGCGACCGGTTGCGGGTGGTCCCGCTCGTCGTCCAGCTGCCGATCGGGCGGGAGGACGGGTTCACCGGCGTGGTGGACCTGCCGCGCATGCGGTCGCTGGTCTGGGCCGGAGGCCGCGACACCTTCGAGGAGGGGCCGGTGCCGGACGCCCTGCTGGAGGAGGCGCGCCGGCGCCGGAGGCTGCTGGAGGAGGCGGTGGCCGAACTGCACCCGGCCGCGCTGGAGGAGTTCTGCGCGGAGTCGGCGATCTCCGCGCCGACCCTCGTCGCCGCGCTGCGCGACCTGACCCGTACGGGTGAGGGCGTGGTGGTGCTGTGCGGATCCGCCTACCGCGACCGGGGGATCGAGCCGCTGCTGGACGCCGTCGTCGCCTACCTGCCCTCGCCGCTGGACGTGCCGCCGGTGCGCGGCACCGAGGACGGTGTCCGGGAAGGCGTGGTGCGGGAGCGGGCCGCCGACCCGGCGGCGCCGTTCGCCGCGCTGGTGTTCAAGGTGAGCTCGACCACCACCGGCAGGCTGTCCTACCTGCGCGTCTACTCGGGGACGATCCGGAAGGGAGACACGGTGCTGGACGCGGGCGCGCGGCGTACCGAGCGGATCGGCCGGATCCTGCGGGTGCAGGCCGACCGGAACACCGAGGTGGACCTCGCGGTGGCCGGGGACATCGTCGCGGTCGTCGGGCTGAAGGCGGCTCGCACCGGGGCGACCCTGTGCGACCCCTCGGCGCCGCTGGTCCTCGAACCGCCGGTCGTGGCCGATCCGGTGGTCTCCGTCGCGGTCGAGGCCCGCAGGAGCACCGACACCGGCCGGTTGGCGTCGGCGCTGGCACGGCTGGTCGAGGAGGACCCCTCGCTGGTGGTCCGGGCCGACCCCGAGACCGGTCAGACGGTGCTGTCGGGGATGGGCGAGCTGCATCTGGAGGTCGCGGTGGAGAAGATCCGCCGCGCCCACGGGCTGGACGTCGGCGTCGGGCGGCCGCAGGTGGCCTACCGGGAGACGGTCGTGCGCGGGGTGTCCGGGCTGCTGTACCGGCATGTCAAGCAGGACGGCGGCGCCGGTCAGTTCGCTCACGTCGTCCTCGACGTGGAACCGCTGGAGCCACCGGACGCCGCCCCGGACGCGGCGGGTTTCGTGTTCGGCTCGGCCGTCGTCGGCGGGCGGGTGCCGAAGGAGTACGTACGGGCGGTGGAGGCGGGGTGCCGGGACGCGCTGGCCGAGGGTCCCCTCGGCGGGCATCCGGTGACCGGCCTGCGGGTCACGCTGACCGACGGGGCCACCCACCCCAAGGACTCCTCGGAGATGGCGTTCCGCGCGGCCGGCCGGTTCGCGCTGCGCGAGGCGCTGCGGGCCAGCGCGATGGTGGTGCTGGAACCGGTGGTCGAGGTCACGGCCACCGTGCCCGGCGACGCCGCCGGTGGGGTGCTGGGCGACCTGGCGGCCAGGCGCGGCCGGGTCTCCGGCTCGACCGCGCGGGCCGGGACGGTGGTGATCACCGCGACCGTGCCGCTGGCCGAGCTGTTCGGCTACGCGACCCGGCTGCGCGGCCGGACCCGGGGCCGGGGCACCTTCACCACCCGGGCCACCGGGTACGCCCCGGTGCCGCCGGGCGCGATACCCGACGGGACGCCACCCCGATAGGACCCGGCAGGGACCAGCAGGGACCGGCGACGGCCTCGCCCTCGGGCGGGGTCGTCGTCCGGCGGCGTGCCGTGCCGCCCTCCCGCCGGGCTATGCTGCCTCATCCCGACGATGATCGACCGGCCGGGATGTGAAATGTCGCAGGCGATCCCTACCATCCGATCGACCGATCAGAAGAGCGGGTGGGAGACCGACATGGGCGCGTGGGGCACAGGACCGTTCGACAACGACGGGGCTCTCGACCGGCTGGACGACCTTGAGGACGACAAGGACACGGACCTGGCGGGCCGGCTCGCCGTGGTGATGCGGGAGATCCTCGACCAGGACGACTACGTGGAGGGGCCGGAGATGAGCGAGGCCGTGGCGGTGGCCTGCCTGGTCGGCGCCCGCGTGATCGGCACAGAACCGGACGTCGCCGCCGCCCGGTGGCTGGAGGGCAACCCCTTCGAGGCGTCCACCGAGCTCCGCGACCTCGCCCGGGACACCGTCGACCGGGCGGCCCGCCCCGGCGACAACGAGCTGTACGAGCTGTGGGACGACTCCGGCTCCCTGGACAAATGGCTCGCGACCCTCGTCCCCTACCGCCAGGCCCTGGCCTGACCCGCTGAGGAGCGGCATGACCGATCGGCGTGAGGCACCCGGGCAGGACGCGGGGGGCGGAGCGGAGGCCGGAGCGGGGCGCGGGGGTCTCGCGTGGGTGGTGACCGAGGTGGCCGCTCCCCAGTACGTCGTGATCGCGCTGCCGCCCGTGGCCGGGCTGCTCGCCCACGGATGGGCGGGCGCGCTGTGGGGTCTGCTCGCGGCGGTCCTGTGCGCCGGTGCGCCGGTGGGGGTGATCGCGGTCGGTGTGCGGCGGGGCCGCCTCGACTCGATGCACCTGGTCGACCGGAGATCCCGTACGGGGCCGATGCTCGTCGGCCTGGTCACCGTGGCGGCCGGTCTGGCGCTGCTCGTCCTGCTGGACGCGCCGGCCGTCGTGACGGCGACGGCGGCGGTGATGTTCGGCTGGGTCGTGGTCATGGGGGCGATCACCCTGGGATGGAAGATCTCCTTCCACACTGGGGTGGCCGCCGGGGCGGCGGTGGTGCTGGCGCACGTGCTGCCCGCCGTCGTCACGCTCGCGGTGGGCGCGGTCCTCGTCGGTGTGATCGGGTGGGCCCGGGTGCGCGTCTCCCACCACACGCCCGCCCAGGTCGTCGCGGGCGCGGCGGCCGGAGCGGGCGTGGCGTGGGCGGTCCTCGCGCTGATGCTCTGACCGCGTCCGAGCGAGACGCCGGGGAGACTCGACGGCACCCGCCCGTACGTCCTCCCGGGGTGTGTCCTCTGGTCAGGAGAGCCGGTGGGCGGCCGCTCTCCGGGTGCGCCCGCAGGTCACGGGAGCCGGTGGGAGCCCGCGCCCGCCGGGCGTGAGGCTCGGCGGGCGCCCGGCGTGTCCTCCGGTCAGGAGAGCTGGCGGGTGGCCAGGCGGGCGAAGAGGCCGTCCCGGTCGGCGAGGAGGTCGTCGTAGGTGCCCTGCTGGACGATCCGCCCCTCGTCCATCACCACGATGCGGTCGGCGGCCACCACCGTGGAGAGCCGGTGGGCGATCACCACCCGGGTGGCGTTGAGGCGGCGGGTGCTCTCGGCGACCCGGCTCTGGGAGGGGTTGTCCAGCGCGCTGGTGGCCTCGTCGAAGAACACGATGCGGGGCCGGGCGACCAGCGCGCGGGCGATCATGAGGCGTTGCCGCTGGCCGCCGGAGAGCGTGCTGGTTCCCTCGGAGAGCACCGTGTGCATGCCCATCGGCATCGCCCTGATGTCGTCGGCGAGCCCGGCCATCTCGGCCGCCGCCCAGGCGTCGTCCACGGTGTGGATGCCGCTGCCGACGATGTTGGCCTGGATGCTGCCCGCCTGCAGCGCGCCGTTCTGGAGCACCACCCCGCACTGGCGGCGTACCGCGGAGACGTCGAGTTCGGCGAGGTCCTGGCCGTCGTAGAGCACGGTGCCCGACAGCGGGGTCTCGAAGCCGAGCAGCAGCCGCAGCACCGTGGACTTGCCGCTGCCCGAGGGGCCGACCAGGGCCACGAACTCGCCGGGCTCGATCGAGAGGGCGACGCCGTCGAGGGTGAGCGGCCCGTCCTGGCCGTAGCGGAACGACACCTTGCTGAGCCCGAGCCGTCCCGACAGGTCGCCGGGGTCGGCCTTGGTGCCGTCGGTCTCCGGCCTGGCCTCCAGGATCGGCCTGATGTTCTCCAGCATCGGCACGACGCCCATCGCGGTGACGGCGGCGGCGGTGAACTGGAGGCTGGAGGCGAGCAGCAGGCTGAGCGCGGTGAAGAACGGCAGGAACGTGGCGACCGAGATCTGGCCCGCCATCGGCCCGGCCACCACCGCGAACACGACCGCCGTGCAGACCAGCGGGAATCCGGCGTTGAACGTGGTCACCGCGTTCTGGATGCGGCGGGCCGAGGCGGTCAGCGAGCGGCCCCTGGTGACCTCGCGCGTCCACTCGGCGAACGCCCGCTCCTCGGCGGCTGCGGCCCGCAGCTTCGGCATCGCGGTGAGCATCTGGAAGACCCGGGCCGACATGGTCCGTTCGTGCTCGTAGGCCTGCCGCTGCCAGCGCAGCTGCAGCCGCCCCGCGACGATGGCGAACCCGAGCCCGAACAGCATGAGCGCCGTGGCGACCAGGGCGAGACGCACGTCGTAGAAGTAGACCAGGACCAGGTTGGCCGAGCCGGTGAGCAGGCCCAGCGTGGCCGTGGTCAGCATCCCGGAGAGCATCTCCTGCGCCGAGCTGATGCCCAGCACCGTGGTGCCCAGCTCGCCGGTCGAGTAGCGGGCGAAGAATCCGGCGGGCAGGGAGAGCAGCCGGGTCCACAGGCCCGACTGCAGGGCCGAGGTGGTGCGGCTCTCGACCCGCAGCACCGCGATGTTCTGCACCACAGACAGGGCCGCGATCACGAACCCGGAGCCGATCACCAGCAGGGAGCCCTCGACGATGAGGTCGAGTTCGGCCCGAACCGTGAACACGCCGAGCACCTTGCCCGTCATGATCGGGACGAGCAGCCCGAGCAGGGCGACGAGCACCCCCATGGCGGCGAACCGCAGCAGGTCACGATGGTTGCCGCTGTCGAGGAACCCCAGGCGCAGCAGCGCGCCGATGGTCTTGACCGAGGCGGGCAGCGGCCGGTACAGCACGTGTGCCCGCTTCTCCAGGCCGCGGGCGACGGTCGCGGTGACCGGGGTGAGCACGCCGTCGTCCACCATGACGTAGCCGTGGCCCATGGTGAGCAGCGCCACGGGACGGCCCGCGGAGGTGCTGCCCACCATGGGTCCCAGGTCCTGTTTCCACCACGGGCCGTCCAGCCGGACCACCCGGGTCCTCACGCCGGAGGCGATCGCGATCGCCTGCAGGTCGCCGATCGGGCTGTCCTGGCCGCCGTGCCGTACCGGCGGCCGGACCTCGAAGCCCAGGTGCGCCGCGACCAGCCGGGCCGCGGCCAGGGCGGGCGGGTCGTTCGCCACGTCGGCGAGCTTGACCTGGACCTCGGTGTCGCGCAGTACGGCGTCGAAGCTCCGTACGGCCTGCGTCAGCACGGTGCTCTCGCGGTCGCGCAGGCCGGTCAGCGCGGCGCGTTCCTCGTCGAGCTGCCGTTCGAGGCGTTCGTCGACGGTGGCGAGCAGCCGGACGGCGTGGGCGGCGAGGAACTCGCAGAGCAGGCCCTCTTCGAAGACCGAGTGCAGCGAGCGGGTCCGCAGCCTGATCCTGGTGCGGGCGGTGAGCCAGTCCCGCTCGGTAAGGCAGATGTCGGTGCCCGCGCCGAGCACCAGGCCCTCGCTGTTGCCGATCCCCACCTCACCCTCCTCGACGCGCACGCAGCGCACGCCGTCGACCGACCGCAGGGTACGGCCCGCGTCCAGTTCGGCGGTCCCGTTGGCGGGCAGCGGGACGAACTGGCGGGGCGGCAGGGTGGCGGGCAGCGCCTCGGCGAGCAGCTCGATGCCGCGGCCGAGCCCCTTGACCAGCCAGGCGGCGGCCTCGGCGGGCAGGTCGTGCAGCATCGCGGCCGGGACGTCGGCCAGCTCGGCGCCGGGCACCGGGCGGGCCACGATCACGTGGCGCGGGCCGGGCGGCACTCCGCAGGCCAGCACCGTGCCCGCCTCGGCCCGGCCCAGGAAGTTCCAGCGCCCCTCCAGCTCGCCGTCGGCGGTCCTGACCGCGAACAGGTCCACCGTGCCCGACTCGACCAGCAGCATCCGCCCGGGGTTGTCGAGAATCGTGAATCGGTCGGTGCCGAGGTCCATCGGGATGGCGATCCCGGCGAGCGCTGTAAGCGCTGTGGGGCTCACAGTCCTCCTCCGGTGTTGAACAGCCGCGTGTAGATGCCGTCGGCGGCGAGCAGCTCCTCGTGGCTGCCGCGTTCGGCGACCCGGCCGCGGTCCAAGACGATGATCTCGTCCGCGTCGCGGATGGTGGACAGCCGGTGGGCCATCAGCAGGCAGGCGCAGCCCCGGCGGCGCAGGTTGTCCATGATGACGCGTTCCGTCTCCGGGTCCAGGGCGCTGGTGGCCTCGTCGAGGATGAGCAGGGTCGGTTCCGCGGCGAGCGCGCGGGCCAGTTCGAGCCGCTGCCGCTGGCCGCCGCTGAAGTTGCGGCCGTCCTCGCGGACGAACGAGTTGATCCCGCCGGGGCGGGCCAGCACGGCGTCGTAGACGGCGGCGTCGCGGAGCGCGGCGAGCACCACCTCGTCGGGGACCGCCTCGTCCCACAGGGTGAGGTTGTCGCGCACGGTCCCGGCGAACAGCACGATGTCCTGGTCTACGTAGGCCATCGAGCTGGCGAGCACGGTGCGCGGGATCTCGTCCAGCGGGTGGCCGTCGAGCATGATCTGCCCGGAGCGCGGTTCGTACAGGCCGGTGAGCAGGCGGCCCAGGGTGGACTTCCCGCTGCCGGAGCCGCCCACGATCGCGACCCGGCTGCCCGGTGTCATGCTCAGCGAGAGGTTCTCGATGATGGGATCGGTGAGCGGGCCGTACCCGAAGGTGACCTCCCGCAGTTCGAGGCGGCCCTCCAGGCGGGTGGTGATCTCCGTCTCGTCGCCGGTGCGCTCGAAGCAGCGGGCGATCGGGTGCCGTTCCACGTCGTGGATGCGCTTGGCGTCGGCGCTGAGGTCCTGCAGGCGTCCGCCGAGGTTGGTGAGCTGGGTGACCGGCCTGCTGAGCGCGGCGAGCAGGGTCTGGAAGGAGATGAGGATGCCGATGCTGAGCAGGCCCTCCACCACCCGCAGCCCGCCGATGAGCAGCATCAGGCCGGTGTTCACGGTGGCGAGCAGGGGCGGTACGACGACCAGCACCGCGGTGGGCACGCCGAGCCGCTGCTGCGCGGAGACGACCTTGGCGAGGAAGCCCGCCCAGCGGGTGAAGGCGTCGGGCTCCGCGCCGGTGGCCTTGACCGTCTCGATCATGCTGAGCGTGGCGAAGGTCGTGCCGGTGAGGTTGCCCCGGTCGGTACGGAGCGCGGTGACCGCGTCCTTGCGCGCGCGGGCGACCCAGCGCAGCACCAGGATGTTCAGCGCCGCCATGCCGACGCCGATGACGCCGAGCAGCACGTCGTAGCGGACCAGCAGGGCGGCGTAGAACACCACCAGCACCATGTTGATCACGGTCAGCGCGAGGTCGCGGGAGAGGATCTCGGCCACGGTGTCGTTGGTGGAGATCCGCTTGGCGACCTCGGCCGGGCGGCGTTGCAGGAAGAACTCGATGGGCAGCCGCAGCAGGTGCCGGAAGAAGCGGGCGGAGCCGACCAGCCCGACCCTGATCTCCAGCCGTAACAGGTAGTACTGCTGCACCGAGGTCAGCACGAAGACGGCCGCCGCGGTGAACGCCATCACGATCAGCAGCGGTGGCAGGACGCCGGGGGAGTTGCCGGTCAGCACCCGGTCGATGAAGACCCGGTAGTAGGCGGGCCCCGCGATGCCGGGCAGGAGCAGCAGCACGCTGGCCAGCAGCACCAGCGGCAGGGCGCGCCCCGACGGCAGCCGCCACTGGAGCAGCGCCTTGCTGAGCTTGGCGCGCTCGCCGCCCCGTTTGAAGTCGGGCCCGGGCTCGAAGGTCAGCATGATCCCGGTGAAGCCGGAGTCGAACTCCGACCACTCCATCAGCCTCGGGCCCGACGACGGGTCGTTGACCGCGACCATGGTCCGGCCGAACCGGGTCACCAGCCCCTCGACCACGATGAAGTGCTGGAACGCCCAGAAAATGATCACCGGGCCCGTCTGGTCGCGGAGCAGCTCGGCCTCGACCTGGAAGCCCTTGGCGATCATTCCGTAGGAGCGGGCCGCCGCGAGCATCGAGGACGCCTTGGACCCGTCCCTGGACACCCCGCAGCGGCCGCGCAGGTCTTCGAGCGGGACGTGCTTGCCGTAGTGGCCCAGGACCATCGCCAGCGCGGCCGCGCCGCACTCGACCGCCTCCATCTGGATCACGGTCGGTACCCGGTGGCGGTTCTTCCTGCGGGGGCGCGGGGGCTGTGGCTGCTTCTTGGACGCGGGCTTGGCGGTCTTGGCGGATTTCGCGGGCTTCAGTGTGGTGTTCGTCATCGGTCCCCTCCTCCGCTCAGCGCCCGAGCACCAGGTCGAACGGCGTCTGCTCGCCCAGATGGATGGAGGCCGACACGGTCACCTGGGAGTCGAGCCGCACGGGCGGGCCCTGCGCGGTCGACCAGGTGTACCCCGAGTGCGCGCCCGGTTTGGGGATCAGGTCCACGATGATCATCAGGGGGGCCTGGACGGCGGCGTACCGCTTGGCGGCCAGGTCGCCGCCCACCAGCCCGGCCAGCGCCTCACCGGTCAGGGGATAGCGGCTGACCGAGGTGACCGTGCCGCGCAGCAGCCCGAAGGCCGCGGCGGGCGCGGTGGACACCTCCAGGTCGACCGGGCGGCCGGGGGCGATCCACGCGGCCCGGTCGGCGGGCACGAACACCATGGCGACCAGGCGGTCGTCGGGCAGGTCGGTCCGCTCGACCGTGGCGACCGTGGTGCCGACGGCGACGACCTGGCCGTCGTTGATCGTGGTGCCGACCACCTGGCCGGTGAACGGGCTCGCCACCTCCCGGGTCTTGCCGTCGGCCTCCTGCAGCTCCGCGACGGACTGGCCGACGATCACCCGGTCGCCCGGCCGGACCAGGACGCGGCGGGCCAGGCCGGAGTAGTGGCTCTGGATGCGGGCGGTGCCGCCCGGGTGGGTGAGGACACCCGGGGCGGCGACCGAGATGCGCAGCTCGGCGGCGAACGCCCAGACCAGCCCGCCGGCCATCACGATCATCACGACGAAGACCGCGATCCAGCCCCGGGGGGTGGCCAGCAGGGTGGGGGAGTCCAGCTCGTCGGGTTCGCGCATCCGTTGCAGCGCCTGGAAGCGGAATCTCATCGCGGTCTACCCCTCTGTCCGGGGCCGGGAGCGGAGTCTCATCGGGGTCTGCCCCTCTGTCCGGGGTCGGTGCTCTGTCCAGGGCCGGTGGTGGAGTCTCGTCACGGTCTACTCCTCCGTCCGGGGCCGGGAGCCGAGGACGAGCTCTCCGACGGTGCCCTCAAGGAGCGGGTCGCGTCCCGAGGCGGTGGCGAAGGCCCCGGTGTCCCCGCCGCCCAGGCCGCACACGGCCAGGTCCATCGCGGTGGCCACCAGGTAGAGGGTCTGGTAGAGGACACCCACGTGCTTGAGCACCAGCGGGTAGGCGACGGTCTCGTACTTCCACATCACCCGGCCGAACCGGGCCGCCACCAGCAGTACCACCTGCGGGTCCGCCTCCATCATCGCGGCGTTCCGCGCCTCCCTGACCAGAGCGTCGGTGGCCTTGCCCGGTTCGGCGACGAGCTCCAGCTCGTGCCGGTCGGTCGCGTAGTGCCACAGCCCGGCAGGCAGTCCCTCGCACGCGGAGACCAGCGGGTAGACCTCCAGCTCGTGGACGGCCCCGCCGCTCGGGTACGGCCGGCTGGCCAGCCGCTGGCCGTCGCTGCCCGTCATGGTGCCGCGCCTGCGCAGGCTCCGGTAGAGCAGCTCGCCGAGCTGGCCGAGGGTGATCGGCGCCTCCTGGTCGTGGGCGCGGATCGAGGTGCGCCGTTCGAGCACCTCGGTGAACGAGGGCTCCCTGGCCGCGATCTCGTCCAGGTCGGGCACCGGCAGCGTGACCGTCCTGAGGCCCGAGGGCTCGGGGGAGACCGGTTCAGGCGGGAAACGGTCGCCGAGGGGGTAGGTCCCGCCGTACCCGGAGGCCGTGGCGGGGAAGCGGGTACGGGAGTGGAAGGCCAGGTCGGCGGGGTGCCACTGCGCGTAGGAGCGCTCGGTCGTCTCCGGGTCCCCGTCCGGGCCGCCCGGGGCCAGCAGGCCGGCCGTGGCGAGCAGCCGCAGCAGCGGGGCGGGCGTCCCGGTGTTCCAGGTCGCCAGCTCGTCGAGCAGCCCGGCGGTCCCCGGCATCAGCTCGACGGCGAGGTGACGGCCGGGGGCCCGCAGGGTCAGCGTGCCGTCCACCATCCGCGCCTCGGCGAAGCGCGACAGCCGTACGGGCCCGGACGGGGCCGCCACCGGCATCGTCGAGCCCCGGCCGACCGGGTAGAGCCTGGCCGTGACGGCGCCGTCCGCCTGCACGGCGTGCTCGACCATCCCGGAGTTGTTCAGCCCGCGGAACAGCAGGTGCCAGCGCAGCAGCCCCGCCTCGCCGTCCGCGGTGGTCACCGCGGCGGCGAGGGCGGCGTCGTCGTGGTCGCCCTCGGCGAGCAGTTTCAGTGCCGTGGCCTGTCCCTGGGACAGGTTCCTCAGGTCGAGGACCGTGGTGACGAGCTGGATGCGCTCGCCGGAGAACGACGCGCCCCGGCGGAGCCGGGAGACGATGATGGGATTCATGGGGACCGTCCGTCTCAGAAGAACACGTTCCAGGAGTTGATCTCGTCCTGGGGGGTCGGGCGGTCGAGCCAGCCGAGCCGCACCGGCGCGTCGTAGAGGCGGCCGGGGGCGAGGCGGCGCCAGAAGTGCCGCAGGCCGGGGGCCATCACCTTGACGACGTTCAGCTCCAGGTCGGGGCGGGTCTGGTCGAGGACGATCACCTCGGAGCCGGCCGCCTCGATCGAGTCCACGCACCGGCGTATGCACTCGGCCAGGTCGGTGGGGGCGGGCGGGCCGACGGCGGTGGACGGCTGGTCCGGGTCCGGCAGCAGCCAGGGCTCCCGGTCGATCACGGCGCCCTTGCACCAGGCGAGCATCTCCGGGTCGTCCACGCGGTAGAGCGTGTTGCCCTCCTCGTCACGCCGTTCCACGCTGGGCAGGAACTGGTTGAGCTCGGTGAGCGCGCGGAACGCCGCGATGCGCGGATCGGGGTGGCTGCCGAAGCCGACCATGATGTCCTCGAACTCGTGGCGGCGCCGGGAGACCGCGGCGAACACCGGGATCCCCACGTCGGTGGTGAGGTCGAGCATCCACAGGTCGCGGTCCATGCCGTCGTAGAAGGCCCGCAGCTCGCCCACGTAGGGGTCGTCCAGCGAGTCGAGGTCGAAGCCGGGGCGGCGCAGCCGGTTGTACCACCACAGCGCCACCGAGTCGCGTTCGACCAGCTCGCAGATGCCCTGCAGGATGGCCTCCTCCAGGGTGTTGCCCGCGGCGCTGCCGTTGGAGTCGGCGATGCAGAAGAAGTGGCCGTAGAGGTCGGGGTGGCCGTACCAGGCGTAGGCGGCCGGGACGAGCCGTTCCTCGTCGCGGGTCAGCGACCAGGCCCGCGACCAGTCGAACGGCACGTCCTCCGGGAACGCGTCGGGCACCTGCTGCAGCCGGTGCGCCGGGTCGGCGTTCCACTCCTCGCGCCCGGCGCGCTGCTCGTCGGAGAAGAGCAGCACCCGGTCCGGGTGCACGGCCGTCGCCGGGTCCAGGTCGGCGTACGCGGCCCTGACGACCGGCTCGTCCCCGCGCCAGACCCCCGAGTAGCGTTCGATCGCCTCGCAGACCGCGCTGACCTTCGCCTGGATCTCCGAGCGTCCCTTGCCGCCGCTCTGGCCGCGCAGGTTGCGGCGGAGCAGGTCCATGCTGTCGTTGACCATGGCGAAGTTGTGTCCGGCGGCGTAGCTGAAGGTCAGGCCGGTGGGGTCGGCGCCGATCGAGATCAGCTTGGTGATCGCGCCGAGGTGCGGGCTGATGTGCCGCTCCAGCCGGTCGTACGTCTCCTGCGGCTGGTTGACCCGGTAGCCGCCGTCGGTGACGTGGTTCGCCTGCCGCGGGGTGAGCACGATCTTGGGGTCGTCGTCGGGCGGGGTGCCGCACGACGGGCACTGCGGCTGGCGGACGAGCACGTGCCTGCTGGTCTCCAGGGTCGCGAGGTTGAGGGCGACCATCTGCCCGCAGAGCGCGCCCGGCTCACCGGTCGCCACGATCCTGGCGACCTCGGCCGCCAGCATCCCGGCCAGCGCGAGCGGCCCCGCCGTGATCTGCGCGCGCACCGGGTGCAGCGGCGTCCGCTCGCCCCGCTTGCCGGCGAGGTAGCGCTCCAGCTGGCGGTTGCCGCCGAGCCGCTGCGCCAGGCACGACCAGCAGCCCGTGTGGTCGGGGTCGAGGTAGGGGCCGAGCCACGGGTGCACGCCGCCGGGCTTGGCGAGCAGCCAGGGCAGCCCGGACGCGAGCTGCAGCGCGTTGCGGCGTTCCAGGGCCGGGTCGAGGTAGTCGTCGACGAGCACGACCGAGACCCCCTCGGCGGGCACCTCCTCGATCGTGCCGGTGCCCACCTTCAGTCCCAGCTCGGTCAGGGCGTCCACGACCGGCGCGGCGTCCACCCCGCCGGCGGCGGAGACGGTGACCGGGGTGCCCTTCGTGACGGCCGCGGGGTCGATGCCCAGCGCGTCCCAGTAGGCCAGCACGCTCTCCGGCAGGTCGGGCCTGCCCTCCGCGAGGTGCCCCGCGGCCTCGTAGCGGCGCAGCGTGGTCAGCACCGTGGTGAACGGCACGCTCCCGGACAACTCCTGGACGATCTCGCTCACGGTCCTGCGACCGTCGAGGTAGGGCAGCACCGCCGCGGCGGCCTTCCCCGGCACGAGGTAGTCCATTCCCTCCGCGTACAGGAAGACCCTGGATCCGTCCACGACCTCGACATGGAAATGAGCCTTCAGCCGTGGACTCTCCATCGTCATCCGCCTTTTTTATATCAAGCTCTCGACACCTTCTTCATTGCGGATTTAAACACGAGGGGACGGCCACGGTGAATGCGCAAAAAATTGTACGCATCGTTCGGCCGATACTTAGGGAGCGGGCGCGGTCGCCTCAGTATCGTCGCGGCAGGCGGCGGAATCGGCCTCACAACCGGATCGCCGCGAAAGACGGGTACGGAACCCGTTGAGATCCAGATCAAGAAAATGGGACGATGAGGCATGGCTCCACTTCTTCACCGAGACAGAGAACTGACTGTATTCGGGGAGGCAATTGACGAGCTTCGGTCAGGAAGGCCGACCGTCGCGTCAATCCTCGGGGAGAACGGGATGGGCAAGAGCTCTCTGCTCGGCGCCATTACCGAGATGCTTCCCCAGCGCAGCCGGGTGCTGCGGGCACGCTGCCACCCGAGCGAGAGTCACTTCGCGTACGGCATGGTCCGCCAGCTCTTCGACCCGGTGCTCGCCTCGGGCGAGCGGACCCGCAAGCAGTTCGACCGCGCCTCGGGCGGCGACGGCGCCGCGACCCACGACCTGCTGCTCAACCTGTTCCACCTCACCCGGGACCTGGTCGCCGACCACCCGGTGGTGATCGCGATCGACGACCTGTCCTTCGCCGACACGCCGTCGCTGCGGTGGTTCTCCTACATCGCGCGCCGCCTCGACGACCTGCCGGTGATGATGGTCGCCACGCTGCCCGGCAGCACCCCGGCCGGGCTGGGCGCGGATCTGGGCAAGCTGCCGTACGCGCGGTTCGTCCAGCTCCGGCCGTTCTGCGCCACCTGCACGGCCGACTTCGTCGCGGAGGCGCTGGGCGCGCCGCCCGACGTGGAGCTGGCCGCGCTCTGCCACACGCTGTCGCAGGGCAACCCGCTGGTGCTGCGCGAGCTGACCAGCCGGATGCGGCAGGCCAGGGTGAGCCCGGGTGAGCCCGACGCCGACCAGGTGCTGGAGATCGGCACGGCGGCCCTGTCGGACACCGTGCTCGAATGGCTGCACGACCACGACCCGGTGGCCTCGGAGCTGCTCACCCAGCTCGCCGTGATGGGACCCGACACCGACATCACCGTGGCGGCGATCCTGCTGAGCCAGGGCGAGCCGCAGATCCGCCAGGCCCGCCGGGCCCTCGTCCAGGCGGGCCTCGTCACGGAGGGGCCGCCGGTGCGGTTCCGCGACCCGCTGATCCGCGCGGCAGTGCTGTCGCGCATCGACAACCAGACCCGGCTCGGCCTGCACGAACGCGGGGCCGCGCTGCTGGACAGGCTGGGCGCTCCGGCCGGGCAGACCGCCGAGCACCTGATGCTCACCGACTCCGACTGGGGGGTCCCGGTGCTGCGCAGGGCGGCCACCGAGGCGGTCGCGGCCCGCGAGTACGACGACGCGACCCGGTACCTGCGCCGCGCGCTGGCCTGTTCCGACGACCCCGCCACCATTCACGAGCTGACGCTGCAACTCGGCATGGTCGAGCTGCGCCACGACCTGGACGCCTGCGTACGGCACGCCGAGGCGCTGGCCACCACCGCGCCCGACCCCGCCCGGCGGGCCAGGTCGCTGCTGAACCTGGCCAGCCCCGCGCTGGCCGCCAGCACGGTGGGTGTCAGGCCGTTCGTCACCGCGGCCCACGAGCTGGCGGCCGTGGCGGACCCGCCGAGGGAGCCGCTGCTGCGGCTCACCGCGCAGGGGGTGCTGTCGGGATACCGCACCGGGCTGCGCAGGTCGCTGCGGATGGCCGTTTCGGGCGTGCAGGACGCGGCGGCGAAGGAGTTCTCCGGCGCGCTGGCGGCGATGGTCGCGGCGGGCGGGCGGTATCCCGACACCGCGAGGCGGCTGGCGATGCGAGCCACCAGGGAACGGTCCCGCAGGGACCGGCCGGTCGGGACCGGCCTGGTGGGCGCCGCGCTGGCGTTCGGCTGGACGGGACGGCCGGAGGAGGCGCTGGACGTGTGCGCCAGGATCCTGCAGGACGCCCGCACCTGGGACCAGCCGGACCTGCACGCGCTCGGGCTGCTCCTGCGGTCGGACGTCGGCCACCGGCGGGGCGAGTCGGCCGACAGCCTGCGGGACGCGCTCGAAGCGCGGGAGGGGGCCGAGCTGATCGGCGCGCGGGTGCTCGCCACGGCGGCCCGCGCCTGTGGCGCGCGTGCCCTCATCCGGCTGGACCGCGTGGAGGACGCCGCGGCGCTGATGCGCGAGACGACGACCCCCGCGGACGCCCACCCCCTGGTCAAGAGCATGGTCCTGGAGGTCCAGGGGCTGATCGCGGCGGCGGCGGACGACCACGTCACCGCGCTGAGCCTGTTCCTCGACTGCGGGCACCGGCTCTCCGCCCGCGGCATCACCAACCCCGCCTGCCTGCCCTGGCGCGCCCACGCCGCCCAGGCGTACACCGCGCTGGGCGAGCACTCCGCGGCCCGTACGATCGCCGCCGAGCCGCCGGGGATCCGGGAGCACGCGCCGGACGCGCAGCCGTCGCACGCCAGGATCGTGCTCACCCCCGCCGAGCAGCGCGTCGTCGAGCTGGTACGGCAGGGCATGAGCAGCATGGAGGTCGCCGAGCGGCTCTGCCTGAGCAAGCGCACCATCGACACCCACCTCGGTCGCATCTACCGCAAGCTCGGCATCCGAGGGCGGCACCAGCTGTCCACCGCCCTCGGACTCTGACCGGTTTTCGATCGGAGCGGGGTCATCTGTTCGGCCGTTCACCTGGGTGGCCTTGATCAGGGCTTGATCAGGGTGAGCCACCGGTTCGGCTGTTCACCGCTCTCCGATCAGCGTGCAGTCATCGGTTCGGCTCAGCGTCCGATCAACGGGGGGCCACCGGTTCGACGGCCTTGCCGATGCCCAGTCTCGGCTCGGTGACCAGGTACAGCCCGGCCGCGTCGCCGGCGTCCGTGCGTGCCGTCCGGCCGTCGGCCTTCCCCGCGACCAGCTCACTGGCGAGCACCATCGCGTCGAGCGGGGCCGCGCCGCCGACGCGGGTGGCGTCGTCGAGGTCGGTCAGGCCCGAGGTGATCGAGGCGAAGGCGCCGTCGGAGGGCGCGGGGGAGTCGCCGCCGCGCTTTCTCATCAGCTCCGGGTACTGGCCCCTGGCCAGGCGCTGGGCCAGCCAGAAGTAGCTGTTCTTGCCCCGGTACTGCTCGTAGAACCCGGCGACCATGGAGAACATCCGGCCGTAGGCGTTGCGGTAGTGGGACTCGTAGAACCCCAGCGCCTCGCGTTCGGTGACCTCCCCGGCGTGGGTGGACAGGATGCTCGCGGCCGCCAGCATGCCGCTGTACATGGCCAGGTGCACGCCGGTGGAGAGCAGCGGGTCGAGGAAGCAGGCGGAGTCGCCCGCGATGAGGTAACCGGGGCCGCAGAAGCTGTCGGCCGAGTAGGAGAAGTCCCGCTCGACGCGGGCCTCGCCCTCGAAGTGGCCGCCCGACACCAGCTCCGCCACCGTCTCCGACTCCGCGACCAGGGCGAGGAACATCGCCTTCCGCGAGGAGAACTCGGGCCTGCGGGCCAGGAAGTGGTCCTGGTGGGTGACGAAGCCCACGCTGTAGACGTCGCCGCTGAGCGGGATGACCCAGTACCAGCCGTTGAGGGCGGAGATCACGTTGATGCCGCCCCGGGGGGTACGGGGGAGCAGGGCGCCACCCCGGTAGTAGCCCCAGATGGCGACGTTGCGGAAGACGTCGTGCGGCCGCCGGTTGCGGAAGTGCTGGGAGGAGAGCACACCGGCACGCCCCGAGGCGTCCACCACGAAGTCGGCGGGGGACTCCCGCGGACGCCCGTCGTGCGTCCACTCCACGCCCATGGCGCGGTCGCCGTCGAAGAGGACCTTCTTCACCTGGGCGCCCTGGAGCACCTCGACGCCCTGTTCGGCGGCGTTCTTGAGCAGGACGTCGTCGAAGTCGGCGCGGTCCACCTGCCAGGACCGCACCTGGTCGCCGAAGAGGTCGGGCCAGTTGATCGTCCAGTCGCGCTCGGCGCCCCAGCGGAGCAGCAGGCCCTCCTTGACCTGGTAGCCGCGGGACTCGATCTTCTCCCGGGCGCCGACGAGGTCGATGATGGCCCGGCAGGAAGAGGAGATCGACTCGCCGATGTGATATCGGGGGAAGAAATCCCGTTCCAGCAGGCGTACCCGGGCACCGGCCCGGGCCAGCAGCGCCGACGAGATCGCTCCCGCCGGGCCACCGCCTATCACCACCACGTCAGGCGCCATGAAATGCCCCTCCCTTGCGAGAACCGCTCACTCCGGAATCATCGCAAGGGTGGGGGAAGCTTGTTAATACGTATTTGTGCTCATCGTGATACGCATTTCTCGACTAATTCATGTCGGTAAGGCCGAAGACCGCGCCCAGGGGGTCGGCGAACAGGCCCGACCCCAGCGGACGGGCCCCGGCGGCCAGGGCCGCCGCCGCGCCTCCGGTGTTCCCGGAGTCTGCGGCGGCCTCGGTGTCTTCAGCGGTCCTGGTGTTTTCGGCGGCCTCGGTGTTTTCAGCGATGTGGGGGGCGCCGAAGAACGGCACCCAGCCGGTCCTGGACGAGGGGCGGATCACGAGGGGCACGTCGCCGTACAGACCTCCGTAGAACTCCTCAGCCGCGTCCGGGCGGGCGGTGTGCAGCTCGCAGGCGCACAGGGCACCGGGCTCGTCCACCAGGACCACGCCCTCGTCCCTGCCGCCCTCCCAGAAGCCGACCGCCGCGCCCGACGGGTCGACGGCCAGGCAGAGGCGGCCGTCCTCGCCCGCCGGCACCGGGCCCATCACGACCCGGCCGCCCAGGACGCCGACCTCCGTCCGGGTGTGGTCGAGGTCCTTGGAGGCCAGGTAGACGTTCCAGGACGAGCCGGGTGTCATGACCGTCGGGCTGGGCCCGAGGCCGCCGATGATCTCCCCTCGCAACGTGATGAGGTGGTAGCCGCGGTCGTTCTCCCTGGTGAACTCCCAGCCGAACAGGCCGCCGTAGAACTGCTTCGCTCCGGTCAGGTCGACGGTGACGTGGTCAACCCAGCAAGGTGTTCCCGGGCCGTACGAGGTCCGCCGGGGCATGGTGTCTCCTGGATCATGTCGTCGATGAGGGCCGCGGCCTCCTCCGCGCCACCGAACTCCGGCATGAGCAGCCGGTAGCGGGGCGCGTCGGCCAGGTCCGAGGTGTTCGGCGGCCAGACGTGCGGCTGGAAGGCCCACGGTTCCAGCCTGCAGCGGTCGCCGTCCCCCTGGCAGAGCCTGACCAGCGTGGGCGGGGCGAGCCTGGCCGTGATGGGGACGATCGGGCCGAGCAGTTCCGGGCGGACCAGGACGGACTCCCCGGCCAGCGTCGGCTGGGCCCGCCGCCAGGTGCCGGGGCCGGTCTCCGGGCCGATCAGGCCGCCGGTCCTGGCCGATTCCAGGGCGCTGCCGCGCAGGTCCAGCGGGACGTGGAAGGGGAGGGTGTGGCCGGTGGACCGGTCGACCACGAGGAGCTGTCCCGACACCGGCCGCCAGGACCGGCCGGCCAGCGCGGCCGCCACGCCGGCGCTGGGTGAGCAGGAGCTGCCGACCAGCGCGACCGTCGCGTCGTCCTTGGCCATGACGACGGCGCGCATCACCAGGAAGAGATGGTCGAGCACGGCGAACGGGGGGAGAGGGGGTGGCATGGTGCTCCATCCGCGGAACACGCGACGCTGCAGCAGCATCCCGTCGGGGCGGTGGACCAGCAGCTCCCCGTCCGACGACTTGCCGGTGAGAAGTTTCACGACCAGCTGTGGTTCGCCGCTCTCCACGAGGTGAGGGCCGAACAGGAACGCCAGGTCGCCGGAGCTGAGCTCGGTGAGCACCATGATGGTCATGCCGAAGAAACTCAACAGCAGGGGCAACTAACCCCCCTTACAGGGTGTCTAACTGTAAACGCTCGTACAATAGCCTCAAACCCGGTCTACTCTCTCAGATAATGTCAGTCCCGCAAATACCGCTTTTGCTGACATTTCCGGCTGCTCTAGCAGGGGAAGGTGCCCCGAATTAGGGATTGTCCGAATATGGCATCCGGGCACCGTCTGCCGCAGCGTCTCCGCGTTGGTCACGAAGGTGGGCATGTCCGCGTCACCGATGATCACCATGGTGTCCGCCCTGATCCTGGCCAGGTCCTCCGGCGGGTGCCGGTGCGCGCTGAGGGCGGCCATCGCCCCCGTGTCCAGCTCGGCCCAGGAGTGCCCGCCGATCACCGCGCGCAGCCGGGCCCTCAGCTCGGGGTGCGCCTCGGTGCCGCGGAAGATGTCCGGCGGGGAGCTCATCCACAGCTCGGCCATCTGCTCGCTCCCGCCGCCCGCCCTGCGCACCATCATGAGTTCCATGTAGCGCCGCCGGGCCGCCGGGTCGGGCGGCGCGCCGCCGAGCGTCGGCGCCGCGAGCACCAGGTTCCGTACGACCTCGGGCGCCTCCAGGGCCATCTGCAGCGCGACGCTGGACCCGAAGGAGAGTCCCACGACGCGGTCCGCCCGCTCGGTCTCGGCGATTTCGGCCAGCCGTAACGCAAGCGTCGGCAACGTCGTACCGGGGCGCAGCGGTTCGGAGCCACCGTGACCGGGAAGATCCACGCCGATGTGCCGCCAGCCCGGCAGCAGCCCCCACAGCGGCCTCCACAACGTGAGGTCCATGGTGTAGCCGTGCACCCACAGCACCGCCGGGCCCATCCCCGACGTGACGACCCGCAACCCGTTCACGCGGTCTCCCCAAGGGCGGTCTCCCCAAGGGCGGGCTCCCCAAGGGCGGGCTCCCCAAGGGCGGGCTCCCTGAGGGCCGGTTCCCCGGAGGCCGGCTTTCCGAAGGTCGCGCAGAACTCCCGGTAGGCCACCACCGCCACGTCCCTGCTGTCGAAGCGGGGGACCGCCCGCGGGTTCAGCCGCTCCCAGATCACCGCGTCCTCCGCCAGCGCGCGCTCGCTGCCGTGGATGAGCAGCGGCAACTCCCCCCGCTGCTCCGGGCGGACCCCGATCGCCACCCGCGCCACGCACCCGCCCCCCTCGTACGGCACGGCGGCGGTGACGATGACCTGCTCCCAGCCCGGCGGCCCGAACCGGGTGACGACCACGCCGGGACTGTAGGCGCGGGCCAGGAACCGCGACCGGACGACCTGCGGCCCGGAGGTGCTCCCCGGCTTCGCCCCCATGACGAACTCGCCCTCGATGACGAGCTCGCCCTCGTCCCCGTCCCGATGCGCCATCCCGCGCAGCCTCGGCACCTTGTGCACCTCGGTGAAGTGGTCGATGTCGAAGGCGTTCTCCACGATCAGCGCCGGGTCGGCGGCCACCGGCCTGACCACGGCCGCCGTGAGCGGGTGGGTCGTCTCCAGCTCCTTGAGCGCCCTGGTGAGTCCCCGGTCGTCATCCGGGCCGTCCGAGAGCCGGACGAACACGGCGTCACCGGAGACGATCACGTGGTGCTCGCGCACCGACAACCGCCCGCCGCCCTCGCCCAGCGCGATCCGGCGGCCGTGGAACGGGCAGACCAGGCAGCCGCCCGAGAGCCGTCCCCCGTACCCGAGATGCGCGCCCCGGTGCGGGCAGTCGGCGTCGAAGACGCGGATCCCCGTCTCGTCGCGTACGGCCACCAGCCGCCGGGTCCCGATCTCCAGGGGGGTCACCTCGGCCGTCAGCTCCGAGGTGAAGGCCGGCAGGTACCAGCCGGAATGCGGTGCTGTCGATTGTTCCGAGTAAGACGTCATCAGCCCATCGCCTCCAGGAGCCGCTCGGCGGCGATCGCCCCGCTGGCGATCGCCCCCTGAACCCACGGCAGTCGCGTTCCCGAGACCGTGGCCTCGCCCGCGAAGAACAGCGTGTCCGCGACCGGTTCGGCCCAGACCCCGGGAGCCCCCTCGGCGCCGAGCAGCGGCGCGGTGAACGCGCCCCGGCTCCACGGGTCGGCACCCCAGTCGGCGATCTCCGTGTCCAGCACCCGGGCCCGCGCGGTCCAGGGCAGGGCCACCGCGAGCAGCGCCGACAGGCCGGGACCGGTCGCGGCGCGCACGCAGGCCGCCGCCGCGTCCCTGGCCACGACCAGCGCCTCGGGGCGCCCCTCGCGGCAGCTCACGAAACCGCCGGCCCCGTCCGCGTCGAACACCGACGCCGTCTCCGGCGCGGGGACGGACAGGGTCGCGACGACGCAGCAGCCGTCCCCACCGGCCAGGGCACGGGCGGCCTCGGCCTTGTGGTCGGGCAGGTCCTTGACGGTGAGCGTGCCGTGGGTCACGACGGAGGGCGGCACGGTCACCACCACCCGCTCCGCCTCCACGGTCCCGGCCGGCGTCTGCGCGTCGACCCGTCCCGGCGACCAGCCGAGCACCTGGACGGGGCAGCCGGTGCGCACGTCGAGCCCCTCGGCCAGCCGTCGCGGCAGCAGGTCGAACCCGCCGGACACCACGAACTCCCCCCGCCCCGCGGTATCCCCCCGCTGGGCCTCGGCCACGCCCCGGGCACTGAGCCGGTCGGGGTCGGCGGCCCAGATCTGACGGAACCACTCGCTCGCCACCGGGTACGGCCCGCCCCTGTCCCCGAGCCAGTCGTTCACCGACTCACCGGCCCCGGCGCCCTCGGCGTTCAGCCTGGCCTCCAGTGCCCACGGCGCGTTCGGCGTGCGGGCCAGCGCCCCCATGGGACGGCCCACCCGCCCGCTGACCACCCGGGCCGCGGTCGGCCGCGGCGCCGTCTCGGTCCCCACGATCCCGTGGACGGGGTTGCGGTCGCCGTGGACGACCTGCGCGCCCAGCTCCAGCGAGGGCCCGCCGTCCGCGGGCCGGAACGTCCGTATCCGGCCGCCCACCCGCGACCTGGCCTCGACCACCACGGTACGTACCCCGGCCTCGGCCAGGCGGGCGGCGCAGGTCAGCCCGCTGACCCCCGCCCCGATCACCAGGACCTCAGTACGCATCCCCGCCTCCCACATCCGCCGGGACAGCGTCCGGACGTACGGGAAGGCCGCCCGGGTGTACGGGAAGGCCGTCCAGGTCCGCTGGAAGGACGCCCGGACTCACGGCGAGGTCGCCCAGGTTCACCGGGAGGGAGCGCAGCCGCCGGGGGATCATGGTCGCGGCCCAGGCGGGGTTCGCGTCGGCCAGCGACGCGGCCGGGAACCGCCTGGCCAGCCGGGACAGCAGCACCGCCCCGGTCTGCCGGACGAGCTGCGCCGCCAGGCAGAAGTGCGGCCCTCCTCCGAAGGCCAGGTGCGGGTTGGGCGTCCGGTCGAGCAGCAGCTCCCCCGGCCGGTCGAAAACGGCCGGGTCCCGGTTCGCGGCGGCGACGACCGCCAGCACCCGGGCCCCCTGGGGAACCTCCCCGCCGGGCAGTGTCACGTTCCCGGCCGCGACCCTCGCCGTGAACGGGATCGGCGCCTCCAGCCGCAGCAATTCGTCCATCGCCGTACGGGCCAGCTCGTCCCCGCCCTCGCGCAGCGCGGCGAGCGCCTCAGGCCGGGGCAGCAGCCAGTACAGCGCGTTGCCGATCGCCTCGGCCAGCGGCTGCCACCCGCCCACCACGGCCAGCCCGAGCACCCCGAGCATCTCCGGCCGGGTGAGCCGGTCGTCGGCGGCGAGCCGGGCCAGCGGGCTGGGCGCGGCGACCGCGCGGTGCCCGTCCAGGAACCGGCTCAGCTCCGCCATGGCAGACCTGCCCAGCGCCGCCACCTGCGGCCCGGCCAGCGGATCCAGATTGATCGAGGCCGCCTGGGCGAGCTGCGCGAAGACCTTCCTGTCACGTTCCGCCAGCCCGAACAGCCGCAGGAAGACCGAGGTGGCGAGCGGGCTCCCGATCTCCCTGACCGCGTCGACCACGGTCCCGCCCGCCAGCCGTTCGAGGAGGTCGTCCACGTCGGCGGCGATCCCCGCGGCCACGGACGCGATCGCCGCGGGTCCGAGCAGCAGCAGTCCCGGCGCGCGCAGCCGCGTGTGGTCGGGCGGGTCCGTGGTGAGCATCGACGGCGGCAGCTCCTCGCCGCGCGCCCGCCCCTGCTGCCCGGCGCTCGCGGAGAACCCCCGGTCACGCAGTACGGCGGCGCAGTCGGCGTGCCCGGTCACCAGCCACAGCCGCGACATCGCGTCGTAGTGGACGGGGGCGCGGGAACGCAGCCAGTCGTAGGCCGGATAGGGATCGGCCCGTCCCGCGGGGGAGAAGGGGTGGGACAGGTGGGCGGGGAGCCGGATCTGAGTGCCTGCCGTCACGCGTCAGTTTCCCTTGCTGTCGCTCGCCCGATCAGCCGCTTCCCGATCTCCCGATCAGCGGTCTGTCTGATCAAGCTTTGGTTCGATCAAGCATTGGTTCGATCGGCGGCCCTGTCTCGTCGACGGCCTGTCCGATCGAGGGCCTGTCCGATCAGTTGCCTGGGTTGATCAGTTGCCTGGGTCGAGCAGGTGTCCGGGTCGAGCAGGTGCCTGGGGGTGATCAGGTGTCTGGGGTTGATCAGGTGTCTGGGGCGATCACCGCACGCGCGCGTTGCGCCAGCCGAACGTCAGCGCGGTGAGCAACAGGCCGCCCACCGCCCACAGCCCGAGGACGAGCGCGACGCGGCCGAGCTCCCAGCTGCCCGCCGGTTCCACGACGGTGAAACCGTCCGGCAGGAAGACCGCGCGGAACCCCTGCGCCATCCACTTCACCGGGAACAGCGCGGCCGTGGTCTGCATCCACGCGGGAAGCTGGTGGAACGGGTAGAAGACGCCGGAGATGAACTGCAGCACCATGAACACCGGCGTCACGATCGCCGCCGCCGAACGGCTGTTCGGGATCGCCGCGCTGTAGGCGATCCCGGTCAGCGCGCACGTGACGGTGCCCAGCGTCAGCACCCAGGCGAGGGTGAACCAGCGCTGCGCGGTACCGGGCAGGTGCAGCCCGAACGCGGTCACCGCGATGCCCAGCAGCAGCGCCATCTCCACCACGGTGGTCACCACGACCTTCACCAGCTTGCCGATGAAGTAGGCGGACTTGGGCATCGGCGTCATCGCGAGCCTGCTGATGAGGCCGGTGTCCCGCTCGATCGCGATGTTGATGGCGAGCCCGGAGAAGGCGGTGCTCATCACACCGGCGGCCACGATGCCCGCCATGAAGACCTGCCGGAAATCGACCTCGGTGCCCTGCACCTTGCCGGTGAAGATCGCGCCGAACACCACCAGCAGGATCACCGGGAAGAACAGGGTGAAGACCAGCGACTGCCTGTTGCGGAAGAACGACTTCAGCTCGACCGACGACCGGGCGACACTGGCCCGCCACAGATCGGGCAGCAACCCGCGGCCGGGCGCGCGTACGGATTCCATGACGCTCACGTGTTCTCCTCCGGCTGCTCGCGGTGCCGGTCGATGAGGTTGAGATAGATCTCTTCCAGGGTGAGCCGGTGCACGGTCAGCTCGGGCAGCTCGGTCCCGGCCCAGGACCCCAGCAGGGTCACCAGCTGGGTCGGCTCCGAGGTCAGCACGGTGACCGGGTCACCCGCGCCCGCCGGCCCCGGTTCGAGCACCGCGCCCCTCGGCAGGCCGGGAAGGTTCCGGCCGGCCAGGGACTCGGAACGCCGGAACGACACGGTCGCCGGGGTCGTCTCCCGCCCGCCCAGCTCGCCCGGCGGCCCGCAGGCCACCAGCCGCCCGCCCGCGATCACACCCACCCGCGTGGCGAGCGTCTCGGCCTCGTCCAGATAGTGGGTCGTCAGCACCGTGGTGCGGCCGCGCCCGGAGAAGAACCGCACCAGCTCCCACGCCTCGCGGCGGGCGACCGGGTCGAGCCCGGTGGTGGGCTCGTCAAGGAAGATCAGTTCGGGGTCGCCGATCACGCCGACCGCCACGTCCAGGCGGCGCTGCTGGCCGCCGGAGAGTTCCGTGGTCCTCTTCTTCTCGTACGTTCCCAGGCCGACCATGTCGAGCACCTGCGTGGGCGGCAGCGGCCTGGGGTACATGGCGGCGAACTGTCTCACCACCTCACCCACGGTGAGATCCGGGTAGGCGCCGGTGGACTGGCTGACCACCCCGATGCGCGCCCGCCATTCCCGCGGGTCCCTGGCCGGATCCTGGCCGAGGACCTTCACGTCTCCACCGCTCCGCCGCCGTACTCCCGTCAGTATTTCGACGGTCGTGGTCTTACCCGCGCCGTTCGGCCCGAGCAGGGCGAACACCTCGCCTGGGTGCACCCGCAGGCTCAGATCGGCGAGCACCGTGTGCTCTCCGTAACGCTTGTTCAGGCCGGTGACGGCGACCGGATCGTTTTCCGCGGCGGCGGAAGCCATCGACTTAATCCTCCGATGGAGACGGGAACGGGAACGGCATGGCGATTTTCAAATGGCTCCGGAAATGTCGCCGGAAATATCGCCGTCGATCAGGTGCAGCAGCAGCAGGGGCAGCAGCAGTAGTAGCAGGCCTCCGCCTGGGCGCCGGCCGAGATGTCGGACAGGTCGCCCTCGCTGAGCTCGGCGGCGTCCACCACCGGCGTCTCAGGGATGTGGAACTCGAACTGCCCGGTGGCCAGGCCCACCTCCCACAGACCGACCTGGACGTCCAGGTTGCCCTCCTCGTGCCCCTCGGGGATGTGGCGGACGATGACGATCTCGGCGTCCTCCGGGACGATCAGCCCGGACTCGGCCAGCGCGGCACGCGGGTTCGCGGTCAGCCGGGCCGCGTACTCCTCGTCCGACCAGGCGGTGATGAGCGTGCGGGTGTAGGCGTTGATGAACTCCGCGCGCTCCTGCGGCTCGAGTGCCATGCGATTCTCCCTCTCGGGTGTTTGCCGCTGCTTTCTGCGTCGGCAACTGAAATGGACTCTCGCATGCCGGGCGGCGCATACCAAGACTTAATTTATTCGCCATTCATGTAAGTATTGATACGTTCTTCGACGCGGTGTTACATTAGCAGCATCCCACAGTACGGATGGAATCATCAATAATACTCAATACGTATATCCGGCCCCCGTGAATACGTAATGGAGATACTTAAGCACGTTGAACGGAGGTGTCGGTGACCACTACCGGCACGCGGTTCCCCCCCGGTCCGTCCGGCCCGGTGGACATGGGAGACATGCGTAGCGATCCGCTGGGGTTCGTGACCGGCCTGGCCCGTCGCTACGGCGACGTCACCGGCCACCACGCGAACGGCGAGACCGTCTTCATGGCGCACCGCCCGGATCTCGCCCGGCACATCCTCAAGGACAACGTCGGCAACTACACGAAGGAGAACACGCCGGACGACCACATGCTGCGCCCGCTGCTCGGAAACGGGCTGCTCACCAGCACCGGCGCGGAATGGTCACGTCAGCGCAGGCTGTGCGCCCCGGCCTTCCGCCGCAGCGAGGTCGCCTCCTTCGACGAGATCATCACCGACGAGACCGCCGCCCTGCTGGCCCGCTGGCGCGGCCCCGCGGAGACCGGCGCCCCCCAGCCGATCGACCACCACCTCACCTCGCTCACCCTGTCGATCCTGACCCGCGCGGTACTCGACGTGGACCTCGGCGCGGCGGGCGACGGGTTCGGCCGGGCGGTGGACGACGTCAACCGCTTCATCGGCCACTACGTACCCGACCCCGATCCCGACCCGGCCGACACGGTCCGCAGGCGGCAGGGCTACGTACGCGCCCGCGCCCTCCTCGACATGATCACGCGTACGGTCATCGCCTCCCGCCGCGCCTCTCCCCGGACCACCGGCACCCTGCTCGACACCATGCTCGGCTCCCTCACGGACACCGACCTCCGCGACCAGGTCCTCACCCTGATCATGGCCGGACACGAGACCACCGCCAAGTCCCTGACCTGGACCCTCTACCTACTCGACCGCCACCCGGAGGAGGCCGAACGGATCCGCGACGAGGTCGACCGGGTCCTGGGCACCCGGCGTCCCACGGCCGAGGACCTGCTCGACCTGCCGCTGTGCCGCCGGGCCGTACAGGAGGCGATGCGCCTGTACCCCCCGGTCTGGCTGATCTCCCGGCGCGCGACCGGACCCGACGAGCTCGACGGCCATCCGGTACCGCCCGGCACGCTCGTCTGCGTCAGCCAGTGGGTCCTGCACCGCGACCCCCGCTACTGGGACCGCCCCGATGCGTACGTACCCGACCGCTTCGACGGCGCCGACCTCCCGAGCCACCTGTACCTGCCGTTCGGCGGCGGCGAGCGCATCTGCATCGGCCGGCACCTGGCCCTGATCGAGGCGACGCTGGTCCTGGCGATGCTCTCCCAGTCGGTACGGCTCACGCTGGAACCCGGCTTCGCGGTGGAGCCGGAGGCCCTGGTGACGCTACGTCCGAAACACGGCATGCGCATGATCGTGAGCCCCCGATGACGACCTCGATCCCCACCCCGGCGCCGAACGCCGGTTCGTACAACCCCGCCGCCACCACGGCGGGCGGGATGACGGGCGAGCTGGCCCGGCTGGAGGCCCAGGCGGAACTCTCGTTCGACGAGGAACTGAGCCTGCTGCGCGAGCTGGGCCTGACCGCGTCGGACGGCCCGCTGGTCGAGGTCGGCGCGGGGTCGGGCGCGATCACCAGGCGGTTGCGCCGGGCCATGCCCGATCTGTCACTCGTCGCCGTGGACATCGACCCGGACCTGCTCGCCCACGCCGAGGGCGCCGGTGCCGAACTGGTCGTCGCCGACGCCGCCGACCTGCCGCTGGAGACGGCGAGCGCGGGATACGTACTTCTCCGGTACGTCCTTCAGCATCTCCCCGACCCCGCACCGGCCCTCGCGGAGGCCCGCAGGATCCTCCGTCCCGGTGGCCGCATCCTGGTCACCGAGGTGGACGCCTCCTGCTGGGGGCTGGCCGAGCCCGCCTACCCGGAGCTGGCCGGGATCCACGCCAAGATGGCGGCGACCCAGCAAGCCGTCGGCGGCGACCGCACGATCGGCCGCCGCCTCACCCGCCTGTTACGTGTCACCGGCTTCACGGAGGTCGCCCTTCGCCCGTTCGCCACGACCAACGACACCCGACCGACGGATGACTTCGCCCCCCACCTCGGCCCGGGACGGCTGCAGCCGCTCCTCACGGCCGGTGTGCTGTCGCTCCGCGAGTTCGCCCTCGCAGCCGACCGCTGGAACCGGTTCCGCGCAGACCCCAACGCCTGGGTGATGCTCCTCGGGTTCACCGCAGCCGGTACCGCCCCCGACGAGCCGCCCGGCGGCCGTCGCACCCCCGAAGGAATCCAGTGAGCACCAACGTCAAGATCTTCATCACGATCTTCTGCTACATCAGCGGCGTGATGGGCATCGTCACCGCCGTCTTCCAGGCCAGCACCACCCCCGCCAACACCCCCGGAGCGATCGGATCCGGGGTGATCGGCGGCATCTTCCTGGTGGCCGGCGTCGCCCTGAGCCGCAAACCCCGCTACTAGAGCCGTCTCCTCGACGGGGTGGTCGGCTGATCGGACGCTTCTGTCCGGCCGGTGATCACCGATTCGACGCGGGACCGGATCGAGCCGCCGACACCGGCCGATCCGGTCCGTGAACGACGGCGGTGGTGCGGAAGCGTGCCCGGTAGGTGGTCGGGGCGATTCCCAGGGTGTGCTGGAAGACACGGCGCATGGTCTCCGCCGACCCGAAGCCGGACTCCTCGGCCACCTTCTCCACGGGATCGTTCCCCGCTTCGAGAAGGGTCCGGGCGGCCTCCAGCCGTACCGATTCGAGGTAGTGCCCCAGGGTCGTCCCCGTCTCGCGGCGGAAGAGCCTGCTGAGGTGGCGGGCGCTGACACCGGCGTCACGGGCCAGGGACTCCAGGCTGTGCGGGGTGGCCGGGTCGGCCACGACCCCGTCCATCACGAGCCGCAGCACCGGGTGCGCCGTCTCGCACGGGGCCAGGCGGGCGCTGAACTGGGACTGCCCTCCGGGGCGGGCCATGAAGACGACCAGCTCGCGGGCGACGTCGCGTGCGAGACCGGCCCCGTGGTCGGTCTCGACCAGGGACAGCGCCAGGTCGATGCCCGCGGTGACGCCGGCGGAGGTGACGACGTGGCCGTCCCTGACGAACACCGGGTCCGGCTCGACCCTCACCCGGGGGTAGGCCGCCGCCAGCTGCGCGGCGAGCCGCCAGTGCGTGGCGGCGCGCCGTCCGTCGAGCACGCCCGTCTGCGCCAGCACGAACGCCCCGGCACACACCGAGGTGACCCGCGCCGAGCGGCGGGCGAGCTCCGTGACCAGGGTGAGCAGGTCCTGGTCGGCCACGGCCCGCCGCCAGTCGTGGCGGCCGGGGACGACGACCGTGCCCAGCCGCGCGGGCAGGCTCTCCAGTGCCCCGTCCACCCCGATCCGCACCCCGGAGGAGGTACGTACGTCCGCGCCGGACGGGGAGACGACCCGGACCTCGTACCGGGCGCCGAAGCCGTTGGCCGTGGTGAGGACCTCGGCGGGACCGGTGACGTCCAGCAGCTGCACGCCGTCGAAGGCCACCACCGCGACCACGTGGTCCGCCCGCCGGCGCGAGGCTACTCGGGCCACGGGGAGTCCAGGATCGTGCGCACGAAGTCCCCGCGCACGAAACCGGGAACGTAGTGGGCGAGCACGTCGGCCTTCACGTTGCCGAACGTGGTCTGCGGCCTGTCCCTGATCCCCTCGGTGAAGGCGCCGAGGATGCGCCGCTTGAAGCCGGGGCGCGGGTGCAGGGCCACGATCGCCGCCCGGTCGGCCTCGCCGATGTCGTCGTAGCCGATGCCCAGCACGTCGTACTCCACCCCCGCCGTCACCAGCGCCACCTCCGGCTCCATGAACTCGGGGATGCCCGGGGTGGTGTGCAGGGCGATCGCGGTCCACACCCGGCGGACGCCGTCCTCGGGCACCCGGTGCTCCCGCAGGAAAAGGCGGGCCTCGTCGGCGCTGTCGACCTCGAAACGCCGCCCGCCGCCGCGGAAGGGCTCGCCCAGGCCAAGGTCGTGGAACATGGCCGCGACGTAGAGCAGCTCGGGGTCGAAGTCCAGGCCCCTGTCGCGCCCCCGCAGAGCGCCGAAGAAGTACACCCGGCGCGAGTGGTCGTAGATCAGCTCGCTCACGCTGTCGCGCACCAGCGCGGTCGCCTCCTTGGCCAGCGTCGAGTCCGGCACCCGTATCCCGGCCGGTGCGGAGAAGTCCCCGATCATCGCCATCACCCCTGCTCACGATGCCCCCGGCCCCTCCGGCGGCACCTCCAATCTACGAACCGCCCAACCGCGACGCCATGACCGTGGGGCCCGGTAACCCACAGATACGGACACCGGTCGGGTCGGAAGGGGTCGGTGCGAATGAGCCTCTTCGAGAGAGGATCCCGCCGGAGAAGCTGGAAAATTCGAGGACGTCCGTGTGCGGGCAGGCCAGACCATGGGCGATGGCGGTGCGTGCCCCCTGTCGCCTGTGCGCTCGCCGGCGATCCGGCCGGCACGCCGTCATGACCGCACGCGACAAACCGGATGGCCTCCCCGGTCGGCATCCGGCTCATCGGCCCCGGACACCGCTTTCACCGGACCTGTCGGGTGCTCCTCGGAGTCGTGGAGTTCGTGGCGGCGGGGGAGCAGCCACGGGTCACGAAGTAGATCTCCATGGAGATCGACCCGTTCGGGGCGGCGAGGTCGTGGAAGTTCCGGGTCACGGCCGTCCCGAAGACGCGCGGGTACGCCTCGCGGATGGCGGCGTTGACCCGCGTGGCCAGGCGGACGCCCGTCCCGGCGCCGTCGCCGGTGCCGAAGGTCAGGACCATGCCGACGCGCCGTCCGGCCAGACGCTCCCCGTGCTTACGCAGTTCCTGACGTACCTGCGCGGACAGCACGTCGTCGCCGGTGCCGGGGGCGACGCGGAACGAGATCGTGGTCGGTTCCGCCCGTACGCCTCCGACGAGATCGGCGCAGGAGGAGGGAAGGGGCCGGGAGCGCGTGCGACCTCCCCCATCCGGGAACTCCTCGCCCTTCTCCCGCCGCTCCTGTGGGAACTCCTCCGCCCGAGGTTTTTCAGCCCCGGGTTCTTCCGCTGAGAGCCGGGTGGTCTCCGGCAGGGATCGGAGGATGTCCGGCCGGAGCCGGGTGGTGTCCGCCACGGCCTCGGCGGGCGGGGGAGGTGGCGCCTGCGTTCCCCACATGACGATCGTGAGCCCGAGCAGCAGGTTGGCGGAGAGCCAACCGGCGATCAGGGGCGAGAAGAGGGTCCTTCGCCGGGTCGTCATCGCGAGGCGGGGATTCGCTCGGCGGCGTCCGAGATTTTGATCATGGCCGAGGTCCGGGTCACGGCGGCGGTGAGGTCGTCACAGGTGCTGTTGATGGCCGCCAGATGCCCGCCCAGGAGTTCGACGGCGTCGCGCACGTCGATCGCGCTGCCGGCCAGCGCGTCCGTGGTCTTCCGGGTGGCGTCCAGGGTCAGGGTGAGCGCCTCGACCAGCTCGGTGTGCACCCTGCGCGCGGTGGTCCCGACGAAACCGATGTCGGCCGCAGTCCTGCTGAGCTCGGCCCCGAACCGCTCCGGGGAGGAGAGCCGCACCTGGCCGAGTACGAGGCTCGCCTGGGTGAGTGCCCCGCGAAGCCGGACGCGAAGGGCACGAAGCGCCCGCTCCTCGGCCTCCTCCCGGTTGCTCCGCGCGATGTTCTCGTACACGGTCCAGCAGATGAGGCAGAGGACACCGGCGAGGGTGCAGAGCGCGACGCCGCCGAACCCGAACAACCAGGGCAGCCTGCCGTCGAAGCCCCGCTGCCACATCTCCAGGAAAGGGCGCCGGGCCGCGTCCGTCCCACCGGTCCCACCGGCGTCGAGGACGTCGCCGTAGGCGTCCGTGGCGATCATCAGCCCGAGCCAGGCGACGAGTACCGGCACGAAGACGAGGACCGGGCCGACGGCGGCGACGAGTCGTCGGCGCCATCGCGGTTTTCCCGGCGAGGGAGTGGTCTCCGCCGGTTCGTCGTCCACGAGGATGCTGTCCTCGGGGGCGAAGGCGGCGAACAGGTCGACCTCGCACCAGCGTCCGGCTCCTCCGGGATCGGTCATCGCGTCCGCGAGGTCGTTCAGCTGGTCCCGGCGGGCCGCCAGACGAGGGTGATCGGCGAGCTCACGAAGCTCGCCCGCGAGCTCCGAGTCCGTCACGGACAACCGACATCCTCTCCTCGATGGCGTCCCCGGTGGCGCCGAGCACCTTTTCGGCAGTCCGGACGGACCGATTCACGGCGCTGAAAGCCATGATCATTTTTGCACAGGACGCGCGCACCGGCGGACGGGCGGGCGGGTGGGTTCACCGGTTCGCGGTCGCGAGGATCGGCCGACCTCGGTGGTACGGGTCCGGGCAGGCTCAGGCCGGGGGGCCCGAGGGCCGGCGGGCCAGGGCGGTGGCCGTGCCGTCGATCAGGGCCCGGAGGCCGTGCTCGAAGGTGTCCTCGCCGAACGAACCGCCGCTCTCCCGGAACGCCGCGATCAGGGTCGCCTCCGTGCCCCCGTCGAGCAGTCCGGCCAGCGCCGCGAGCCGGTCCGGCGGCGCGTCCGCGTCTTCCCGGCGTTCGGTCTGCTCCTGGAGGACGCACCCGTTGACGTAGCGGGTGAGAGCGGTGATCGTACGCAGCGCCAGGACCGGGGTGAAACCCCGGCCGACCATGGCGGTCAGCTCCTCGTCGAACATCCTGATCGTCGCCGGGCCCAGGCTCGCGGCGTTGGCGACGAGGCGGGCGCCGTCGCGGTGGGCGAGCAGGGAGGCGCGGTACGCGCGGGCCCGGCGGGCGAGCCAGTCCTGCCAGGACTCGCCGTCGCGGGGCGGCCCCATCCCGGCGGCCAGGACGATCGCGTCGGCCATCCCGTCGAGCAACTCCTGCTTGTTGCGCAGGTGCCAGTACAGGGCCGGTGACTGGACACCCAGCTCCGAGGCGAGCCTGCGCACCGTCAGACCGTCCAGGCCGACCTCGCCGAGCAGCCGCAGCGCCGTATCGATCATCATCTGCCGGGTTAGGCCGGCTCCCCGCTTGTTCTCGCCCATCGGTTGACACCTTAGCAGCGCTAAGGAAGCATGACGGCGACGCGCACTTAGCGCTGCTAAGGAAAGCTCGCGTACCGGAGATCCAGCGGATGCCGGTCACAGAGGGGGGAACCGTGTCCACCATGCGAGAACAGCGGCTGACGAGGGCGCTGCTGACCTGCGGCGCCGTCGCCGGACCGCTGTTCGTCCTCGTGGTCGTGATCCAGGACTACACACGCGCGGACTTCGACCCCCGGCGGCAGCCGCTCAGCATGCTGAGCCTGGGCGACCTGGGGTGGATCCAGATCGCCAACTTCGTGATCACCGGGCTGCTGAACATCGCGTTCGCGACAGGGCTGTGGCGGGCGCTGCGTCCGGGCCGCGGCGGGACCTGGGGGCCGCTACTGATCGGCGCGTACGGCACCGGCCTGGTCGGGACCGGTGTCTTCCGCTTCGAACCGGCATGGGGCTACCCGCCCGGCGCGCCGGAGGGCCTCCCCGACGACCCCGGCCTCAGCTACATCCTGCACGGCGCCGCCTTCTTCGTGGTGTTCGTCGCGCTGGTCGCCGCGTGCTTCGTCTTCACCCGCCACTTCGCCGTACGGGGAGAACGCGGATGGGCGCTCTACTGCGCGGCCACCGGCGTGGCGCTTCCCGCCCTCTACGTACTGGCGGGACTGCTGTCGGACGACGGCGATGACTCCCGGCCGCTGAGCCTGCTCCTTCGGGCCATCGCGCTGTTGGGCTGGGGATGGGCCGCGGCACTGGCGGTGCGGGTACGCGGGTCGTACACGTCGGCCGGATGAGGCGGAGGGCGGCGAGATCGCTCGGCAGGTCGCCACATGGGGAGTCCACGTCCCTGGAGGGCGGCCCGCGTCCCTGAACCGAGGTTTGGCCAACTCGTGGCGCGGACGAATTCGGGAGCGCGCGCCTCTCAGCCGGTCGTGGCGCGGAGGACCTTCATGAACTCGCGCATCCACGCCGGGTGGTCCGGCCAGGCCCGCCCGGTCACCAGGTTCTGGTCGACGTGAGCCTCGCTGTCGATCCAGGTCCCGCCCGCCTGCTCGACGTCCGGGGCGCAGGCCGGGTAGGCGCTGCTCTCCCGTCCCTTCAGCACCCCCGCCGCCGCCAGCACGATCGGCCCGTGGCACAGCGCCGCGATCGGCTTGCCGCTCTCGGCGAAGTGCCTGACGATCTCCAGGCACCGGCGGTCGTTGCGGATGTACTCCGGCGCCCGGCCTCCCGGCAGCACCAGCGCCGCGTACCGCTCCGGATCGACGTCGGAGAACGCGATGTCCGACCCCCAGGTGTGCCCCGGCTTCTCGGTATAGGTGTCGAAGCCGTCGACGAAGTCATGGACCACGAACTGGAGCTTCTTCACGCTCGGAGCGGCGAGGTCCACCTCGTACCCCTCCTCCAGCAGCCGCTGGTAGGGATACATCACCTCCAGGTCCTCCGCCGCGTCACCCGTGACGATCAGCACCTTCGCCATCTCGTAACACCTCCGTGGCCCGTTTCCCCGATCCTCGCCGCGCGCGTGGGCGAGGTCAATGCGGGATGCTCCACGGCTCGGTAAAGCGGGTGCTCCCGGGAACGCGACCGTTCGGCTCGCGCGCTCGAAGGCGAGGTCAGCCGGAACCCGGCGCGGCTCGCAAGGCTTCGAGTTCCTCGTTCATGGCGTCGAGGAAGGCGGCCGCGGTGCGCAGCTCCTCCGGGCCGAAACGTCGCAGGACGTTGTCCGTGCTGCGGCCGAGCGGGCGGAAGAAGACCCCCGCGAGTTCCTGCGCCGCGTCGAGGTAGTGCAGGTGGACCACGCGCCGGTCGTGCGCGTCGCGGACCCGGCGGATGTGCCCGGCCCGCTCCAGCCGGTCGAGGCACGCGGTGATGGCGCCCGACGTGAGGTTCAGCTCCTCCCGCAGCCGGCTCGGAGTGATCGGCGACGGGGCGTCGAAGATCTTCATCAGGGCCTGGACGTCGGTGGGGTGCAGCCCGTGCTCGTGGGCGAACTCGTGGGCGATGCGGTTGAACTCGGCGGTCATCCGGCGCAGCCGCACCGCGAAGGACAGCAGGTCGATGCCCTCCGTGCCGTCGCCGTCCATACCGCCATGCTACATTAACTCAATCATTGAGTATCTTAATAATTGAGTTATGCGTGGGAAGGGTGATCTCATGGCGCGGCGACCGATCCGCTGGCTGGTCCCGGCGATGCTGGTGCTGGTCTGGCTGGCCGTCGGCGGAGGGCTGGGGCCGTTCGCCGGCAAGCTCACCGAGGTGTCCACCAACGACCAGGCCGCGTTTTTGCCGCAGAGCGCGGAGTCGACCCGCGTCCTGGAGGTGCAGGAGCGGTTCCGCCAGGACGCGACGCAGCCGCTCATCGTGGTGTGGACCGCGGACGGCAAGGACGTCACTCCCGAGCAGGGCACCGCGGCGACCCGGGCGCTCGCCTCGCTGCGCGGCACCGAGGGCGTCGTCGGGACGCCCACGCCTTCCATCCCGTCGGACGACGGCCGGGCGTTGCAGGGTGTGGTCCAGCTCGGCCCCGACGTCGAGGCGCTCGGGGAGGCCCTGGACCGGATCGGCTCGGCGGTGGCGGTCGACGGCCTGCGGGCCCAGCTCGCGGGACCGGCGGCCACCCGGGCCGACCTGTCCGACGCCTTCGCCGGGATCGACGGACTGCTTCTCGGGGTGGCGCTGATCACCGTTCTGATCATCCTGCTGGCGGTGTACCGGAGCGTCCTGCTGCCGATCGTCATCATCGGCGGCGCGGTCTTCGCGCTCGGCCTGGCGTGCGCCGTGGTGTACTTCCTCGCCGACCGCGACATTGTCCGGGTCGACGGCCAGGTACAGGGCATCCTGTTCATCCTGGTCATCGGCGCGGCCACCGACTACGCGTTGCTGCTGACCGCCCGTTTCCGTGAGGAACTGGCCACGACCGGCGACCGCTTCACCGCGGGCCGCGTCGCGCTGCGGCGCTCGTTCGAGCCGATCGTCGCCAGCGCCGCCACGGTGGCCCTGGCCCTGCTCGCGCTGCTGCTCAGCGGCCTGACCAACAACCGCGCGCTCGGCCCGGTGGGCGCCATCGGCATCGCGTGCGCCGCCCTCAGCGCGCTCACCTTCCTGCCCGCGGCCCTCGTCCTGCTGGGCCGCGCCGCCCTGTGGCCGGCGAAGGCGAAGCCGCGTCCGGCGGACGCGTCCGGCACCGAGGGGCGCGGGATCTGGAGCCGGGTGGCCACCCTGGTCGACCGCCATCCGCGCCGGCTCTGGATCGCCACCGTCCTGCCTCTCGTCGGCCTCGCCCTCCTCGCGCCGCAGCTGAACGCCAGAGGGGTGCCGCTGGACGAGACCTTCGTGAACGACGCGCCGTCGGTGGCTGCGCAGGCGACGCTGAGCGAGCACTTCCCCGGGGGCTCGGGGCAGCCCGCGGTCATCGTCGTCCCCGCCGGGCGTGCCGCGGCCGTGGCGGAGACGGCCGGCGGCGTCGAGGGTGTGTCCGACGCCGCGGTGGTGACGCAGAGCGGACGACCGGGTGATCCTCCCAAGGTCGTCGACGGGCTCGTACTGGTGGAGGCGACGCTGGACGACGCGCCGGACGGCGACGCCGCCCAGGACACGGTCAGGCGCCTGCGCGCCGCGCTCGCCCCCGAGAACGGCGTGACGGTCGGCGGTTACAGCGCCCAGCGGTACGACACGACGGAGACCGCGAGGAGCGACACGCTGCTCATCGTCCCGGTCGTCCTGGCGATCATCCTGCTCATCCTGATCGTCCTGCTGCGCTCGCTGGTGACGCCAGTGCTCCTGGTGGTCACCGTGGCCCTGAACTTCCTGGCCACCCTCGGCGTCTCCACGCTGGTCTTCACGCACGTGTTCGGCTTCACCGGCGTCGACGCGTCCGTGCCGCTGTACGGCTTCGTCTTCCTGGTCGCGCTGGGGGTGGACTACAACATCTTCCTCATGTCCAGGGTGCGCGAGGAGACCACGCGCCACGGTGCGCGGGAGGGGTTGCTGCGCGGGCTGGTCACCACCGGTGGGGTGATCACCTCGGCGGGCGTCGTGCTCGCCGCCACCTTCGCCGCGCTGGTGGTGATCCCCCTGGCCTTCCTCGCGCAGATCGCCTTCATCGTCGCCTTCGGCGTCCTGCTCGACACCCTGGTGGTGCGGTCCCTGCTGGTCCCGGCGCTGGTACGGGACCTGGACGCGCGGGCCTGGTGGCCCAGCCGCCTGGGCCGCTCCGGGGAAGGGGAGGAATCCAGGGAACTGACCGAGGCGTCGAGGTGACATCTGGACCGGGCGGCGGGAAATAGGGAAGAAGGAGACGATACGCCGGTGCTAGCCTTCCGGGGTCGGCCGCGGGACTCCGGCGCGACTTCCGGGACCCGCCTTTGAAGCGATGATTCGCAGCTCGTGCCCCCATTCCCCGGTTGACCCCGCACAAGCCCGTGCCCTCATTTCCCGGTCGACCCCGCACACCACCCGGAGGCGGCGATCGAAGCTCACACCGAGACCGTCGCGGACCTGATCGCCGCCGAGGACGTCCTGCTGTTCGTGAACGCGGCGATCACCTCCACCGGCCAGTGCGAGTTCCACTCCGGCGCGGGCGAGCAGGATCTCTCGCTGGACTTCCTGCACAGCTACCTGATGGGCAACTACCGCGACCTGTACGCGGCGACCCTCGCCCTGGACGTCAACGACCACAACGCCGTACTGATCACGAGAAACCTGCTGGTCACGACGGGAGAGGCGGATCCGGGGCAGCGGCGGGCCGAGGGGCGCCTGATCGCCCGGAGGCTCGCCCTGCTGCCGCCGCCCCGGGTGTACCGGCTGTTCCGCGAGCTGCGCCGGGCCAAGGTCAACAACCGGCGTACCCGGGCGATCATGCGGGACTGGCTCGCCGCCCGCCCCGACCTCGCGTTCGACGCGGTGAAGTATCGCGGCGCCGTCAAGGACGCCGTCCGCCACGCTCACCTGAGGCCCGGCGGGGAGCTGGGGCCGTTCCTGTTCACCCCGCACCGGCCGGCCGCCTACGTCACACCGATCCTGGAGACCTGGCGGCGGGCCCACTACGAGCAGGCCGCGCTGTACCGGTTGCCCTACACGGTCGCGGAGGGGTTCGCGGCGAAGCACCGCATCGCGCGCGCCACCTTCCTGGAGCGCATCGCGCCTCAGCTCACCCGGCTGGAGCGGCTGCGGCTGCAGGAGTCGGCGCGCGGCCTGGGGGCCGGCGCGGTGCGGGCCGACCTCACCACGATGCCGCTGACCCGGCTGGCGTCGTACGTGCTCGCCCTCTCCCTGGACGACCGCGTCCGCCGCCGCGACGAGCTGACGGCGGCGCTGCGCGCGGCCGCCCGCCGGACCGCGGGCGACCAGGCCGGGAGCTGGGGCGCGGTGGCCGCCGTCCTCGACGACAGCTTCTCCGCGTACGGTTCGGGGCACAAGCGCCGCCGTCCGCTCGCCGTCGCGCTCGCCTGCCACTTCCTGCTGGAGGCGCTGGCCTCCGAGTACACGCCGCTGTGGCTGTCGGGCCGTACGGACGCGCTGCTCGCCCGTCCGTACGGGGCGACACCGCTCGGCGAGCGCGTCCTCGACGCTCTCGAACGCGGACCCGGGCGCCTCGTCATCGTCTCCGACGGATGGGACAACTCACCGCCGGGGCTCGCGGGAGAGGTGCTGCGGATCTGGCGCACCCGGCTCGACCCGGACCACGCCTGTGCCGTCGTGCACCTCAATCCGGTGTACGACGCCGCCGACTTCGACGTGCGGCGGCTCGCGCCCACTGTCCCGACCGCCGGGATCCGCGACGCCGAGAACCTGGTCGCCCTGGTGGAGCTGGCCCGGTTCGCGGAGGGGCGCACCGGGATCGCCGAGCTGCGCGCCCACCTGGCGCGCCGCGTCGAGGTGTTCCTGCGGGAGGACGCATGACGGACCTCGCTCTCACCGGGCTCTCCACCCACCCCGCCCAGGCGTGGGGCGGCGTACGGCTCGTCCCGCTGGTCCGCGAGGAGCCGATCGAGGACCTGCGGCTCGACGCCCGGCTCTACGACGCGGAGCTCGGTGTCGTCGCGGTGGACGCGCGGACCTCGTACCTCTCCTACATCCCGCACGGGTTCGTGGCGAGCTGGACGCGCGACGGCACCCCCGCCGCGGCGTACGGAACCCAGCTCAGGGGGCCGCAGGAGCGTGACCGCCCGCCCGACCGGATGTCGCTGCGGTTCCACCGCCGGATGGCTCGCCGGGTTGACAAGAACCGCCTGCGTTTCCTGCCCCTGCACCTGGCGCTCGAAGGGTATCTGGCGCTGCACTTCGGCGGTCCGGAGATCGTGTGGGAGGAGTGGTCGCACCGCGCGGTCAGCCGAGGACTCTCGCCTCGCGTCGAGGAGGCGTACGTGGGCGCCTCGGTCAGCGGCCTGGAGGACGCCCTGCGCGTCTTCGAGATCCACCGAGGCCAGTGCGGCGTTCTCGTCTACGTCGCGGACGCGCTCGCCGCCGTGTTCGTGGTGCCGCACCCCGACGACTACCGCGCCCTGCACACCACTCTCGTCCACGACCTGTACGGCGAGCTGATCCACCACTACGCGATGTTCGGCGGGCCGGTGCCCGACTTCCGCGCCCTCATCGCGGACGCGACGGTGCGCTCGCTTGCCGACCTACGCGCTCGGGCCCGCGAGCAGCGGGACGAGTGGGCGGCCTTCCACGACCAGGTCATGGCGGGCGGGCTGCTGGGCACGGACTACACCTACCAGCGCGTCTACGAGATGGGCGGGTATCGCCTGTCCCGCTTCCTGCCGCCCTTCGAACGGCGGCGGGAGAACCACATCGGCGAGCTCATCACCGACGGCGCCGGCCGGGTCGCGTACCTCAAGACCTTCCGCCTGTCGGAGAACCAGATCCGGCGCGGTCACCTGCTGACTCAACTCGCCGCCGCAGGCTGGAACACGGCCGCCACCGCCGCCGCGCTCGGCGTGACCGAGCCCCAGCTCGGCCTGCGCATCGAGGCCGCTGGCTTCGGCCCCCTCCTCCGCCAGGACGTCCTCGACCACTACCGCGCCCAGGCCCGCCGCGCCCGCCGGTGACCCCACCGGACGAGCCGCCTCGGGTTCCGTGGAATCGCTGATGTACCCCGAGAGCCGGCGTTCCTGTCGTGTTCTCCCGGCAGACCTCGTCGGTTGCAGTCTTCTCGTCCGGCCTGATCGCTCAGGGGCTCTGAGGTTCATCACCGGGTTTCCGGTGGGTGCCCTCCGTCGCGTCGGTCGGCGAGGAACCAAGGGTGATGGGTCCGGTGAAGTCATGCCCTTGGAAGACGGGGGCCGTGCACGGTGCCGCCGATGGTGTTCGTCACGGTGTCACGAAATGCTGAAGCCTCTCTGCGTGGCGTCGACACTGGAGGTTTCGCCACGGCCGGTGCTGTGCCTGTCCGGCCAGCTCGCCGCACATTACTCGACAGCCGCCAAAATGCACGGCCACAGTTGCCGGCCGATTTTATCGATATACAACGCGGCCGGTCGGCAGTGTCCGGGAATCTCACACCGCTTCTAGCGCGTTGCCTGCCCACGCTCGCGGACAAGGGCTCATCGGTGACGGTGAACACGCATACGTACCATGCAAAGGTAGAAACGAGCCTATCTCACAGAAGGCGGTCAACTCCACCCGTGACGCCCACGCCTTGAGAGCCCTTGTTCGCGAAGGTCTTTACGCCGGCGCCGACCAGGGCATCGATGAGGCCGACCGCGCGAGCGACGTTCGGTGCGGTGGGTGCGGATGAGCACGGCGTGAAGCCGCGCCGACCGGGACCGTCAGGTTCGAAATGGCTCTGTGTGCAACCGCTGAAAGTCAACGGTTGCACACACTTCTCACTGCTCTTACTGCGGGCCTTTTGTCTTTCCCGCCAGCGGTTCGGAAGGGGGCGACATGGGGCTGCTTGAACCGGGATCGCCCGGCGGCGGCTTGCGTGTTCTTCTCTGGCGGCCCACCCGCTCCGAGCTGTGACTTCAGGGTGAAAAATCTCACTGAAAATATTGTTTACTTTTGCGTCGGACCTATGTGAAGATCGCCAAGTTTGCTACAAGTGTTCAAGAAAGGCTGGAGTGAAAACACCCCCTCCAAGGCCCGGCGTGTTAGCACGTAGCTACCGCCGTATCTCCCTGATAGCCGTTCTTGGGCTATCCACCTCCCTGGTGACGGCACCCGCCATCGCCGACCCCACCCCCACTCTCTCTGCACCTGTACCCGCAGTGACACCGGCCGCTTCCCCGAACCCGGTCGAAACAGCGAAAAAAGAGGCGAAAAAACAAAACAAACGAGTCGAGATCGAGTCCTACCGGGCTGAGAACTCGACCACCTTCGCCAACCCCGACGGCAGAACTCTCTACACCGAACTGCACTCCACGCCCATCCGGGTGCAGAAAAACGGCACGTGGCAGCCGATCGATACCACCCTGGTCGAGGAGAACGGTGTCATCAGGCCCAAGGCCGCCAAGGGCGACCTGACCCTGTCGGCGGGCGGGGACACCGCGCTGGTGAAGGTCAAGGGCGACAAGGGCGAGGCGGTCATCTCCGCTACCGGCAAGCTGCCCGAGCCGCGACTGTCCGGAAACACCGCCACCTACCCGTCGGCCTACGGCCAGGGCGTCGACCTGGTCGTCACCGCCTCACCGACCGGGTTCCAGCAGGAGATCGTGATCCGCCAGCGGCCCACGGCCGCGCTGAAGGTCCACGTCCCGGTCGACCTGCCCACGGGCATGAGCTACGGCAAGGATTCCTCCGGACACCTCGCCCTGCTCGCCGACAAGAGCGGGAAAGAGATCGCCGACATCACCGCGGCGCCGATGGAGGACGCGGCCGCGGCGAAGAACCCCGATGCCGGCCGGACCGGCACCGCACCCATGACGGTCGAGCAAAAGGCCGCCGGGCAGGCACTCGTGATCACCCCGGACCCCGGCTTCCTCAACGACCCCGCGGTCACCTACCCGGTCACCATGGCCGTCGCCTCCGACACCTGGACCGGCACCGGCATCGACGGTGACACCTACATCAACAGCGGCACCCAGCCCAACAGTTCGAACAACAAGAACAAGCAAGATCTCATCGCCGGCATGTCCAACACCGGCAGCGTGGCCTGGCGCGCCTTCATCCGCTTCAACATCAAAGACACCCCGCTCATGGGCGGCACCGTCGAAAACGCCGACCTGCGGCTGTGGAACCACGACTCCAACACCTGCGACTCGCAGATCAACTCCGGCATCCTCGCCCAGCCGATCGTCACCGACTGGAACATCAACACGATGACCTGGAGCAACCAGCCCCAGGTCACCGCCAGCGCCCAGGAAGCCAACAAGGGCGCCTACGACGCGAGCTGTCCCAACCGGGGCGAGGGCGAGCTGTACTACTCCATCGAGACCATGGTCCAGGGCTGGATGGACGGCCAGAAAGACTACGGCGTCCGACTCCGCTCCGTCAGCGAAAGCGACCTCACCAACTGGCGCTGGTACCGCTCCTACGAATACGGCGACTGGGGCAGCGGCAACCCCCGCGGCCCCGTCCTGTTCATCCAGTACGTACCCGCTGCGGAATTCAATGTCGCCTACTCGGTCCCGATGAGCGAAGACCCTCCCGAGTCGTACGAGTACGACCTTGCCAAACACAATGCAGGCTACTCCCTTGATGCGCCTCCGCCTCCGCCCGTGCTGTCGGCGGATGATGCGCGGCGGCAGGGATATGAGTCGGGTAACATTGTCAAGAGCCGCCTCAGCGAACAGCGTTATCCGGAGCATCTCACAGAAGCTGAAGCAGAGATTTGGTCTAACCCTGATATAGGCAGTGACACACCTCCAAGCACGCTTCCTACGGAGAATCCTGAGCCGACGGCACCGGAGCAGGATGACGTTCCGTACAACCGAAACCCGTTCTTTGAATCTGATGTCACACCTTGGACAGCCGAGGGTGGCCACCTGGAGAGATCGACAGAGCAGGCACAGCAGGGCGTAGCCTCGGCACTGCTCACCAAAGATTCAGCGGCAGGTGCGGCAACAGTTCGCTCGGAAAATGACATTGCAGTTTCTGGCGGCGAGTTCTATCAAATAGGTGGCTATTTCTGGCAGTCATCCTCACCTGAAGCCAGGATCAAATACGGCGTTGACTGGTTTTCTGCATCAGGTGAGCTGATTTCTTCGGATCTACTTGATTATACTGTTGGGCAGCAAGCATGGACGCCTGGTGATAACCCGTTCGTGACGGCGCCCGATGATGCCGTCAAGGCGCAGCTTCGTGTTGTGCTGGACGCCGGAAACAATGGTCCGTTGTACATGGACGCTCTTACGATCCTCGGACCTGAGGTCGGCCCCAGCCCGACCGTTACTCCCACCCCGACGGATCCGCCGGACGAGCGGACAGTCTCACTGCCGGCGCAGATGGATACCTGGATCGACGACGAGGGAACGATGGGTCCGGCTAACCCCACATTGTGGGTCGGCTCCTATCAGGGGATCATCGAGCGAGCGTACTTGAAGTTCGATACTTCCTCCCTCAGTGGCAAGACCATCACCGATGCCAGGCTAGAGCTACGGAACAGCGAGGCTTACGGCTGCGGTGGCAGCACCTCGGGAATCAAGGCACAACGCGTCACCGCCTCCTGGAATGCGAACACACTCACCTGGGCCAACCAGCCCTCGGCCACTACCAGCGCCGAAGTGGTGGCCAAGGACCCCGGTGGATGCGCTGAGGGACTGCCGAACGGTGCCGTCACCTGGACCTGGCCGGTGACCGGCATCGTGCAGCATTGGGCAGCGGGTCAAAGCAACCATGGCCTGATGCTGCGCGGGGTCGACGAGTCCGCCTCCGCTCCCCTGTACGAACGTGGTTACCACGCGTCCGAAACCGAGGATGCGGATGCCCGCCCGCCGGTGCTGAAGGTGACCTACACCAACGTCACGACTCCCACGCCTACTCCCACGCCCACGCCCACGCCCACGCCCACGCCCACGCCCACGCCCACGCCCACGCCCACGCCCACGCCCACGCCTACGCCCACGCCTACGCCCACGCCCACGCCCACGCCTACGCCTACGCCCACGCGAACTTATGATCCGCTGTGCGCTCGTAGTCCGCAGTGGAGCCGGGGCACCTCGTACACAGCAGGTACCTATGTCACGCACAACGACTACGTGTGGGAGGCGCTGACGCTGAAAAGCTGGGAGACGCGGGGAGAGCCGGGCGTGGACTCCAAGGGATGGGTATCTCGCGGTTACTGCTGGAGTACCCTCGCCGGTGAGCGTCCCTCGGACATCGTCGCCGGGTTGCAGGACCCGTCGAAGAGCACCGGCCCATCCTCGGACGCCTCAGCGCAGGCCCGGGTGGAGCCGCCACCCACTGCGGCCGCGCGTGACATCAAGCCGTCCGTCGGCAAGATGTGGACTCGTCCGTTCACTACCGAGGGCGGCAACGCGATCACCTCAACGGTCACGCCGCACCTCATGGTCAAGGTGTCCGACCCGCTGGGACGCCACTCAACTGTGGAGTTCGAGGTAGAGCATGATCCGAAGGCGCGGTCACAGGGGCGAGGGCTGATCTGGTCGGGGACTGTCACGGACGTCTCCTCGGGATCCACTGGAACTCTCCGGATTCCGGATGGCAAGCTGTCCGACAGATGGAAGGTGCGCTGGCGCGCTCGCAGTACCGTTGACGACAGTGAGAGCATCTGGTCGAAATGGCAAAACCTGGAGATCGACGTTCCAGCCGCAAGACAAACAGAGGGTAATTCGAAAGGCAAAGCAGGTGTCGCAACCTCTCGAACAGAGGAGCAATCAGCGAATGCGATGGCGACGCAAGACATCTTGCCTGCCGGTCCAACTGCGCCAGAGGATATGAGTCGAGCTGATTGTCAGGCAAGCGGAGATCTGGCGGAACGCTGGATCGGATACGCTAAAAACAGGTTCGCCTGGTGCCAGGCATCTAAATATATAGCCAGCCACTGGGTCCAGACGAAAACCGGCTGGAAGTTGCGCGGAAGAGCATATCTCAATGTTCAGCACAAGATACGTACAGAACAAAATTCTCGGGCCTTCACCGTATATGTCCACGTACTTCCGTACAGATCTTGGGGAACACTGCTAAACCCATACGTCACCATCGGGCATTCGGTGTGGAGCGAATCGCAGACATGCAGGCAGACGGGCTCCGGAGGATCGATCAACCCGCCGGGAGACCTGTATAGCAACTGGGCGGCAGATACATCGGAATGGCAGTCAAGCTGGACCTATCAGACCAGTAAAACTACAAAAGAGGACGGTATAGAGCAGTGTAACCTCACTCCTTTTGTAAAAGTCACGAACGTGGCGCCCTCGTTCAACAAGACCGCTAAGTCCAGCGTGGCGATGCGAGTTCGTTGCGACTCGGCAGCGTACATCGGATACTACCCAAGTGGTGGATGTATCAATTCGAACCACGTCCCGGCTCTTGCGATCACACGGGACGACAAGAACGAGAAGAACCAAACGTGGCCAAGGCAATATGATCACATCCATCACGCTCTTACTCGGAGCGACGGGCTGGTCACAATTCCATCGGTTCCTGGCATAAACTTCCCGCATGAGAATTTTGGGACACAGAAAAATATTCCCGGTGGGAACCGCAGCGAACTCCTCTATCGGCTCGCCGATGAAACCCTTACGACAAGACAACGAAAGCACTCAAAGAAGTTTTGCAAGTCGGAGATCAGAAAGAATTATCAAAGCGATATCTCCAAGTATGGGGCAAAAGCCGTTAACTGCGACGAATTTCCCTTCGCCTCGACCACTGCGGGATCGAAGTACGCGATGCCTGCGTATAACTTCTCGGTGGAACTGATCAGCGCCCAACAGAACCAATGGTTCGGCAACTCGCTGGGGGGCTGGTACCAGAACAGTCGCATCCTCAGAAGTGACGGGTTCTTTATCGACCTCCAGTGATACATTTCGGCTGGACAGGTGTTAGCTGAGCATGGTACGAGTTCCCGATGGCGGGAACTCGTACCATGCTCAATGTCGCTCCGGCGTGCAAGGAATCGATTATCATGACTTCCCTTTCTCCCCAGCAGGTGTCGACTGCGGACGACATCGTGGGTGTTCAATACGGACAATTTCGCATCATGGACGAAGACGGCGCCGCAGGTATTCCAGACAACTCTCCGCCACAGGACCCGAGCACGTATGACGACTGGATGCAGTCGACACCCAACTTCGCGCTCGTCCGGTCATCCTTCGACTCTCACGTGATGGGAGTACGTTTCGAACTGTGGGACGGTCCTCCGCCGGAACCGGAATTTTCGGCTGCAGCAACCAAAGTGCTCGTGTGGACGGGAAAATTTTATGCGAGTTCTGGGCGGGTGCGCACTATGGAACTCGTTGACCCGAGAGCAGATCCTCATACCTTCGATCTCGGTAGGCGTGAGACGGTATGGCAATTGCGCGTCGTCTTAAGCAGGTTAGTGGACGAAGATTGGGAGGAGGATGAAGATTGGGAGGAGGATGAAAACTGGGAGGAAAGCAGTCCGGCCACAGCTGACGGCTTAGAGGAGGTGCTGCTTCAGTTTTGGGCGCCATCTGCAGAGGAGTGACATCGAAAATTCCTACGAGCAGACCAGTCGATGCTTGCGAGGACTCCTCTAAAAGGGCTTTGATGATTGGAGTTGTATGGTCGTTCCTGCTCTGAGGGGATGACGGCGGCTTGTCTGGGGCTATACCCGGTGCATGGGGTATTCCGACAACGGAGGGTTGGCCGCGCAGGAGCAGTGGCGGGGGCGATTGTGATTGCGGGCGGCCGACCTGTTCGTCCAGGGCGTCGGTGACCTCGAGGTGGCTGCGAAGCTTCGGGTGTCACCGATGCCGATTAGCCGATGGCGCGCCATGCCAATCAGGCGGGCGGTGGGCAGGCGCCGTTCTCCCGGGGCTACTGGCATGTGCAAGCTCACCGAGGCGCAGTTGACGGTGCTGGCCGCCGAGCGGTGGGCACCTGGTCGTGGTCTGGGACAATTTGGACACCCACGTGTCGGCTGCGATGAGCGGGGGATTCCGCGACTTCGCTGGTAAGCGATATCCATTTTCTGTCAGGACGGCCGCATGGTCTGGGTGCCGATGACGGTGAGGAGTTTCAGTCTGTCGGCGGCGTCGGTGCCGGGGGCGGTGCTGTAGACGATGATGCGGAGGTCGCTGCCGGGCACGGTGAGCACGTCGCAGTCGAGCGTGAGCGGGCCGACGTCGGGGTGGTGGACGGTCTTGCGGTCCGACTCGTGCACGCCGACGACGTGGGTGTCCCACAGCTCCGCGAAGCGCGGGCTGACGCTCCGGAGGTCGGTGACGAGCGAGCGGAGATCGGTGTCGGAGGGGTAGCGGGCGGTCGCCGACCGGAGATCGGCGACCGCGACCGTCTCGAAGCGGATCTCCTGTTCCGGGGTGTGGCTGACGCGGTCCAGGCCGCTCGTGAAGTGGCGCCAGATCACGTTGCGCTCGCGCCCGACCAGCAGGGAGGGGTCCCCAAAGAGCGCGGCCCACAGCCGGTTCCAGCTGATCAGGTTCCAGGCGGCGTCGTTGACGCTGAGGGGGGTCCCGTCGAGCTGGTCGAGCAGTCGCTGCACGCTCGGGGTGATGTGGGAGGACATGCGTCCGGGGGTGGGCGGTGGCTGTCCCGCGAGGAGGAACAGGTGCTCGCGTTCCTGGGTGGACAGCCGCAGCGCCCGCGCCAGCGCGGTGAGGATCTGCGCGGAGGGAGAGGTCGCCCGGCCCTGTTCGAGGCGGGTGATGTAGTCGGCCGACACCCCCGCGAGCATCGCGAGCTCCTCGCGCCGCAGGCCCGCCGCGCGGCGCGGCCCGCCGCCGGGCAGCCCGACCGCGGCCGGGGAGACCCGGTCGCGCCAGTGCCGCAGCGCGGGGCCCAGTTCTCCGCTTTCGGTCATTCATCCAGTATGCGCCGGTCCCCGGGGCGCTTCCTGGTACCCCCTGTACCAGGCAGGAGGGGGCTCTCCGGGGGCTCCGGGGTGACGCCGCCCGTCCTGGTACCCCCATACCAGGCAGGACGAGGTGCTCTCCGGGGGCTCCAGGGTGACGCCGCCCGTCCTGGCGCACCCTCCGGGACCGCCCTCGACATGATCACCGTGCGGTACGTCAGGGTCTGCCCGATGTCAGGCGCCGGGGTACTTCCTGAGCCAGGCGTCGGTGATCTCGTGGTTCCCGGCCGACCAGGCCGCGAGGTCGTCGGCCAGCTCGGTGACGGTGTCGCGGCCCTCAAGGTGTGCGAGCCATTCGGCGGGAAGCGCCGCCTCGCCGTGGAGGGTCCCCAGGAGGTTGCCGCAGACGGCGCCGGTGGAGTCGCTGTCGCCGGAGTGGTTGACCGCGAGCAGCAGCGCCCGCCCGACGTCACCGGGCGCGGGGTGCGTCAGGGCGCAGTAGACCGCGATGGCGAGTGCCTCCTCCGCGACCCACGCGCCGCCCAGCGACTCCACCTTCTCCGGGCTCGGGCCGCCCTCCGCCGCGAGGGACACGGCGTCGCGCAGCGCCAGGCTGGTCTCCTCGTGCGAGGGGTACGTCGCCAGCAGGTCCATCGCCTTCCGTACGGCCCGCGCCAGCGTCTCGGCCGGTTCGTCCGCCCCGACGGGCTCGTTCTCCGTCAGGAAGTGGACGATGGCGGCGAAGGCGCCGGCGGCGAGGTAGCCGGTGGGGTGGCCGTGGGTGATCTGGGCGCACTCGGCGGCCAGGTCGAAGGCGTGTCGGGGGCTCCACGGGCCCAGGCCGAAGGGGGCCGAGCGCATCACCGTTCCGCAGCCCTTGGAGCCGGGGTTGACCGGTCCGGGCTCGCCGAACGGGACAGGGGCGACGGCCCGGGAGCCGCGCAGGCCCGACAGGCAGGCGTTCCCGGGGGCTCGCTGGGAGTAGAGCCACTTCTGCTCGCGGAGCAGGCCTGTACGGATCAGGTCGTTCCCGGACGGGGCCGGAGCGGGATCGTTCGCCGGACGGTCGTTCATGAGGGAAGCCGGGGAGGCCGTGGAGGCGGGAAGTGGGGAGCGGTGGTGCTGGGTGTCCAGCCAGCGCAGGTAGGCGCGCCGGACCGCGGCGACGTCACCGCCGCGGATCAGCCCCTCCACGGTGAACAGTGTCATCTGTGTGTCGTCGGTGATCAGGCCGACCTTGCCGCGCCAGTCGGGGACCAGGCCGGTCAGCCCTTCGGGGCCGTGCTGCCCGCGGATCCTTTTGATCGACTCGAACTCGACGGGAGCCCCCAGCGCGTCGCCGAGCGCGCCGCCCAGCAGGCAACCCCTCACGCGGTCGCGGTGGTCCGGCAGATCACGAGCGGGAGGACGCACGGACACGATCCTTTCGTTACCGGTTGACATCAACAAAGCTTGAGGTTTGAGACTGTGCGCTAAGCCATCGAGGGAGAGCGATCGATATGCGCATTGTCCAGGTAACCGCGTTCGGGGGGCCAGAGGTAATGGTCGTGGACCGGGTGCCGGAGCCGGTCGCCGAGGCCGGGCAGGTCGTGGTCGGGGTGTCCGTCGTGGACGTCCTGTTCCTTGAGACGCAGCTCCGCACCGGCTGGGGTGTCGAGTTCTTCGGCCAGAACCCACCGTACGTGCCCGGGGGCGGGGTGGGCGGGCGGGTGGTCTCGGTGGGGAAGGGGGTCGATCCCGGCTGGATCGGCCGCGACGTCATCGCCATGGCCGGCGACGGAGGTTACGCCGAACGGGTCGTGGTCCCGGTGGACGCCCTGGTCCCCGTACCGGACGGGCTGGGCGTACGGGAGGCGACGGCGCTGCTCCAGATCGGCCCGGCCGCGCTGAGCCTGGCGGGCGCGGCCGGGCTCAAGCCGGGGGAGCGGGTGCTGGTCACCGCGGCGGCCGGGGGGCTCGGCAGCCTGCTGGTACAGCTCGCCCACGCGGTCGGCGCCCACGTGGTCGCGGCCGCCCGGGGTGGGCGCAAACTCGACCTGCTCCGGGAGCTGGGAGCCGACACCGTGGTCGACTACTCCGAGCCAGGCTGGGCCGAGCTGGCGCGGGAGGCGGCCGGTGACGGGGGACCGCTCGGGACGGCCGGTGATACCGGGGTCGACGTGGTCTTCGACGGTGCCGGCGGGCGGATCGGTCAGGACGCGTTCGGGATCACGGCACGCGGCGGCAGGTTCTTCACGTACGGCGTGCCCGGCGGGAGCTTCGCGCTGATCGACCCTGAAGAGGCCGGACGGCGCGGGGTGAGCGTACGCGGGATCGAGCAGGTGCAGTTCGCCCCGGAGGAGGGCAGGCGGCTGGCCGGTCTCGCGCTGTCCGAGGCGGTGGCGGGCCGGATCAGGCCGGTCGTCGGGCAGACCTTCCCGCTTGAGCGGGCCGCCGACGCGCACGCCGCGATCGAGGCTCGCGACACCGTGGGGAAGACCCTGCTGCTGATCTGAGCACCTCACGCCGCCAGGCAAGCACACACACTCCAAGGGAGAGAAGCATGTCGCAGGCCATCCGCTATGACCGCTACGGCGGTCCCGAGGTGCTCACCCTCGACGACGTCCCCCTTCCCGAACCCGGCCCAGGGCAGGTGCGGGTCGCGGTGCGGGCCGCCGGGGTCAACGGCATCGACTGGAAACTCCGCTACGGGTTCATGGACCCCGGCCAGCCGCCGGCCGGGCCCGTGGGCGTCGGCGTCGAGTTCGCCGGAACGGTCGACGCCATCGGGGTCGGGGTGGGGAGTGGTCCCGCTCCCGCTCCTGGTCTCGGTCTCGGTCTCGGATCGGGCTCAGGTTCAGGGGCGGGCGCCTTTGCCGGGACCGGGACCGGGACCGGGAGCGAGACCCGGACCGGGGTCGGAGCCGGGGGGTGGAGTCTGGGGCAGGCCGTTTTCGGCAGGGTCCTCTCCGGTGCCGCCGCCACCCATGTCACGGTCGGTACGGACGACCTGCTCGCCATGCCCGCCTGGTTGTCCTTCGAGCAGGCCGCCGCGCTGCCGGTGGCCGTCGACACCGCCTGGCGCACCCTGCGGCAGCTCGACGTGAAGGAGGGGCACACGCTCCTGATCCACGCGGTCGCCGGTGGCGTCGGGCTGGTCGCCGCGCAGCTCGCCCGAGCCAGGGGGGTACGGGTGGTCGGCACGGCGAGCCCGGCCCGTCATGACTTCCTGCGCGGGCTCGGCGTGCGGCCGGTCGAGTACGGCGACGGCGGCGACGAGCTGACCGGGAGGGTGCGTGCCGCGGCCCCGGAAGGCGTCGACGCGGTCCTGGACGCCTCCGGCCGTGACGTGCTCGCCATCTCGGTCGACCTGGCCGGCGGGCCGGACAGGGTGGTCACCATCGCCGACGGGCGAGCCGCCGAGTACGGTGTGCGCTTCTCCACCGGTGGTGCCGGCGGGGTCCCCCTGGCGGAGGTGTTCGCCGAGGTCCTCCCCTTGCTGGAGCGCGGCGCGCTGCGCGTGCCGATCGAGAGGACCTTCCCGCTGGAGGGGACCGCCGACGCCCACCGGCTGAGCGAGGAGGGGCATCTGCTCGGCAAGATCGTGATCACCGTCCCCTGACACCGGGTCCGAGGCGACCGGGAGCCCTTGGTTCCCATGCCCTGGACACACGGGCCTGGCGTGTGAAGGGCCGTGGTGCGCGGAGTCGTGATGTGAGGGGCGTCTGTATGAGAACCCGAGCCGGTGCAAGGGGCCGCGGTCATGCGAATCCGCAGTGTGGGGGCCTGCGGTACGCGGGGTCGCGGGGTGCGGGCCCGGCCGGGGGACGAGGTGAAACCCTCGTGAAACCCGTTCCGTCTACTTTGGCGTTGACCAGCACAGATGCCGTCCGCAGACGGCATCCGGGCTGGATGTGAGGTGACGGGGTCGTCCGTACCGGGGCTTAACGACACGACACCGGGGCGGTATGGGTACGGCCAACGGCGGCCGTACCCATACCTGGCACCTCACTTCTCAGTGGGCTGGGCGGGGAGGAAGTTCAACAGCGAGATCCCATACGCGGCACCCGATGGTCGTGGTATTGCTATCGATCACCAAGCCCGCGGGGGTATGGACCGATCTGTTGATGAACGAGGAGAACGATGAAGAAGATCAAGGCGGGGTTGCTGGCGCTGATGGTGGCCGGGCTGCTGGGCGCGAGCGCCACGCCGGCCTCGGCGATCGAGCTGCCGTGTCAGAGCCTCGGGTTCAACTGCGACAGCCACTGGATGGACCCGGGCGAGTAGCCCACCGATGAGGATGAGACCGACATCGCCGGAAGCGGCCGGGCGAGGGACTTCGACGTTCCCGTCCGGCCGTGCGCCAACCCGGCCGGCACGAAGGGTGGGCGGTGCGCAGAGGGCACCGGGGAAGGCCACCGCGATCGGCCGGCACAGGCGGCGTGGAGGTGAAGGGCAGGCGTACGGGCGAGAGGTACGGGTGAGCGTAGAAGCGAGAGGTTGGCGCGGGTAGGTGTGTGAGGCGCGTGGGTGAGGGGTCAGCACGGGGTGGGCGGGGTGGAGAACGTGCCGTCGAGAGCGCGCCGGGCGTCGAGTGCCCGCTCGTGCCAGACCGGCAGGCCGATGTCGGCGAACTCCCGCACCGCCCGGTCCAGCATGGCCACGGCCAGCTCGCGCTCACCGCGTTCGGCGGCGAGCCGCCCGCAGGCCAGGCGGGCGCGGGCCGCGACGAAGGGCTCCCCGAGCCCCTCGGCCAGCAGCAGTGCCGCGTCGAGCAGGTTGGCCGCGTGGTCGAGTTCGCCCGCCAGCAGCTCGGCCTCGCCCATCCCGAGCATGCCGTACGCCTCGCCGATGCGGTCTCCGGCCGTCCTGGCGGCCACCAGCACCTGCTCGAACGCGTCCTTCGCCCGGGCGGGGTCGTTCTGGCGCAGGTGCAGCAGCCCCAGCCTGTTGAGGATCTGCGCGACCCCGCGCGTGTTGCCCAGATCGCGGTAGACGGTCAGCGCCGTCTCCAGGAGCGGGGCCGCCGCGTCGGGGCGGTCGTGCTCGATGTGGATCTGGGCCATGCTGCCGAGCACGTGGGCCTCGGCGTGCCGGTCGCCGACCTCGCGGAGCGTTCGCAGCGCCTGCCGGTAGCTGTCGAGCGAGGTCTCGGCCCGTCCCTCCACCCGCTCGATCAGCGCCGCGTTGCGCAGGGTGAGAGCCTGGCCGTGCCGGTCGTCCACCGCCTCGAAGAGCGGCAGCGCGGCCTCCAGGTACGGCCGCGCGTCGGTGTAGCGCTGCCGGAACAGGGCGAGCGTGCCCAGCGAGTAGCGCATCGCGGCCTCGCCGCGCCGGTCGCCCGCGCGCAGGGCGGCGGCCAGCGCGGTCTCCGAGGTGTGCCGCCAGTCGTCGAAGTGGCCCTGCGCCTCGAACAGGGTGACCGCTGTCATCGCCAGGTCCCAGCACAGCTCGCTCAGGTCGAGCCGGGCGGCCTGCTCCACCGCCGCCACCAGGCCGAGCCGCTCGCCGCGCAGCCAGCCGGACGGATCGGCGAGCAGGCGGTCGGAGGTGGCCTCCCCGCAGTCCCAGCGTGGCCCGTCGCCGTGCAGCACGGTGTAGTCGCCGCCGTACTGCCGCCGGTGCGCCCGTTCGGCGAGCGCGAGGTATCCGCCCGCGAGCCGGGTCAGCGCGGCGGTGGTGGCGCCGGGAGGGTCGTCGGTCTCGGCGCGTTCCCTGGCGTGCAGCCGCACCAGGTCGTGGACGCGGTAGCGGGGTTCGCCGGTGCCGTCCGGGCCCGCGTAGTCGACGAGCCGCGCCTCCACGAGCCCTTCGAGGATCTCCTCGGCGTCGCCCGGTCCGGTGGCATGGGGGCCCATGTCGAGCAGGGCCGCGGCGACCCAGCCGGCGAAGTCGGGGGTGTCGACCAGGCCGAGCCGGCGGAACAGGGTACGGCCGGGCTCGTCGAGACCGGAGTAACCGAGCGCGAGGCTGGCCCGTACCGACAGGGTGCCGTGGGTGAGCTCGTCGAGCCGGTCGTGTTCGGCGGTGAGCCGGGAGAGCAGCCGGTCGACGCTCCAGTGCGGCCGGGCGGCCAGGCGCGCCCCGGCGATCCTGAGCGCCAGCGGGAGGTGCCCGCACAGTTCGGCGAGCCGCCTGGCGGAGGCGGTGTCGGAGGCGAGCTCGGCCCGGCCGGTGATCGTGCCAAGCAGCCGGACGGCGGCGGCGTTCCCGAGCACCCCCAGGGCGAGCCGCTGCGCGCCGGGCAGGGCGGTCAGCGCGCCGCGGCTCGTGATCACCACCGCGCAGCCGTTCCCCGCGGGGATGAGCGGCTCGACCTGCGCCTCGTTCGCGGCGTCGTCCAGCAGCACCAGCACGCGCCGGTCGGACAGGTGGGCGCGGAACACCTCGGCGCGCTCGTCCAGGCCGTCGGGGATGGCCGTCCCCGCCACGCCGAGGGCGCGCAGGAACCGGCTGAGCGCGTGCGACGGCTCGACCGGTTCGGCTCCGGCGCCGCGCAGGTTCACGTACAGCTGGCCGTCGGGGAAGGCGTCCCGCAGGTCGTGGGCGGCCCGCAGGACCAGCGCGCTCTTGCCCACCCCCGGCATGCCGGAGACGGCGCAGATCACCGGCGCGGCGGCGGGGCGGTCGCGCAGGACGGAGACGAGCCAGCGCAGCTCGGTGTCGCGCCCGGTGAGGTCGCCCACCCCGGCGGGCAGCAGGGATGGGGCCACAGGGGCCACAGGGGAAGGGACGGGAGCCGGTGCCGCCTCGGGCCGGGGAGCCAGGTCGACCCGGGCGTCCCCGCGCAGGATGGCCTGTTCCAGCGCGCGCAGCTGCGGCCCCGGTTCCAGGCCCAGTTCCTCGGTGAGGACGGCACGGGTGCGCCGGTAGGTCTCCAGCGCCTCCGTACGCAACCCGGCCCGGTGCATCGCCACCATCAGCCGCGCGGCGGTGGACTCCACCAGCGGATCCTCCGCGAGCATCGAGAGCAGCTCCGGGATGACCTCCGCGTGCCTGCCCAGCGCCAGGTCGGTGTCGATGCGCTCGGTCAGCAGCCGCCTGCGGTCCTGCTCCAGGCGTTCGGCGGCCTCCGCGAGCTGGGCCACGTCGTCCAGTCCGGAGAAGGCCCGGCCGTTCCACAGCGCGAGCGCCTCCCGCTGCAGGGCGGACGCGGCCTCCGGCTCTCCCTGGTTCAGTGTCCGCCTGGCGAGCTCGGCCAGGTCGGCGAAGTGCCAGGCGTCGACCTCCTCCGGCCGCGCGGACAGCGTGTAGCCCGAGCGGTCGTGCCGGATCCGCTCGGGGGCGTCGAGCGTTCTGCGCAGCCGGTGCACGAGCACCCGCAGGTTCTTTCCGGCGCGCGGTCCGAGCCGCTCCCCCCACAGCGCGTCGATCAGGGTCTCGGCCGTCACGATGCGTCCCCGCGCGCAGACGAGGAGCGCGAGCAGCTGCTCCTGCCTGCGTGAGGACAGGGGTACGGGACGCTCGTCGGCGACGATCGTCACATCGCCCAGCACCTGGAATCTCATCAAGCTCCCCGAACGGCTCACGGATCTCAGGAGGCGAGGTGAACGGCGCCGCGCCCTGAAGATTATGGACTGCCCGATTCCGGCGAGGATAGCTCGGATGATCTTTCAACGGTAGTCGGCCGGTGTTCGTGCGCACCGGTCCGCCGAGCCTCACGAACACCGGAGCGCCACCGTGCCCATTTGGTAACGGTGATGTAACAACCCTTTACCGATGATTCCGTCCGATGGTTGACTCCGGTCATCCACTGTAAGCGCTTCCACTTTTCGTCGCCGCTGAGTGTAAGCGCTTCCACTCCTGGGAGATCGGACGACGGGTGCCACACAGTGACGAAGGTCAGGGCGCGACCATCTACGAGGTCGCGCAGCGGGCGGGCGTCTCCATCGCCACCGTCTCCCGGGCGCTGCGCAACACCGGCCCCGTCGCGGCCGGGACGCGCGAGAAGGTGCTGAGGGCGGTCGAGGAGCTCAGCTTCACCCCGAGCCGCCTCGGCGTCTCCCTCGCCCAGGGCCGCCACGCGGCCAACGGGATCGTCTTCCCCGACCTGTCGGGCCCCTACTTCGCCGAGGTCCTCCTCGGGTACGAGGAGGTGGCCGCCGAGCTCGGCCGTTCCGTGCTCATCCTGTCCACGCGCGGGCGGGCGGCCGTACAGGACCTGGTCAGGGACCTCGTCGGCCGGGTGGACGGCATGGTGATCTTCGGCAGGACCGTCGGGGACGCCGTGGTGGACGAGATCGTCAGGAGCAGGACGCCGCTGGTCCTGCTCGCCCGCGACCCCGTCGAGCGGGCGGACGCCGTCTCCAGCGAGAACACCGCGTCGGCCGAGGCGCTCGCCGCCCACCTGCTCGGTCACGGCCACACCACCTTCGCCCTCGCCGGGGACGACGACCGGGGCGACGTCACCCAGCGCTGGACGGGGGTCAGGCGGGTCCTGTCCGCCCATGGGATCCGGCCTCCCGCGCCGCTGCCCTGCGAGCTCACCGTGGAGGGCGGGTACGCGGCGGGACGGACGCTGCTCGGGGGAAAGACCAGCCGGGCGCGGCGTCCCGAGGCGGTGATCTGCGCCGACGACCAGGTGGCCCTCGGCGTCATCCTGGCGGCCGAGGAGCTCGGCCTCGACGTGCCGGGCGACGTGGCGGTCACCGGCTGGGACGACATCATGGCCGCCCGCCACGCCAGGCCCGCCCTCACCACGGTGCGCCAGCCCATGCGCCTGCTCGGCGCCCGCGCCGCCCGTGCGCTGGACGAGCTCATCAAGGGTAGTCGTACCGTCCCGAAATCCGAGATTCTCCCCACCCAGCTGGTCGTCCGATCCAGCTGCGGGCCTCACCCCCTGGAGGAAAAGTGAAGAAGTACGCCGTCGGGATCCTCGCGCTGGGGCTGGTGCTCGCGGGGTGCGGCCGGAGCACCGGAGGGGCCGCGGAGCAGGCGAGGGACGTCGACACCGGCAAGGCCACCGGCGAGGTCACGGTCTGGGCGATCGGGGCCGAGGGGGAGGCGCTGGGCGCCTTCGCCAAGGACTTCGAGACGGCCAACCCCGGCATCACGGTCAAGGTGACCGCGCTCGGCTGGGACTCGGCCCACGACAAGATCACCGCGGCCATCGCCGGGAACGCCACCCCCGACGTCACCATGCTGGGCAGCACCTGGATGGGCGAGATGGCCAAGACCGGCGCCCTCGACCCCACCCCGGCCAACCTGATCGACAAGTCGGCGTTCTTCCCCGGCGCGTGGGGCACGGTCGAGGTGGAGGGGACCGCGTACGGCGTGCCCTGGTACGTCGAGACCCGCGCCCTGTACTACCGCAAGGACCTCGCGGAGAAGGCGTCGGTGAAGCCGCCCGCCACCTGGGAGGAGACCACCGCCTTCGTGAAGGCGCTCAAGGAGAAGGGCGGCGCCTCGCTCGGTGTCGAGCAGAACTTCCGGCAGGGCTCCTGGCAGGAGGTGCTGCCGCTGGTGTGGCAGGCGGGGGGCGAGATCGTCTCGGGTGACAAGTGGACGCTCGACACGCCGCAGATGGTCCAGGCGCTCAAGCACTACGGCTCGTTCTTCGAGAGCGGGCTCTCCAGCACCGACCAGCCGACCGGCGCCTTCCCGCAGACGTTCGTCAAGGGGAAGGTCGGCGCCTTCTACTCGGGGCCGTGGATGATCGCGGGCCTGGAGAAGGACGGCGGCGAGGGCTTCGGCGACAAGCTCGCCGTCGCGCCCTACCCGAAGGGGAGCGCGGGCGGCCCCAGCCTGGTCGGCGGCAGCGACATGGTGGTCTTCAAGGACGCGAAGAACCGCGAGGCCGCATGGAAGTTCCTGCGCTGGCTCGTCGACCCCAAGGTCCAGGCCACCTGGTACACCAAGGTGAACGCGCTGCCCAGCGTCGAGGCCGCCTGGCGGGACCCGGCGCTCACCACCGACGAGCGCGTCACCGTCTTCGGCGAGCTGCTCAAGGACGCCAAGGCCGTCCCCGCCGTGCCGACCTGGGAGCAGGTGGCCAAGGTGATGGAGACCGAGGTCGAGAAGATGGCCCTGGGCAAGCAGACGGCCGAGGAGACGGCCAGGCGCGTCCAGGAGCAGGCCGAGACCATCGGGACCGGGGTCTGACCATGGTGGTCAGCGAGCGGGTGGGCTCGCGCGAGCCCGTCAAACCGGCCCCCGCGAGGGAGCGGCGATCCGGCGGAGGATTCCGCCGCGCCGGCCTGGCCTGGGTCTTCGTGACGCCCTTCGTGGTGATGTTCGCGGTCTTCTGGGCGGGGCCGCTCCTCGTCGAGCTCGGCATGAGCTTCACCGACATGCGCAGCACCGACGTGCGCGACCCCCTCGGGGTGAACCTTGTCGGGCTCGACAACTACCTGCGGCTGTTCGACGACGAGCTCATGCGCAAGGCGGCGGTGAACACGCTGATCTTCGTGGTGACCGCGCTCCCGCTCACCATCGCCCTCGGCCTGGGCGCGGCCGTGGCGCTGAACTCGGGGATCGCCCGGCTGCCCGCCGCGTTCTTCAGGCTCGGCTACTACCTGCCGTACGTCACCAGCATCATCGGCGTCGCGGTGGCCTGGAGGTTCCTGCTCGAACCGGACGCGGGGCTGGTCAACCAGGTGCTCGGGGCTGTGGGGGTGGACGGTCCCCGCTGGCTCGCCGACGAGGACCTGGCGCTTCCGGTGATCATCGTCATGACCGCCTGGCGGAGCTTCGGCTTCGACATGGTCGTCCTGCTCGCCGCCCTGCAGGGCATCCCCAGGGAGCTGTACGAGGCGGCGGAGGTCGACGGCGCCGGGCGCTGGGAGCGGTTCCGCTCCGTCACGCTGCCGATGCTCCGCCCGGCGCTGCTGTTCTGCACCGTCTACAGCTCCATCGGGTTCGCCCAGTTCATGGAGGAGCCGCTGGTGATGACCCAGGGCGGCCCGGCGGGGGCGACCACCTCGGCCTCGCTCGCCATCTACGACCAGTTCGGCTCCGGCAACTACGGCTACGCCGCCGCCGCCGCGAGCGTCCTGTTCACCGTGATCGTGGCCCTCGCGGTCCTGCAGTTCCGGGTCGGGAGGTCCAGATGAGATCGGTCCGGGGCCCTCAGGCCCCCGCGAAATCCGCTCCGGGCCGCAGGCCCCTGGTCAAACGCCGCTTCTCCACGTACGCGCTGCTCAGTGCCGGGCTCGTGGTCGTCGTGCTGCCGTTCGTCTGGACGCTGCTCACCTCGTTCAAGCCGGAGACCGAGATCAGGCGGACCCCGCCCGACCTCCTGCCGGTGCAGTGGACGCTCGCCAACTACGGCGAGCTGCTGGAGAAGATGAACATCACGCAGGTGTTCGTCAACAGCGCGGTGGTGGCCCTCGCCACCGTCGCGGGCAACCTGCTGTTCTGCTCGATGGTCGGGTACGCCTTCGCGAAGCTCTCCTTCCGTGGCAAGAACGTGCTCTTCGCGCTGGTCCTCACGCAGATGGCGCTCCCCGCGATCGTGGTGATGATCCCGCAGTTCGTGCTCATCGCGAAGCTCGGCCTGGTCAACACCTTCCTCGGGATCATCCTGCCCGGCCTGGTCACCCCGCTCGGCATCTTCCTGATGCGGCAGTTCATCTCGGACATCCCCGACGAGCTGATCCACGCCGCGCGGGTCGACGGCGCCAGGGAGTTCCGGATCTTCTTCCGGATCGTGATGCCGCTCTGCAAGCCCGCGCTCGCCACGCTCGGGCTGATCACGTTCCTCGGCTCGTGGAACAACTTCCTGTGGCCCGCGGTGGTCGCCCAGAGCGAGGACAAGTACACGCTGCCCGTCGCGCTTGCGATCTTCAACGGCTACCAGGGAACCCAGTACGGCCTGCTCATCGCCGGGGCGGTGGTCGTCGTGCTGCCGGTCCTCGTCCTCTTCGTCTTCCTGCAGCGCTTCTTCATCCAGGGAATCGCCTCCACCGGACTCAAGTAACCCCCCACGTAAGGAGCCCCCGTGCGTCGTCGTCACGCTGCCGCCCTGGCGGCCGGCCTCGCCCTGATCACGGCCGCCCCCTCTCCCGCCTCGGCCACCCCTTCCCCCGCCCCCTCCGCGTCTTCCCTTGTCTCCCCTGATGCCCCCTTGACAGCGGGGCATCAGCGAGAACTGCTGCGCCGCTACGCCGCAGACACCTGGAAGTCCATGGCCGCGCTGGCCGACCCGGCGACCGGGCTGCCCTCCGACAAGATCGACGGCTCGCTCGACCCCGCCACCCGCGCCAAGGTGACCTCGCCGACCAACATCGCCACCTACCTGTGGAGTACGGTGGCCGCCCGCGACACCCGCCTCATCTCCAAGGGCGAGGCCCTGCGCCGCGTGACCAGGACGCTCGCCTCGACCGCCAAGCTGGAGCGGCACGCCCCGACCGGCCAGTTCTACAACTGGTACGACCCGCGCACCCTCCAGATCGTGCGCACCTGGCCGGAGAACGGCTCGGCCGTCCAGCCGTTCCTGTCCAGCGTCGACAACGGCTGGCTCGCCGCCGCCCTGATGATGCTGAGAAGCGCCGTGCCCGAGGTCTCCAGGCAGGCCGGGGCGCTGGCGAGGAGCATGGACTTCGAGTCCTACTACGACCCGCGGGCGCGGCCCGACGCGGGCACCGGCCTGCTGCGCGGCGGGTTCTGGCCGGACAAGCCCACCGGCTGCTCGGTCGAGAGCGACTACAACGGCTCGGGGACCACGGTCCACTCCACCTGCCACCACTACGGCGCGCTCACCGAGGCCAGGATCGCCAGCTACGTCGGCATCGCCCTCGGCCAGCTCCCGCCCGAGCACTACTACGGCATGTGGCGCACCTTCCCCGACACCTGCGACTGGGCGTGGGCCGAGCAGAAGCCGGTCGGCGCCTGGCGCACGTACATGGGCGTCAACGTCTTCGAGGGCACCTACGGCTACCGGGGCATGCGCCTGGTGCCCACCTGGGGCGGCAGCATGTTCGAGGAGCTGATGGTGACCCAGCTCGTGCCGGAGGACGTCTGGGGCGCCAGGAGCTGGGGCCGCAACCAGCCGGTCTACATCGCCGCCCAGATCGAGCACGGCATGAACGAGGCGAAGTACGGCTACTGGGGCTTCTCCCCGTCCAACGACCCCGCCGGTGGCTACCGCGAGTACGGCGTGGACGCGATCGGCATGGACACCCCCGGCTACACCTCCGACCAGGAGCGCACCTCCGTCGACTACGGCTTCGAGGGATGCCGCGAGGGAACGCCCGAACCGGCGTCGTACGGGGACGGCGTGGTCACCCCGCACGCGTCGTTCCTCGCGCTGCGCCACACGCCCGGCGCGGCCCTCGCCAACCTTGCGAAGCTCAGGGCGAACTTCGACGCCTACGGGCCCGGCGGCTTCTACGACGCGGTCGCCGTGCGCAGCGGCAAGGTCGCCAAGCAGTATCTCGCCCTCGACCAGGGAATGATCATGATCGCGCTCGGCAACGCGCTCGCGGACGACAGCCTGCGCCGCCACTTCGCCACCCGCGACGTCACGGCAAGGCTCGCCCCCGTGCTGCGCCAGGAGGAATGGGCCGTCGTGCCGCCCAAGTGAGCCGTACTCCAGTAACCACCCAACCGACCATCGGGGAGACGTATTCATGAGCACGGCCGACGCGGCACGCCGGGACTGGCAGGCCCGGATCCACAAGGCGTCGGGGGAGGTGACCTCGACCCGTCTGGCCGGACCGGTCGAGGTCGCCGCCCCCCGCGACCTGCGCGCCGACAGCGGAGGCGGGCACGTCACGCTGACCTGGGAACCGGTGGCCGGGGTCGTCGGCTACCTCGTCCACCGCGCGCCCGCCGAGGCGGGGCCGTACACCTCGACCAAGCAGCGCGACGTCGACGTGCCGGCCGTGCCCGATCCGCGCTACGTCGACACGCGCGGGGAGCCCGCCTGGTACCGGGTCGCCGCCGTCACCACCATGGAGCGGACCGGGCCCTTCACCGAGGCGGTGTTCGCCGCGCCGCTCGCCGAGGCGGGCGCCGCGGCGCTGCGGGTCGACGCCTCGACGACCACCCGGCCGCTGCCCAGGCCGTGGAAGTACATGATCGGCTCCGAGCACCTGTCGCACATGCTGTCGGCCGACACCGTGGGCGGGCGCCCGATCGGTCCCGAGCTGACCGAGGCGCTGTGGACGATGCGCGACGAGCTCGGTGTCGAGACCGTGCGCGCCCACGCGATCCTCTGCGACGACCTCGGCGTCTACCGGGAGGAGGACGGCAAGCCCGTGCACGACTTCAGCCGGGTGGACGAGGTCTACGACACGATCACCGCGTTCGGCATGCGGCCGATCGTGGAGCTGTCGTTCATGCCGCGCGACCTCGCCGCCGACCCGTCGAAGACGGTCTTCGGCTACGGGGCGATCATCTCGCCGCCCAGGGACTACGACCGCTGGGGCGACCTGGTCCGCGACCTCACCCGGCACCTCGTCGACCGGTACGGCCTGCGCGAGGTGGTCGACAACTGGGCCTTCGAGGTGTGGAACGAGGCGAACCTGGAGGTCTTCTGGAGCGGCACGCCGCAGGAGTTCTTCCGCCTGTACGACGTGTCGGCGGCGGCGGTGAAGGACGTCCACCCGGACATCCGCGTCGGCGGCCCGTCGTCGGCGGCCAACGGCTGGGTCCAGGAGCTGATCGACCACGTGGACGCCTCGGGCGCCGCGCTCGACTTCGTCTCCACCCACACCTACGGCAACGCCCCGCTCGACTGGCGGCCAGCCCTGGAACGGCACGGCCGCGCGGGCACGCCGATCTGGTGGACGGAGTGGGGGCCGACCCCCACCCATTTCCACGGCATCGGCGACGGGCCGTTCGGGGCGGCGTTCCTGCTGCACGGGATGCGGTCGGCGGCCGGGCGGGTGGACGCGCTCGCCCACTGGGTGGCCTCGGACCACTTCGAGGAGCTGGGCCGCCCACCGGCGCTCTTCCACGGCGGGTTCGGCCTGCTCACGGTCGGCAACCTGCGCAAGCCCCGCTACCTCGCGCTCGCCCTGGCCGACCGGCTGGGCGAGGACGAGCTCGCCTGCTCGGCCGGAGGCGACGTCGCGGGGGTCGAGGCGTGGGCGGCCCGCTCGGCCGCCGGCGCCGTCGGGGTGCTGGTGTGGAACGGCACCCTCGACCAGGACCGGGCCGACGGCTCGGAACTCCTGTCGCGCGAGGTCACCCTCACCGTCGAGGGCCTGGCCGAGGGGGAGTACGCCGTCCGCCACCACCGGATCGACGAGCGGCACTCCAACATCCGGGCCGTCTGGGCGGAGATCGGCGGGGACGCCGCCTGGCCGGAGGGCGAGCAGTGGGAACGGCTCCGCGCCGCGAACACCCTGGACGAGCTGGAACCCGCCCGTACCCTGCGCGCGCAGGAGGACGGGACCCTGCGGCTGGGGTTCACCCTGCCCATGCCCGCCGTCTCCTACCTGGAGTTCGTCCCGGCCTGACGGGGCCGCGTCCGGTCGCCGGGACGCTTTCGGGAACCGCGGGCACGCGGGAGGGCAACAACGGGTGTCCTGACCGAGAGCCGAGAGGCCGGATATGAGTGAAACGAGCCGGACCCGGACGGGGGAGGGCGGCACCTTCCCCGTCGACCGGGAAGGGGACCGTGACGCCTCCCCCACCGGCGGAGCGGGGGGCCGTGACCTCTTCCCCACCGGTGGGGGAGGGGACCACGACGCCCTCCTCGCCGGTGGGGGAGGGGGGCGCGACGCCCTCCCCGCCGACGGGGTACGGGACCGTGCCCCCTCTCCCGCCGGGTCCCTCGTCGACGGTACGGAGGCCGACGACGCCTCCCTCATCGTGCTGTCACGCCGGGAGCCGGAGGCGTTCGCCGAGGTCTTCCACCGGCACGCGCCGGAGATCAAGCGCTACGTCACCCGGCGGCTGGGAGCCGACGCGGCCGAGGACGTCGTGGCGGACACCTTCCTCGTGGCGTTCCGCGGCAGGGAGGGCTACGACCCGGCGCGGCCCAGCGCGCGCCCGTGGCTGTACGGCATCGCGACCAACCTGGTCAGGCGGCACAAGCGTGTCGAGGTGCGGCAGTTGCGCGTCCTCGAACGGACCGGTGTCGACCCGGTGACCGTCCCGTTCACCGAGCGCAGCGACGAGCGGCTGAGCGCCGGTGCCGCGCGGCGGAGGCTGGCGGCCGCCCTGGCGAGGCTGCCCGCGGGCCACCGGGACGTGCTGCTGCTGGTCACGTGGGGCGGCCTCACCTACCCGGAGGCCGCCCAGGCGATGGGCATCCCGGTGGGCACGGTCCGCTCGCGCGTCAACCGGGCTAGGAGCAAGGTGCGCAAGGAACTCGGCGGGGTCGACCCCACGTCCGTCAGCGAGGAGACCTTCCATGGATGAGATGACCCAGATGGACCGGCTGCGCTCGGAAGTGCCCCGGCCGGGCCCGGCGGAACTGCGCGCGGAGGAGCGGCGGTTGCTGTCGGAGATCGCCGCCCTCGGCGCGGCACCGTCCGGCCGCGAGGGCCGCGAGGGCCGCGAGGGCCGTAAGGGCCGCGAGGGCCGTAAGGGCCGCCGGGCGGGCCTCCGGGGGAACCTCAGGCTGAGCCTGGGGACGAGCCTGGCGGTGGGGGCAGGGGCCGCGCTGGTCGTGGGACTCGGGTTCGTCGACACCGGCTCGCCCCCCCGGCCGGGGACGGCCGTCCGGGTGACGCCCGTGGCGATGTCGGCGGTCCTCCAGCGGGCCGCCAACACCGCGGGCGAGCGCGACGAGCTGTACCCGAAGCCCGGCCAGTTCCTCGCGTACGAGCTGCAGGTCATGTTCCCGGTCAAGCTGCGGGAGGGCGGGAAGGAGGTTCGCTACCTCGCCCGCAGCCTGTTCAAGGTGTGGCTGCCGGTCGAGGGCTCCGCCCTGGACGGAGGGGTCATGGCGAGCGAGCACCTGGAGCCGAGGCCGTTCCCCGGGGAGCCGCTGCCCGCCGAGGCCAGGCGCAGGGCGGGGACCGTCGTGCCGCCGTCGAGGCTCACCGGCTACGACGTCCGCGCCGAGCACCAGCGCACCGACTACGCCTACCTGAGCCGGTTGCCCGCCGATCCCGCGAGGATGCGCGAGCACCTCTACAAAGGGCTGGCCCAGGACCCGCTGGCCGACTACAAGGCGTGGGGGAGTGTCGGCTCGATGATCACGCAGGCGTACCTGCCGTCCGCCCAGCGAGCCGCCCTGTTCCGGGCGGCCGGCACGATCCCCGGCGTCGAGACCGTCGACAGGGCCGAGGACGCCGCCGGGCGCGAGGGGGTCGCGGTGGCGATGGCCAACACGCTCGGCGGGGTGCGGCACGAGTACATCTTCGATCCCGCCACCTACCTGTACCTGGGCGAGCGCGTCGTCGTGACGGACGCGGCCAGGGCGGGAGCGCCCGAGGGCACCCTGCTGACCTCGACGGCACAGCTGAAGGTCGAGGTCGCCGACGGCGCGCCCGAGGTGGCCGACCCCGCGCCCGACGGCGCCGCCCCCGCGCCCGAGGTGGCCGACTCCGCTTCTGACGGCGCCGATCCCGTGCCCGATGATGCCGGCCCCGCGTCGGAGGCGCGGCACAGGTAGCAACGGCGGCACAGGTGGACCGGCGGCGGTGCGAGAACCCGGGGTAACCGGGGCGCCCCGGGGGCCGGGTCCCGGTAGGCCATGTCCCGGTGGCCGAGGTGGAACCGGCGCCCGCCCCGCACCGCCGCCCCACCCGCGACAAGCACATGACCGGCCCGCGATCCGCCCGCCGGGAACACCTGGTCGGCCCACGGGACACACACGGTTAGCACAGACCGTGCAATCGTGACGCACGGGTCGAGTGGTATTAATCCACACTCTTTTCCACAGTTCAAGGGCTGGAGAATTCAACATTCTCTGTCACCATTGCCCCATGCATGCCTTCCGTTTTGTTCGCGCCGCGGTGTTCGCGGTCGTGTGCGTGACGGCGTCGTTGGCCATGCACGTGCTGGCCGGAGGCAGCCCGGTGGGACCGGGCGTGCTGGCCTGGGCGATACTGCCGACCGCGGCGGGCGCGTTCGCGCTCGCCCGGCGGCAGCGCGGTTTCGGCATGCTGCTGGGGGCGAGTTTCGCCGCGCAGTACGGCATGCACCTCTGGTTCACCTCCGGCGCGGTGCCACCGTCGACCGGGCACGAGCACGGCGCCGGTGACCTGTCCACCGGCCTGTTCATGGTGCTGGTGCACGTCGTGACGGCGTTGCTGTCGGCCCACTGGCTGGAGCGGGGGGAGTGCGGCCTGGCCACGCTCCTGTTCCTGCTCTTCGCCTCGGTGCTCACCCCGCTGCGGTGGCGCGCCCCCGTCACCGGCAGCGTCGTGCTCCCCGCCGCGCCCGCCGACCGGGTGCCACCGGTCGCCCGGCTGCTCGCCGCCGCCGTCTCGCGCCGCGGGCCGCCCGCGCCCTCGTACGCCGTCTGACATCGGGCCGTCGCGCCCGGACGCCGCCGTGCCCTCGCGGGCCCGCGTCTCCGGGCGCCGTACCCTCCCCGGTCGCGGGTCGTCGCGCCGTCGCGCCCTCCCCGGCCGGTGAGCCCGGATGTCGACGCCCACCGGCTCCCGGTGACACCGGCGCCGCCCGCGTAGTACGGGCGGCGTCCGCCAGCCGGTGGTAGCGGCAGCACCTGCCAGCACCGAACGCCAACGGGCCGCGCGCCCGGCTCCCACCATGCCTCCGGCGGGTGGGAACCGGATTCCCGCCCGCCCTTTCGCGACGCCGAACCGAACCTCACACCGCGGTGGCGCGTACCTGACGGTGCGCGCGTTCCCTGCGAACGGAGAACCCTCCCCATGACGTCTGACGTCGAGATCCAGCCCGAGACCGGGCCGTCCGGATCGTCCCCGGCCCCCGTGACCCCCGCGTCCCCTGTGTCCCCTGTGTCTTCCGGGTCCCCGGTGCCCTCCACCTGGGCGACGCTGCGCTCGCTCCTGCTCCGCCTGCACTTCTACGCCGGGATCCTCGTCGCGCCCTTCCTGCTGGTGGCCGCGACGACCGGCCTGCTGTACGCCGCCTCCTTCCAGCTGGAGAAGGTGGTCCACTCCCACGAGCTGACGGTTCCCGTACCGGCCGGGCAGCAGAAGCTGCCCCTGGCGCGGCAGGTCGCCGCCGCGACCACCGCGCACCCCGGCGGGACGATCGGGGCCGTGTGGACCTACGACGAGCCCGACGCGACGACCCGGGTGCTGTTCAACGACCCCGGCCTCCCGGAGAGCGTCCGCACGGCGGTCTTCGTCGACCCGTACACCGCCCAGGTCCGCGGGACGCTGGAGAGCTACGGCGGCTCGGGCGCCCTGCCCGTGCGGACCTGGATCTCCCAGCTCCACCGCCACCTGCACCTGGGCGAGCCGGGGCGTGTCTACAGCGAGATGGCCGCGAGCTGGCTGTGGCTGGTCGGGCTCGGCGGCCTGGTGCTGTGGCTGACCCGCCGCCGCCGTGCCGGTCAGCGGCTGCGCCGCCTCGTCGCCCCCGAGCGCGGCGCCCGCGGCCAGCGCAAGACCCTCTCCTGGCACGGCTCGGTCGGCCTGTGGGCGCTGGTCGGCCTGCTCGCCCTGTCGGCCACCGGCCTGACCTGGTCGAAGTACGCGGGAGCCAACGTCGACGTGATCCAGAGGGCGATCGGCTGGGGCACCCCGTCGATGCCCGTCTCCGGCGGTCACGGTGACCACGGTGGCGGCGCCGGAGGGGACGCGGGTGCCGCCCCGGCCGCCGACCCCGACCGGGTCGTCCAGGCGGCGGCGGGCAAGGGACTCTCCGGACCCATGGAGATCGTCTGGCCGGCCGAGGCGGGCGACCCGTACGTCGTCAAGGAGACGGACCGCCTCTGGCCGCAGCGCAACGACCAGGTGGCGGTCGACGCCGCGAGCGGCCAGGCGGTCGCCGAGCTGCGCTTCGACGACTTCCCCATCGGCGCCAAGCTGACCCGGTGGGGCATCGACGGGCACATGGGAGTGCTGTTCGGCCTGGCCAACCAGATCCTGCTCGGCGTGCTGGCCCTGGCGCTGATCTCGGTCATCGTGTGGGGCTACCGGATGTGGTGGCTGCGCCGCCCGACCCGCGGGTTCGGCGTCCCCTACGAGCGCGGCGGCCTGCGGCGGCTGCCCCTCGCCGTGGCCCTGCCCCTGGCGGCCGTCGCGATCGCGGTGGGCGTGTTCCTCCCGCTCCTGGGCGTCTCGCTGCTCGCCTTCCTCGTGGTCGACGTCGTCCTCGCCAGGGTCGCGGCGTCACGCGCGAAGAAGCGGGACGCCGAGGGGCCGGGCGAGCCCGGCGACTCCGGCGACTCCGGCGAGCCCGGCGAGTCGGATGAGCCGAGCGAGACCGGCGAGTCCGGCAAGTCCGAGGCCGGGGTGTCCGGCTGAGACCCGCCGAGGGCGACTGAAGGACCTTCCAGGACCCGGGCCGGCCGGTGACGAGTGACACCGGCGGCCCGGCCGGGACGGCGGGGGCGGCGGGGGCGCGGCGTGGGGCGCACGCCGCGCCCCCGCCCCGGCCCAGCCCCGTCTCCGCCCCGGCTCAGTCGGGGTGGTGCTGGTGCTGCAGGTAGGCGGCGGTCTCCGGGTTCGCCGGGAAGTACGCCTCGATGGCGAGCTCGGCGACGGTGATGTCCAGCGGGGTGCCGAAGGTGGCCATGGTGCTGAAGAAGGCCAGCTCCCGGTAGCCGCGGCGGAGCCGGAGGGGGATCACGATGTCGCCGGGCCCCGGCCGGTCGATCTCCGGCTCCGGCTGGTCGCAGGGGTAGTCGTCGAGCTCCTGCCAGAGCGCCGCCAGCTCGGGGTCGGCGGTGAGGCTCATCTGGCGGCGGAGCCGGTGGAGCAGGTGGGCCCGCCACTCGCCCAGGTTGATGATCCGCTGCGCCATGCCCTTGGGGTGCAGGCTCAGCCGCAGCACGTTGACCGGGGGGACGAGCAGCTCCGGCGCGACCCCGCGCAGCAGCAGCCCGGTCGCGGCGTTGCGGTCGACGAGGTTCCAGCGCTGGTCGACGACGATCGCCGGGTACGGTTCGTGCCCGCTCAGCACCTGCCCCAGCGCCTCCCGTACCGACGCCATGTGCGGTGAGTTGAGCGGCGTCTCCGCGTAGAGCGGCGCGAACCCGCCGGACAGCAGCAGGTGGTTGCGCTCGCGCAGCGGGAGCTCCAGCTCCTCCGCGAGGTGCAGGATCATGTCCCTGCTCGGCTTGGACCGGCCCGTCTCCACGAAGCTCAGGTGCCTGGTGGAGATGTCGGCCTGGATCGCGAGGTCCATCTGGCTCATCCGCCGTCGTTCCCGCCACTGGCGCAGAAGCTCGCCTACCGGCCGGGACGCGCTGGTGGTGGTCACGTACGCCACGATAACCGGCGGCGATCGGCGAAACCATTACCACACACGTAACGCGCGCCATGATGTCGGCGCTGAAGCTCGCGCTTCCTTGAAGAATTCGGATCGCTGGTTACCGCGGTCCATGTTGGCTAGAATTATGTACATGACTGTTCTTCCTCTCGCGGACGCGAGAAACCGGCTCTCCGGCATCGTCGAGTCCGCCGTCAGCACCCACGAGCGCTTTGAGATCACTCGCAACGGCCTGCCCGCCGCCGTGCTGCTGGCCGCCGACGACTACGAGACGATGCGCGAGATGATCGAGATTCTCGCCTCGACGGAAACGGTGGCGGCCATCCGCGAAGGGCTCGCCGACCTGGAGTCGGGACGCGTCTCCTCCCTTGAGGAGGTGGAGGCCGAGCTCCGCCGGACCGGTCGTCTGTGAGCAGGCGATATGAGCTCAGCCTCACCCGCCGCGCCAGGCAGGACCTCGCCGAGCGGCTGCCGGCGAAGGTCGTCCCGGCGGTCTGGGAGTTCATCACCGGCCCGCTCCTGGACAACCCTCGCCGGGTGGGCAGGCCTCTCGACGAGCCCCTCGCCCCGCAGTGGTCGGCGCGCCGGGGCGAATACCGGGTGCTCTACCTGATCGACGACGACACGGTCGTGGTCCAAGTGGTCACCATTCAGCATCGGTCGGACGCCTACCGGTCGCGGTGAGGGGTGATCCCGGTCAGCGGCGGCGGACCTTGGTGGCGAGGCGGTTGAGGATGCGGTCCCACTCGGTGCCGAAGGGGTTGTCCTGGACGAGGTAGGTCCAGGTGGCGGTGGGGCGCTTGAGGCCCGCTCCCTCCAGGTCGAGGCCCTCCTCGGTGACGGACGCGGTCTCGAAGGTCTCGACCGAGCGTGACTCGATCTCGGCCAGCAGGCGCTGGTACGCCGGGACGGCGTCCTTGTGGAACTCGTCGATCGGGTTGAGCCTGCCGAGGACCCGCAGGTGGATGCCCTCCCGCAGCTCCGCCAGGTACGCCAGGTGGTCGGCCCAGCCCCGGTCGAGGTGGAACAGCACGATCTGGCGGGCCGCCTCGCGCAGCACCTCCTCGTCGACGCTCTCCGCCAGCTCCGCCCACCGCTCGGGGGCCGCCTTGGCCAGCGCGTCGCCGGCCACGTCGTCGCGCAGGACCCGGTCGCGGCGCTCCAGCAGCTCGCCGCGCTGCCGCTCCAGCAGCCGGGTGTAGCGCCAGGTGTTGCGGTGGATCTCCATGTTGACGCCCTCGGCGACCCGCTGGGCGTGGCCCACGAGGGAGTGCTCCGGCACGCCCTTGGCGTACTCGTCGGCGACGTAGTGGGTGATCAGCTCGTCCTCGCCGCTGACGAGGAAGATCGAGCCGCCGGGGTCGCCCTGGCGGCCCGCGCGCCCGCGGAGCTGGTCGTCCAGGCGGCTGCTGGTGTGCCGGCCCGAGCCGATGACGTACAGGCCGCCGAGCTCGTCGACGCCCTCGCCGAGGCGGATGTCGGTGCCGCGCCCGGCCATCTGGGTGGAGACCGTGAGCGCGCCGCGCTCCCCGGCCCGGGAGATGATGGCCGCCTCCTCGGCGTCGTTCTTGGCGTTGAGGACCACGCACTCCAGCCCGCGCCCGGCCAGGGTGAGCGACAGGCGCTCGGACTCGGCCACGTCCAGGGTGCCGATCAGGATCGGCCGGCCGGTGGCGTGCACCTCGACGATCTCCTCGACCAGCGCGAGGTCCTTCTCCATGCGGTACTCGAAGAGGCGGTCGGGCTCGTCGATCCGCACGTTCGGCCGGTTGGGCTGGACCACGGCCACCTTGAGGTCGTAGAACTCCCGCAGCTGGTCGCCGACCGCCACCGCGGTGCCGGTCATGCCGCACTTCTCCGGGTAACGGGTGATCAGCGCCTGGACGGTGATCGAGTCGAGGATCTCGCCGGTCTCCGACGGCGAGAGCGCCTCCTTGGCCTCCACCGCCGCCTGCAGCCCGTCGGGCCAGCGCTGCAGCAGCGCCACCCGGCCCCGGGAGGGGTTGATCAGGTGCACCTTGCCGTCGCGGACGATGTAGTCGACGTCCTTGGTGAGCAGGGCGTGCGCGTGCAGCGCGAGGTTGACGTCCGTCAGGGTGGCCGGGGTGTCGTAGAGGTCGAGGCCGAGCGCCTGCTCGACGGTGTCGATGCCCTTGCTCGTCAGATGGACGTTGCGCGCCTGGTCGTCGAGCTCGTAGTGGTAGCCCTTGACCAGCTGCCTGACCAGCACGGCCATCTCCGGGACCGCGTCGCCCGGGTCGGCGGCACCGGCGAGCACCAGCGGCACCCGGGCCTCGTCGACCAGCACGGAGTCGGCCTCGTCGACCAGCGCCACGGCCGGAGCGGGCACGATCAGGTCGTCCACGCTCGTGCTCAGCCGGTCGCGCAGCACGTCGAAGCCGATCTCGCTGACCGAGCCGTACGTCACGTCCGCCGCGTAGGCCGCCCGGCGCTCCTCGGGGGTGGAGTTCTGGCCGATCCAGCCGCAGGAGACGCCGAGCGCCGCGTAGAGGGGGCCCATCCACTCGGCGTCACGCTGGGCCAGGTAGTCGTTGACCGAGATGACGTGGACGCGCTTGCCCTGCAGGGCGTATCCGGCGGCGGCCATCGCGCCGGACAGGGTCTTGCCCTCGCCGGTGGCCATCTCCGCGACGTTTCCCGACAGCATCGCCAGCATGCCGACCAGCTGCACGTCGTACGGCCGCAGGTCGAGCGCGCGGCGCGCGGCCTCGCGCACGATCGCGCAGAACTCGGGAAGGTCGTCGGCCGACGGCACGGGCAGCTCGTCGAGCGCGCGGATCCGCTCCTCGCGGGTCCCGGCCTCCGCGACGACCTTCTCGAACTTCGAGAGGTCGATGGTGCCGGGGCGTTCGAGGAACCGCCTGAAGAGCTGGGTAATCGAGGCCACGTTCCCTCCAACGCCCGTCCCCGGGCTCGCGTTCCGTCTCTCCGCACATTGTGGTGCAAAGATCGGCCGTTCAGGATCGGGGTGCTCCTGCCAGGTTTCGGGGCACCGGTGACTTGTCCTGTCATAGCGGGATAAGTCGGATGTGATTTTAGCCAACAAGCCGTAGACATCCACGGTGATCGGAACAAAGGTTGGAACATGGCCTTCTCCGATTACCAGTACGAGATCTACCTCAACGGCCTGGTCGGGACCCCGCCCCCGTACTCGACGTCCGTCGCCGAGCTGGAGCGGGTGGCGCGCGAGCGGCTCGACCCCGGACCGTACTGGTACGTGGCCGGTTCCGCCGGGACCGGCGCGACCGAGCGCGCCAACCGAGAGGCGTTCGACCGCCGGAGGATCGTGCCCAGGATGCTCCGCGACGTCCCGGTCAGGGACCTCGGCGTCGAGCTGTTCGGCAGGACCTACCCCGCGCCGCTCGCCCTCGCCCCGATCGGGGTGCAGTCGATCGTGCACCCGGACGGCGAGCTCGCCACCGCTAGGGCCGCCGCCTCGCTCGGCATTCCCACGGTGCTGAGCACCGCCGCGTCCCACACGCTGGAGGAGGTGGCCGAGGCCGACGGCCCCCGCTGGTACCAGCTCTACTGGCCGCACGACGACGAGGTCACGCTCAGCCTGCTCGACCGGGCCGCGAAGAACGGCTACGACACCCTGGTCGTCACCCTCGACACCTGGACCCTGGCCTGGCGCCCGCACGACCTCGACCACGCCTACCTGCCGTTCCTGCGCGGGACCGGCCTGGCGATCCCGCTGTCTGACCCGGTGTTCCGCGCCAAGCTGGCCCGTCCGGTCGAGGAGGACCTCGACGCGGCGATCATGCAGTGGGTGCCGATGTTCAACGGCCGCCCCCACACCTGGGACCAGCTGGCCCTGCTCCGCGACAACTGGGACGGGCCGATCGTCCTCAAGGGGATCCAGCACGTGGACGACGCCCTGCGCGCCGCGGACGCGGGCATGGACGGCATCGTCGTCTCCAACCACGGGGGCCGCCAGATCGACGGCGCCACGGCCTCGCTCGACGCGCTCCCCGCGATCGCGGCGGCCGTGGGCGACCGGCTGACCGTGTTGTTCGACTCGGGCATCCGCACCGGCTCCGACATCGTCAAGGCCCTCGCCCTCGGCGCGCGTGCCGTGCTCCTCGGCAGGCCGTACGTCTGGGGCCTGGCCGCGGGCGGCGAGGAGGGCGTCCGCCACGTGGTGCGAGGCCTGCTCGCCGAGCTCGACCTCACCCTCGGCCTGGCGGGCTACAGCCGTCCCGCCGATCTCGACCCTTCCGCCCTGGAGGCCCTGTAACCGCACTGGAGGCCCTGTGACCGCCCTGGAGCCTGGAGGACCTGTGACCGTCCTGGAGGAACCGTGATCGTCCTGGAGGAACCGTGAGCCTGTCCGACTTGCGGCCCGTTCCCCGTGACCAGCTCGTCTTCCGGCTGCCGCGGAAGTTCGAGACCGTGGAGGAGGAGCGCCGCCACCGCAGGGAACGCCTGGTCGCGGCGCTGCGGCTGTTCGGCGGGTTCGGCTTCGAGGAGGGGGTGGCCGGGCACATCACCGTCCGCGACCCCGAGCACACCGACCATTTCTGGGTGAACCCGTTCGGCATGTCGTTCAGGCACATCAAGGTGAGCGACCTGATCCTCGTCAACCACGAGGGCCAGGTGGTCGACGGCCGCCACCACGTCAACAGGGCCGCCTTCGCGATCCACTCGATGGTCCACCAGGCCAGGCCGGACGTGGTCGCCGCCGCGCACAGCCACTCGGTGCACGGCAAGGCGCTGTCGTCGCTCGGCACGCTCCTGGAACCGCTCACCCAGGACGCCTGCGCCTTCTACGAGGACCACGCCCTGTTCGACGACTACACCGGCGTCGTCCTGGAGACGGAGGAGGGCCGCCGCATCGCCCAGGCCCTCGGTTCCCACAAGGCGGTGATCCTGCGCAACCACGGGTTGCTGACGGTGGGCGACAGCGTGGACGCCGCCGCCTGGTGGTTCATCACGATGGAACGTTCGTGCCAGGCCCAGCTCCTGGCCAAGGCCGCGGGGCCCACCGTCCGGATCACCCACGAGAACGCCAAGCTCACCCACGGCCAGATCGGCGACGACACGGCCGGCTGGATCAACTTCCAGCCCCTGTACGACCAGATCGCCGCCACCGAGCCCGACCTGTTCGACTGAGGCCCCGTTCGACCGAGGCCCTGTCCGGCAGAGGTCTTGTCCGGCCGAGGTCCCGCGAGGGTCCCGTACGAATCGTCGTCACGGGACCCTCGCGGGCCGCCCGATCACACCGGGGCGGCCGCCTGCCCCCTCTCCCTTAGGGCGAGCAGGGCGACCGCGCCGAGCAGCAGGGCGCTCCCGCACGCCGCCGCGGGGGTGAGCCGTTCGCCGAGCAGCAGGATTCCCAGGATCGCCGCGCCGACCGGCTCGACAAGGGAGATCACGGCGGCCGTCGTGGCCCGTACCGCCACGAGACCGGTGAAGAAGAGCCCGTAGGCCAGGGCCGTCGGGACCGTACCGAGGTAGACGACGATCGCCCAGGAGGCGAGCGGGTCACCGGAGGGCAGCAGACCCTGGGCCAGTGCGACGGGGAGCAGGCAGAGCCCGCCGACGACGAAGCCGCCCGTCGCGGTGGCGTACGGCTCGTCGGTGGAGGCCCGGTTGAGCAGGGTCACGCCCGCGTACCCGGCCGCCGACAGCAGGGCCCACCCGACACCGGCCGCCGAGAAGGCCGCCGGCCCGTCGCCGAGCGTCAGCATGGCCAGGCCGGTCAGGGCGATCACGACCGCGCCCAGCCCGGTGGCGCTCAGGCGCTCACCCAGCAGCAGCCGCCCGCCCGCGGCCACCAGGACGGGGGTGGCTCCGATCGTGACCACGGTCGCCACGGCCAGGCCCGACTCGGCGATCGCCGCGAAGTAGGCCGTCTGGTAGACGGCCATCGCCACACCGGTGACCAGGACCCGCCCGAACACCGAACCCCGCCGGGCGAGTCGGGCCCGCCGGAGGACGGCGAGCGGTCCGGTGGAACGGGTTCGCCGGACGGTGGTCGGTGGTCCGGTGAGTCGGGCCGGCCGGAGGGTGGTGAGTGGCCCGGCGTGCCGGGGGCCGCCGAGGCCGAACAGGAGCCTGGCCAGCAGGAGCACGGCCGCTCCGGCGGCGAACCGCCAGAAGGAGACGGCGACGGGGCCGAGCCCGCCCGTCTGGTGGAGCAGCGCGCCGGCGGCGCCGCCGGTGCCCCAGGCGGTCGCCGCGATGGACACGTACAGCAGGCCCCGCCGCACGGAGACATGCGTCATGGAGGTCTCTCCAGATGAGGTGGTTGTCGTCAGGTCGCGCGTATGCGGACGGCAAGCACCCACCGGACCGCTCGGGTCCGGTCGTCAGGAGAGAGGGCCGCCCGCTAGCGGGCGGTCGGCGGGGAAACGATCAGAAACACGGAGACACCCTAACCAGGCACTCCTCACGGCGGCCACCGCTTATTCCGGCCCGTGTACCGGCACCCGTCGCCCGGTCCGGGAACCGCCCGGGAACCGCTCCGGCAACCGCTCCGGCAAACGTGACAGCGGCTGACAGGTATGGGCGGGACGATCGTTCCATGACCACGAAAGCACAACTCGTCGCCGTGACCATCGACTGCGCCGAACCCAGGCGGCTGGCCGAGTTCTACGCGGCCGTCCTCGGCGGTTACGAGGTCCAGTACGCGGAGGACACCTACGCCGGTATCGGCGACGGCACGACGAGCATCTACTTCCAGCAGAACCCCGACCGCAAGCCGTCCACGTGGCCGGGTCCCGACAAGCAGTTCCACCTGGACGTCCGCGTGCCCGACCTGGAGAAGGCCGTCCGGGACTACCTGGAACTCGGAGCCACCCGGCCCGACTTCCAGCCCGGCGAGGGAAAGTGGGTCGTGCTCGCCGACCCCGAGGGCCACCTGTTCTGCGTCTGCCCGCCCAGCGGCCAATGACCACCGACCACTGACCACCGACCGTCCGGACTTCGCCGGGCGCGAGGTGACCGACGGCCGGGCTGATCGCGGACCGGGTGCCGTTCGCGTCTCGGACCGGGGTGATCACCGGCCGCACGGATCCCGGACCCCGGACCGTGCGGCCCCGTCCGGGGTGAGCGGCCCCGTCCGGGGTGAGGGGAACAGAGGGGCAGGGGGTTCATCCGGACGACTGGACGATCCTGGAGGGATGCGCTGAAGTTGCCTTCCGGACTCTCTCCTCCCTGAACATCTCCTCGAACTTCTCCTCGAAGGCGACGGAGACCTTCCCGGAGGTGACCGAGAGCCCGTTCTCCCTCGCCCGAGGCTCGTCCGGAGGTGGAGGTCCGCACCCCCGAGGAGGACTGATGAGGCGGCACCCCCGGCGCGGGACGGTCGGCGTGATCTCGCTCGTCGCGGCGGGGGCGGTGGCGGCGGCCGCGCTGGTGGCGGGCCGCGCCGGGGCGCCGGACCTGGCGGCCTACGTGCCCCTGCCCGGCCTGCTCGCGCTGGTGGCCGCGGTGCTCGCGGGGGTGGGCGCCGGGCTGACCCTGGCGCGTCCCCGGCGGGACGGCCGCGCGGCACTGCGCGTCCTGTCCTGGTGGTGGGTCCTCGCCGGGGTCGTGCTCATCGTCGTGTCCATGTGGAGCGCCACGGCCGTCCTGCTGTTCCTCGCGGACACGGCGCCGGACGCGACCAAGCGCGTCGAGATGCGCCTGGACGCGGTGAAGACCGGCCTGACCGTGGGCGCCGGGGCCGTAGGACTGGTGGCGCTCCTTTTGGGCGTACGCCGCCAGTGGCTCGGGGAGCGTACGCAGGCCTACCAGGAGTACGACGCCGGCGAGCGGCGCGTGACCGAGCTCTACACCAAGGCGGCCGACCAGCTCGGGCACGACAAGGCGGCCGTGCGCCTGGCCGGCCTGTACGCCCTGGAACGCGTCGCGCAGGACAATCCCGAACACCGCCAGACGGTCGTCGACGTGATCTGCGCCTATCTCCGGATGCCTCCCGTCCCGGCCGCGCCGGTGGAGGCGGAGGCGGAGGCGGAGCCCGTCGGTCGGGAGGAGGTCATCGACCCGCAGGAATTCCAGGTGCGCGCCACGGCCCAGGGAATCCTCAGGAACCACCTGCGCTGGAGCCGGTCCGAGCCGGTCAGGCCCGTCATGTTCTGGCCGGACGTCGACATCGACCTCACGGGCGCGTGGCTCGTGAAGCTGGGGTTCGTCGACTGCCGGATGCGCCGGGCCGGGTTCGGAGGAGCCAGGTTCGAGGGGTCCGCCCGCTTCGACAGGGCCGTCTTCGAGGGCGTGGCGGTGTTCGGGGGAGCCGTCTTCACCGGCCGGGCGGCCTGGGGGGAGGCCGACTACAAGGCGGGTTTCGAGGGGGCGGTGTTCAGGGACGAGGCCGTGTTCCGGGAGGCGGTGTTCGCCCTCCGGGCGGACTTCAGGGAGGTCGTGTTCGAGCGGGCGGCGTTCTTCAACCGGGCCGTCTTCAGGGACCGGGCGCTCTTCCGCAAGACGGCCTTCGCGGGGACCACGCTCTTCGGCGACGCCGTGTTCGAGAACGAGGCCGTCTTCCGCCAGGCCGTCTTCGAGGGAGGGGCGTCCTTCGCCGAGACCGTCTTCACGACCGCGCCCGCCTTCTGGGAGGCGACGGTACGCGAGACGTCCGGGGTCCGGCGCTCCTGGCCCACCGGCTGGCGTGAGGCCGCCCGCGACGACGGCTCCGGCACCACGCATCTCGTCCTAGAGATCCGCGAGGACCGCGAAGTTCATGAGGACCGAGAGGAGCGCGAGGACCTCGAAGTTCGAGAGGACCTCGAAGTCCGCGAAGTTCGAGAGGAGCGTGGCGACCGTGAGGGCTCCCGGCCCGGCGATGACGGTACCGCGCATCTCGCCGGCGAGGGTTCCGAGAACCCGGAGGACCCGGAGGACCCAGAGGGCTCTGAGCGCTCCGGGCGCTCCGAGGACTTCAGGGACCCCGAGGCCCCCGAGCACTCCCGGCCCGTAGAGCCCGGCGAGTCCGTAGAGCCCATCGACGCCCGGACCGATGTCGGCGGGCTCGCCGGGCCGGGGGCCGGTCGGGTCCAGGCCGGTGGACAGGGCGCCGGTCACGCCCGAAGTGCCGGTTCGTAGGAATGTTCCCCACGAGGAAGGGCGCGGCATCGGCCGGACGGCGCCTCACCGCGTCTCGTACGAACAAGGGAAGGTCCCTACCCGTTCGTCATGCGCCTTAAGCTTGCGGGATGACCCGTGAATCGCTTCTTTCCGGATGCCCCGTCCGTTATGTGAGGTGGCGATGACCTGGGTCGGGATATCGATCGCCCTGGTCGGCGCGCTGGGCTACGCCCTGGGAGCTGCGCTCCAGCAGTTCGAGGCGGTCTCCGAGGGCGCCTCGCTGAAGCTGATGAAGCGGCCCCGCTGGTGGATCGGCGGCGTCATCGGTTTCACCGGGGCGTCCCTGCACGCCGTCGCCCTCAGCTTCGCGCCGCTGATCGCGGTGCAGCCGATCAGCGTGGCGACGCTGGTGTTCGCGGTGCCGCTGGCGGCGATGCTGCACGGCAGGCGTCCGCACAGGGGGGAGATCTTCGGTTCGGCCGCGGTGGCCGTCGGGCTGCTCGGGTTGCTGTTGCTGGTCCCCGCGCACCCCGTGAGACCCGACATGACGAACCAGGAGGCGCTGGGCTTCCTGGGCTGCGTCGGGCTGGTCGTGCTGGTGACCCATCTGCTGGCAAGGAAGATGACCGGCTCGGCCCACGCGCTCGTGCTGTCGGTCGCGGCGGGGGCGGTGACGGCCAGCGTCTCCACCTTCGTCCGGGTGGTGGGCGGCAACTTCGACGGCGACCTGAGCACGCTGCTCAACTGGTTCGCGCTGGCCATCCCCGTGCTGCTCATCTGCGCGGTCGTGCTGCTGCAGAAGACCTACGAGGTGGGTTACTTCGGCATCTCCTACGCCGCCGTCCAGATCGTCGACCCGATCACCTCGATCCTCGCGGGCGCGCTCCTGCTCGACGAGGCGGTGCCCAGCGGCTGGCTGAACGTGATCCCCGCTCTCGTCGCCGCCGCGCTGCTCGTCTGGGGGACGATCACCCTGGGACGGCTCTCCCCCGACCAGGGGGTGTCCGCCCCGATGCGCGAGAAGGCGAGCGTCGCGCCGTAGTCGCGAGACGACCACGGGGTCAGGGGGCGGGCGGTGTCCAGCCGAACACCTCGTCCATCGCGCCGTTCACGCTCGACGGGGCGAGCCGCCAGCTGAGCGCCATCATCGTGTCGCGCAGCCGTACGGCCAGCGGGCCGCGCATCCGGGTGACGCGGCAGATCGAGGCGGACCGGGCCACGATCTTGGACGTACGCTCCAGCCGCGCGGCGGTGTAACCGGCCAGCACGTCGTTCCCGCCGGTCGGCCCGCCGGTGCCGCCGGTGAACCTCCCGCCGTCGCCGGCCACGTGGGCCAGCACCACGGCGTCCTCGATCGCCTGGCAGGCGCCCTGGCCCACGTTGGGGGTCATGGCGTGCGCGGCGTCGCCCAGCAGGGCGACCCTGCCCCGGTGCATGGCGGGCAGCGGGGTGGCGAGATGGTGGACGTCGTTCCTCAGGACCTTCTCCGGTGAGGCCGCGGCGAGCAGCTCCGGGATCGGGGAGTGCCAGTCCCCGAACAGCCGGCGCAGCTCGGCCAGCTGGTCCCCGCCCCCGCCGCCCGCCGGGACGGTGTCGGTGGCGTAGCAGTAGGACGTGCCCCCGGCCAGCGGCATGACGCCGAAGACCCTGCCCCGCCCCCAGCTCTCGTACGCCTGACCCGGGACGCCCTCGGCGGGGATGAGCACCCGCCAGCTGGTGACACCCGCGTAGCGGGGGGCGGGGTGGCCGGGGAACAACGCCGACCTGACGGGAGAGTGGATGCCGTCGGCGGCCACCACCAGGTCCGCCTCCACCCGCCCGTCGGGGAGGGTCACCAGGCCGGCCTCCGCGTCGACCTCCGAGACCTCGGTGTTCAGCCGGACCGTGCCGGGCGCGAGGTGGGAGGAGAGCGCGTCGACGAGGTCCGCGCGGCGCAGCAGCACCACGGAGTCACCGCCGTTGCGGGCCGAGGCGGCCTCCACGCTGGTCCTCACCAGCCACCTGCCGTCGGAGCGCCGGATGCCGCCCGCGCCCTGGACCGCGGACAGCTCGCGGATCTCGTCACCGGCCCCGATCGTGTCGAGCGCCTTGAGCGCGTTGGCGGCGACGGCGAGCCCCGAGCCGACCGGCTCCAGGGACGCCGCCCTCTCGAACACCGTCACGTCCCAGCCCCGCCGCTGCAGTGCCACCGCCGCCGTCAGCCCGCCGATGCCCGCTCCGATGACCACCGCACGTGTCATGACCTTCTCCTTTACTACGGATGTAGTGGATGCTACTACGCCTGTAGTTGAACTACAAATGTAGTATCGGAGGGTGAAGTCCCAACGCGCGGAGCTCGTCGCCGACACCGCCATCGCCCTGCTGGCGGATCGGGGAATGCGCGGCCTGACCCATCGGGCCGTGGACGAGGCGGCGGGGTTGCCGCCGGGGTCGACCTCCAACCTGGCCCGCACCCGGTCCGCGCTCCTGGAGCTGACCCTCGCCCGGCTCACCCAGCTGGAGTCCGCCGCGTTCGCGCCGATCCTGGAGTCTCCCGCGCAGGACCTGGTCGAAGACCTCGCCGAGATGACGGCCCAGGCGCTCTGGACGCAGCTGACCGTCGGCCGCCGCCGGACGGTCGCCCGCTACGAGCTGGCCCTTGAGGCCACCCGCCGCCCCGAGCTGCGCAGGATCTACGACAGGGCCGGTGCGCGCTTCCGCGACCCCGCGGTCGCGATCCTCTCCGCCGCGGGCTCGTCCGACCCGGTACGGCACGGGCGCCAGATCGTCGCCTTCAGCGAAGGGGTGATGTTCGACGCCGTCATCGGCGCCGGGGCGGAACCGACCCTGGACGACCTCCGCCTGGGGATCGGGGAACTCCTGCGCGGCATGCTCGGCCGCGAAGGCGCGTAGAAGTCACACGGGCGCGGCGAACCGTGAAGCGGGACGGGTGGTTCAGCGGGGCAGGCCGGTGAGGCGGGCGCGGTGGGCGGGCCACTCGTCGTCGAGGATGCCGAAATAGGCGGTGTCGCGCCAGGTGCCGTCGGCGCGGCGGCGCTGGCGGCGCAGGGTGCCCTCGGCGACGCCGCCGATGCGCCTGATCGCCTCCTGCGAGCGGACGTTCAGGCTGTCGGTCTTGAGCTGGACCCGGTTCACGCCCAGCTTGTCGAAGGCGTGGTCGATCAGCAGGACCTTGCACCCGGTGTTCACCGCGGAGCGCCACACGGACCTGCCGTACCAGGTCCAGCCGATCTCGATGCTGTCGGCGTATCCGGGGGTGTCGATGTAGGTGGTCCAGCCGACCGCGCGGCCGGTTCCCCTCAGGATCACCGCGAACGGCACGTGGTCCGGCGCCTCGGCCAGCCGTACCGCGATCTCCGCCAGCTCGGCCTCGGTGCGCGGGGTCGGGGCGGGCATCCAGCGCCACACCTCGTCGTCGTCGCCACCGGCCAGGAACAGGTCGGGGACGTGGTCGCCGGTCAGCGGCTCCAGCCGTACGGTCTCGCCTTCGAGGGTGACGGGAGCGGGCATCTTCGCGGTCATGGAGACGACCCTAGAGCCCCCGGTGGACCTGTCCGAAGGTCCACTCAGGGGGTGTTCCCGGGAACCACTCGGCGCTCGAACTGCGCGAGCCTGCGTTCCGCCGCGGAATCCTCGATCAGCCGGGTGAGACGCTTCTCCCTCGTCCCGGGCCGTTTCGCGGTGGTCACCCAGTGCAGCGCGGTTCTGCGGTAGCCGGGCGGCTGGCTCTGGAACCACTCCCACGCCGCCGTCTCCGCCTGGAAGCGGCGCTCCTGCTCCTCGTCCAGCGCGGCGTCCTCGCCCCGCTCGTGTGAGTAGATCACCGAGTTCTCCTCGGTCCGCTGCTCGAAGGCGAGCAGGCCCGCGGGGAGCATCAGGCCGCGCTCGGTCAGTTCGGCGACCTTGGCGATGTTGACCGCGCTCCACGTGCTGCGCGCCTTGCGCGGCGTGAAGCGGACGCTGTAGCTCTCGGCGTCGACGGTCCTGCGGACGCCGTCGATCCAGCCGAAGCACAGGGCCTGCTCGACGGACTGGGGCCAGGTGACGCTCGGGCGGCCGGTGCCCTTCTTGTGGAACCCCACCAGCAGCTCCGCCTCGGTCTCGTGGTGCGCCTCCAGCCAGGCGCGGAACTCCTCGGGGGTGGCGAAGAAGACGGGGTCCATGAGGTCGAGCATAGGGGGCGTGTCGACAGGCATACCGTCCGGTCGGTACCCTCACGGGAGACCGTGAGGAGGGCCCATGGATTTCGCGTTCGACGCCGAGACCGAGGAGCTGCGGGAACGGCTGCTCGGCTTCATGGACGAGTGTGTGTACCCGGCGGAGGAGGCCTTCGAGGCCCAGGCCGCCGAGAGCGGGTGGGCCGTTCCACCGCTGATGGAGGATCTCAAGGAGGAGGCGCGCAGGCGGGGCCTGTGGAACCTCTTCCTGCCGGGCGAGCACGGCGCGGGCCTGACCAACCTGCGGTACGCGCCGCTGGCCGAGATCATGGGCCGCTCGCCCAGGATCGCCCCGACCGCGACCAACTGCGCCGCCCCCGACACCGGCAACATGGAGGTCCTCTCCATGTTCGGCAGCGAGTGGCAGCGCAAGGAGTGGCTGGAGCCGCTGCTGCGCGGCGAGATCCGGTCGGCGTTCGCGATGACCGAGCCCGACACCGCGTCCTCGGACGCCACGAACATCGCGCTCTCGATCGTCAGGGACGGCTCCGAGTACGTCGTCAACGGCCGCAAGTGGTTCGCCTCCGGCGCGATGAACCCCAACTGCCGGATCCTCATCGTGATGGGCAAGACCGACCCCGAGGCGTCCTCGCACCGGCAGCAGTCGATGATCCTGATACCGCGCGACACGCCCGGCATGCACGTCAAGCGGGGCATGCACGTCTTCGGCTACTCCGACTCCGACCACGGCGGGCACGCCGAGATCGTGTTCGAGGACGTCAGGGTGCCGGTCGGCAACCTGATCGGCGAGGAGGGCGGCGGCTTCGCGATCGCCCAGGCCCGCCTCGGGCCCGGCCGCATCCACCACTGCATGCGGCTGATCGGGATGGCCGAGCGGGCCGTCGAGATGATGTGCGTCCGGACCCTGTCGCGGAACGCGTTCGGCAAGCCGATCGCCCAGCAGGGCGTCGTCCAGGACTGGATCGCCGAGTCGCGGGTGAGGATCGAGCAACTCCGCCTGCTCGTGCTGAAGACCGCCTGGCTGATGGACACCGTGGGCAACCGGGGTGCCCACGCCGAGATCCAGGCCATCAAGATCGCCACCCCGCGCGACGTGGAGTGGATCCTGGACAAGGCGATCCAGTCCCACGGCGCCGGAGGCGTCAGCCAGGACTTCCCGCTGGCCGGCCTCTGGGCGGGGGCGCGCTCGCTGCGGCTCGCCGACGGTCCCGACGAGGTCCACAAGCGCTCCCTGGCCTACCGGGAGCTCAAAAAACACATGTGAGCCCGCGCTCGCCCATCGTCTCGGGGGCGAGCGAGGCCGGGGCGCTCCGGAGGCGCGGGCCGGCGACGGCCGACTGGCGGCCGACGAGGCTTGACGGAGGTCGGCGAAGGCCGGCACGGGTCGATGGAGATCGACGAAGATCGACGAAGGGAGCGTTCGTGGCGCTGGACGAGAAGGCGGTCAGGGAGCGCGCTGCCGCGTTCCTGGCCGGGCACGACCCCGCCGGGGACCGGCTGGAGTTCCTGCGGGCCAGGTTCGACGCCGGGCTGGCCTGGGTGCACTTCCCCGAGGGGCTCGGCGGGCTCGGCGCGGCGCGCGAGCTGCAGAACGTCGTGGAGCGCGAGCTGGAGGGGACGCCGCAGCTCAACCTCGGGGTGCAGACGATCGGGCTGGGGATGGCGGCGCCCACGATCCTGACGTTCGGCACCGACGAGCAGCGGAGGCGGTTCCTGCGCCCGCTGTGGACGGGCGAGGAGATCTGGTGCCAGCTCTTCAGCGAGCCCGGCGCCGGTTCCGACCTGGCCACGCTCGGCACCCGCGCGGTCAGGGACGGCGACGAGTGGGTGGTGGACGGGCAGAAGGTCTGGACCTCCGGCGCCCACCACTCCCGCTGGGCGATCCTGGTCGCCAGGACCGACGCGGACGTGCCCAAGCACCGTGGGCTCACCTACTTCGTGTGCGACATGCACGCCCCCGGGGTCGAGGTCAGGCCGCTGCGGCAGATCACCGGCGAGGCCGAGTTCAACGAGGTCTTCCTCACCGGCGTACGGCTCGGTGACGACCTGCGGCTGGGGGAGGTCGGCGACGGCTGGCGGGTCGCGCAGACCACGCTCATGAACGAGCGGGTCGCCATCGGCGGCGCGCCGGTCCGGCGGGGCGGCGGCGTGGTCGGCCTGGTCGCCGACACCTGGCGCTCCCGGCCCGAGTCGCGCACCCACGACCTGCACCAGCGCCTGCTGCGCCTGTGGGTGGAGGCCGAGGTGACCCGCCTGGCCGGTACGCGCCTGCGCGAGCAGCTCTCCGCCGGGCAGCCGGGACCCGAGGGTTCCGGTATGAAGCTCGCCTTCGCCGACCTCAACCAGGCCCTGTCCGGGCTGGACGTGGAACTGCGCGGGGAGGAGGGCCTGGTCTACGACGACTGGACCTTCCGCCGCTCCGACAGCGTCGACTTCTTCGGCCGGGGCCCCGGATACCGCTACCTCCGCGCCAAGGGCAACTCCATCGAGGGCGGCACCTCAGAGATCCTGCGCAACATCATCGCCGAGCGCGTGCTCGGCCTCCCCTCGGAACCCCGCGTCGACAAGGACGTGCCCTGGAAGGACCTTCCGCGATGACACGGAGTGAACCCGACGCAGTGAGCGGAGTGGGTCGCGAGGGACGAGCGGGCCGCGTAGCGAATGAGGAGTGGTGAGTGAGTGATGGCGGAGGGTGAACCCGACGCGGTGAGCGGAGTGGGTCGCGAGGGACGAGCGGGCCGCGTAGCGAATGAGGAGTGGTGAGCGACCGATGACACTGCTGTATACCGAGGTCGAGGAGGAGCTCAGGGCCTCTGTGCGGGATCTTCTCGCGGATCGTTGCGGGGCCGCCGCCGTGTTGAGGCGTGCCGAGTCCGAGGCGCCGTACGACATGGATCTGTGGAAGACGTTGTCCCGGGACATCGGGGTGGCGGGTCTGCTGGTGCCGGAGGAGTACGGCGGGGCGGGGGCGTCGGCGCGGGAGGTCGCGGTGGTGCTGGAGGAGCTGGGGCGGGCGGTGGCGCCGCTGCCGTTCCTCACCAGCTCGGTGCTCGCCACGAAGGCCCTGCTGCAGGCCGGTGAGGAGGACCTGATCCAGGAGCTCGCCTCGGGGGAGACGACGGCGGCGCTCGCGGTGTCGCTGGCGGCCTCGCCGTACCGGCCGTTGCCGGAGACCGTCACCGTCACGGACGGGGTCCTGAACGGGGAGATCCGGGCGGTGGCCGGCGCGGACGTGGCGGACGTGCTGCTGGTGCCCGTCGGGACGGCGCTCCACCGGGTGGAGGCGGCGGCTGTCCGGATCGACGTGGTGCCGTCGCTCGACCTGACGCGGCCGGTCGCCACCGTCACGTTCTCGGACACACCCGGTGAGGCGATCGGCGAGCTCGACGTGCGGAGGGTGCTGAACTTCGGCGCGGGCCTGCTCGCCTCCGAGCAGCTCGGGGTCGCCGAGTGGTGCCTGGGCACGACGCTCTCCTACATCAAGGAGCGCCACCAGTTCGCCCGGCCGGTCGGCTCCTTCCAGGCGATCAAGCACCGGATGGCCGACCTCTGGCTGGACGTGGTGCGGGCCCGTGCCGCCGCGAGGAACGCGGCCGGCCTGCTGGCCGCGGACGTGGGCACGGGCGCGGGCGCGTCCGGCGCGGGGGAGGCGGCCGGTGATCGCGAGCTGGCGGCGGCGGTGGCCGCGTCGTGGTGCTCGGAGGTGGCGGTGCACGTCGCCGAGGAGAGCGTCCAGCTGCACGGAGGGATCGGGATGACCTGGGAGCACCCCGTGCACCTCTATCTCAAGCGCGCCAAGTCCACCGAGATCGCGCTCGGCACCCCCGGCGCCCACCGGGAGGCCGTGGAGGCCCTCGCGGACCTGCCAGGTCCCGCCTGACGCCTGCCCCCTTGACCCCCTGGCCTCCTGACCGTGTGCCGACACGATGACCCCCGGTCCCGGGCCGGGGGTCACGCGGGGGGTGCAGGCCGGTCAGGTCGCAGCGAGGTGAGCAGCAGGTCGGCGAAGTGCGCCCCCAGCTCGGGGCCGGAGAGCGCGCCCTCCGCGCTGTACCAGGTGCCCAGGTGGTGGACGGAGCCGAAGAAGAAGTCGACGACGATGTCCGCGGGGACGTCGCTCCTGAAGGTGCCCTCGCGCTGCCCCTCGGTGACCAGGTCGCGGAAGCGCTCGTGGTAGTTGCGCCGCTCGGCGCGGACGACCTTGCGGGTGTCGGGCGCGAGCAGGTGCATCGAGCGGAAGAAGATCTTGGAGTCGTCCAGGTTCTCCACCGTGGTCGTCACGACGTCCGCGGCGGCGGAGTGCAGGCGGGTGGCCACCGGTCCCGGGCCGTCGGCGAAGTGGGTGAGCCGCTCCATCTGCAGGCGCAGCACGCGCCCGTAGATCTCGTGGAGCAGGTCATCTTTGGAGTCGAAATAGTGGTACATGGCGCCCTTGGTGACGCCCGCCGCCGAGACGACCTCCTGCACTGACGTACTCTCGAAGCCTCGCTCGGCGAACAGGCGGGTGGCCTCACTGAGCAGGCGTTGCCGTACCGGCTCCTGGTCCTGAGTCATGCGTCCCCCATGGTGTGGTGAGGGAAAGCATACCGACTGGTCGGTTGCACCGCTGGCGGCTGGCGAATACGTGTTACTTGCGTCACCTTCGCGGTCCGGAGATAGCTGGGGCCCCCGATTGGGTATTTCATAGTCCGAGGATCTTCAGCGTGGCAGGTCCCCCCACCCTTCCTTGCCGACCGTTCTAGCCATGGGGGTTCCGCTATGCCGGGCGGATCTATCTACGTGACACCAGTCGACCAGGTCCACGGCCTGTCGCCGCAGGTCATGTACGAGCAGTTCTGGATCAAGGAAGTCGTCCAGCGCAGGAAGATGCGCGCGGTCAAGGCGGTGGTCGGCCTGGCGGTGGGCGTCGCTCTCGCCTACCGGTTCGACCTGTCCCCGCCGATCCTCGGGCTGCTGTGCGGCCTGCTCGTCGCCGGTGGGGACGCGTTCCTGAGCTGGCGGGAGTACGACTCCACCGCCGTCTGGCGCGGCAGGCGCCGGGGCGAGACCATCACCGGCAAGCTGCTCCGCCGCAAGCTCCGCAAGGACGGCTACCACATCCTCGAAGGCCGGGCCATGCCGGGCAAGGCGTCGGTCGACCACCTCGTCATCGGTCCCGGCGGCGTCTGGGTGGTCGACAACGAGGCGTGGGACCCCGACACCGAGATCGCCCGGTACGGCGACCGGTTGTTCCTGGGCGAGAAGTACGGCACGAAGGTGGCCAAGGCGCTCGTCGAGGTCTCCGAGTCGCTCGCCGAGGTGCTCTCCCGCGAGTCGGGCATCCCCGTCACCATCGAGCCGCTGATCGCCGTGCACGGCGGGGTGATCAGGCGGTCGGTGACCGCGGAGGGGCTCACCCTCCTCAAGCCCCGCCTGGTCGCGCGCTGGATCCAGAAGGGCCCCCGGGCCGACTTCGACGACGCCCAGGTCGAGGTCCTCGCCAGGACCGCCGCCCGGGTGCTGCGCCGCATGAGCTGACCGCGCCCGCCGCCCTGTTTTTCAGACGAGTTCCTCGATGAAGGCCGCCAGCTGCGCGGCGTTCCGGCACTCGTACATCGGCACGATCCCGCCGTACGCCGTCGCGAGCGAGTCGCCGCTGTCCCACTGGGCGGTCGGCTCCGGGTTGAGCCAGTAGGCGTGCCGGGCGCCGGAGGCCAGGCGCCTCAGTGTCTCCAGCGCGGGCGGCTGGTAGTTGGACCGGGCGTCGCCCAGGATGAGCAGGGACGTCCTCGGCCCGATGGCGTCGCCGTAGCGTTCGACGAACCCCTCCAGCGCGTGGCCGTAGTCGGTCCGGCCGAACCGCACCATGTCGGCCTCCCTCGTCAGCCGGGTCATCGCCTCCACCACGTCGGCGCCCGGCACGAAGAACCGGGTGATCTCGTCCACGGTGTCCACGAACCCGAACGCGCGGACCTTGGTGAACTGCTCGCGCAGCGCGTACGTCAGCAGCAGGGTGAAGTGCGCGAAGGAGGCGACCGAGTCGCTGGTGTCGCACAGGACGACCAGCTCGGGCTTGTGCGGGCGGCGCGGCCTGTCGAAGGTGGTGAGCGGCACCCCGCCGCTGGACAGCGAGGCCCGTACGGTCCTGCGGAAGTCCAGGCGGCCACGGTGGCCGAGCCGGTGCTTGACGGTGAGCCGGGCCGCGAGGCGGCGGGCGAGCGGGTGGACCTCCCGGCGGAGCCTGGCCAGGTCGGCCTTGGTGATCCGCAGGAAGTCGAGCTGCTCCAGCGGCGGGCGTACCGCGGACCGGGCGATCCGCTCGATCCCGGAGTCCTCGGCGATCCGGCGGCGCACGTCGCCGGAGACGGCGTCCTCGAAGCGCCTGGTGTTCTCGCCGATCCGCTGCCGGGCGACCTTCTCGGCCAGCCCGCCGCGCTCCCGGCCCGCGAGGACCTCGGCGAGCAGCCGCGCCATGAGCGTCTCGGGGGAGAGCGTCCGCATCACCGGGTAGGAGAACCAGTTCTGCCTGCCGGGGCCCGCGGGCTGGCGGCCGAAGCGCTCCACCATCGCCCGCGCGAACTCGTTCATCCCCTCGGCGCCCAGCAGCAGCCCGGCCAGCCGGTCGCGCAGCTCGGCTACCTCGGCGGTCTCCAGGTCCAGCTGCTCCTGCTCCTGTTCGGCCGGGCGCGACGCCCGCAGGCCGGTCGTCGTGGCGGGGAACCACAGGTCGAACAGCGTGTCGAAGCCCGGCCGGTGCGAGGGCCGCTTGACCAGCGTCGCGGCGTACGCGGCCCGCAGCGACTCCCGCTCGGTCAGGTCGATCACCGCCAGCGCCCTGGCCGCGTCCAGGCCCTCGGCCGGCGACACCGGCAGCCCGGCGTCGCGCAGCGCGTGCACGAACCCCACATGCCGGTCGAGCAGGCTCATCCCCGGCCTCCCGCCCAGCCCGGAAAGCCGGTCGCGGTGTTCTTCGCGGTGCCGTTCGCGGTGTTCTTCGCGGTGTTCTTCGCAGGGCCGGCCGGGGAGCCGCTCGGGAGGCCGGTCACAGGGCCAGTTCCTTGCGGGCACGCGTCTGGTCGGAGGCGTGCTTGAGGACGACGCCGAGGGTGGCTCCGATCGCCGCCTCGTCCAGCTCGGTCCTGCCCAGCGCCAGCAGGGTGTTCGCCCAGTCGATCGTCTCGGCGATCGAGGGCGACTTCTTCAGCTCCAGGGTGCGCAGGGTGGCGACCGTGCGGGCGAGCTGCTCGGCCAGGCTCGCCTCGATCGCGGGCACCTGCGCCAGCACGATGTCGCGCTCGCGCTCCGGCGTCGGATACTCCAGGTGCAGGTAGAGGCAGCGCCGCTTCAGCGCCTCGGAGAGCTCGCGGGTCGCGTTGGAGGTGAGCACCACGTACGGCTTCCGCACGGCGGCGATCGTGCCGAGCTCGGGGATCGTGACCTGGTAGTCGGACAGGATCTCCAGCAGCAGCCCCTCCACCTCGACGTCGGCCTTGTCGATCTCGTCGATCAGCAGGACCACCGGCGTCTCCGACCGGATCGCCGCGAGCAGCGGCCGCTCCAGCAGGAACTCCTCGGTGAAGATGTCGTCGTGCGTGGCGTCCCAGTCCTCGCCCTGCCCGGCCTGGATGCGCAGCAGCTGCTTCTTGTAGTTCCACTCGTACAGCGCCCTGGCCTCGTCCAGTCCCTCGTAGCACTGCAGCCTGACCAGCCGGGCCCCGGTCGTCGCCGCCACGGCCTTGGCGAGCTGGGTCTTGCCCACCCCCGCGGGGCCCTCGGCGAGGAGTGGTTTGCCGAGCGCTCCCGCCAGGAAGACCGAGGTCGAGATGGAGTCGTCGGGGAGGTAGTCGACGGCGTCGAGCCGCTCGCCGGCGTCGCTCGGTGAGGCGAACCACATATGTGCTCCCAGTACAGGACCGAATGTTGTTCTAGCTTAGCCGGTGATCCTCCCCGCCTCGCGGCCGCCGTCGCCCGGTGATCGTCTCCGCTCCGCGGTCGCCCTCGACCGGCGGCCGCCGCCGATTTCGGGGCGCCACCCGATGTGCGCTATCCTTCAAGGGCTTCAAGCGCCGCTAGCTCAGTTGGTTAGAGCAGCTGACTCTTAATCAGCGGGTCCGGGGTTCGAGTCCCTGGCGGCGCACACCACATCCGAACAGCGCATCCCCTGTGATCACAGGGGATGCGCTGTTCGCGTTTGAGATGTTCGGTTTGCTGTCATCTGTTCCCGATGTCGGCTCTAAGGCCGCCGTTCCGGCGCAAACGATCATCCCGGCACCACAGCGACCGGGATCATGTCATGATCCCCACGAAGTTCTCGTCGGCCAGCGACTGAACCGCGCCGGGATTGCTGGAGGCTTCATCGGTTGGAAAGGATGAAGCTCATGTCAGGTCGATCTGGTTCGTCGCACCCCGCCCAGCGTCGGTATCCGCTGGAGTCGAAAGAGCGGGCGGTGCGTATGGTGCAGGAGGCCACCGCGCAGTCCGGGGAGTCGTTCGGCGTCATCACTCGCGTTGCTCGGCAGTTGGGCATTGGGTCGGAGTCGCTGCGCAACTGGGTCAAGCAGGCCGAGATCGACGGCGGTCAGCGACCCGGGACCAGCACCGATGAGGCCAAGCGGATCGCCGAGTTGGAGCGGGAGGTCCGCGAGCTGCGCCGCGCCAACGAGATCCTCAAGGCGGCGTCGGCTTTTTTCGCCAGAGAACTCGACCCTCGACCGCCCAGATGAACGCCTTCATCGACGCTCACCGCGCCCAGTTCGGTGTCGAGCCGATCTGCCGGGTCCTGCAGAGCGCTGCCTCGACGTACTACGCAGCCCGCACCCGGCCGCCGTCTGCGCGAGCAGTACGCGATGACCGGCTCAAGACAGAGATCACCCGCATCTACCAGGACAACTACTCCTGCTACGGCGCCCGCAAGATCCATAGGCAGCTGCGTCGCGAAGGGCATGCGCTCGCCCGGTGCACAATCCAGCGACTGATGGGCGAGTTGGGCATCGTCGGGCTGGTCCGCGGGAAAGTCCGGCGAACCACCATCGCCGGCGACCAGGCCGATCGGCCGGCCGATCTCGTCGACCGCACCTTCTGCGCGCCGTCGCCGAACCGGCTCTGGGTCGCCGATCTGACCTATATCCGCACCTGGTCGGGCTGGGTGTATGCGGCGTTCGTCATCGACGTGTACTTTCGTATGGTCGTGGGCTGGCAGATCGCCACCCATCTGCGCACCGACCTGGCCCTGGACGCTTTGGAGATGGCCATCTGGCGTCGCAATCGCGGCCAGTGCGCGGATCTGTCCGGGCTGGTTCATCACTCCGACCGCGGGGTGCGATATTTGTCGATCCGCTACAGCGAGCGCCTGGCCGACACCGGAGCGGTCGCTTCAGTGGGCAGCCGCGGCGACTCCTATGACAACGCCTCGGCCGAGTCCTTCAACGGCCTGTTCAAAGCCGAGCTGGTCCGCCGCTACGGCCCCTGGAAAAACATGGACGACGTCGAGTTGGCGACGCTGGAACACCTCGACTGGTTCAACCACCGCCGCCTGCACACCGCCTGCGGCAACATCCCGCCCGCAGAGTACGAAGCGACCCACTACCGTCACCGACAAGCCGCACTCACCGCAGCAGAAACCAAGTAGCCAAGTCTCCACGAAACTCGGCGCGGTTCAGGCGTCCCCGGCGCGGCCCTGCTGGAGCAGCGCATCCGGCACGCCGCCACCGCCGCGTGAAAGGATCGTGTCCATGCCCACGCCCGGCACCGCTCTGCCCCCCGCGCTCGAAGCACACACCCTCCTCGTCGCCGCCGTCATCGTCCACGACCAGACGCGGCAACGAGTCCTCCTCATACAACGAGCGGCCGGAGCGAAGTTCGCCCCCAACCACTGGGACCTCCCCGTCGGCAAGGCGAGCAAGGGCGAAGTGATCACGCAGACCGCGGTCCGCGAGCTGAAAGAGGAGACCGGACTGGTCGTGGACCCCGCCGACCTCCGAGTAGCCGGTCTCATCCACTGCTCCTGGGGTGTCGAGGCACCGAACGGCTTCGTCACCGTTGTCTTCGTCACCGGCACCTGGAGCGGCACCCCGATCAACGCCGAACCTCGCAAACACGCGCGCGTCGCCTGGCACCCGGCAGACCGGATACCCCAGGCATTCGTGTCCACCACCCGCGCCGCGCTGATCAACTACCTGATAGGCGGCCCCGTGGTGACCACCGAGGGATTCTGACTCCAAGGCCTGATGGTCGAGTGGGTTCCGATCGTCCTGAGGTCAACGCTGGACATAAACCAATCTAAAAGGTAGGAATAGTATGAAAATCTCGCGCATCTTGAGGAGCAGCCATGGCAGCCAAAGTGATCGACGTGGCCGCGTACGTCCAGGAATGGCAGGACTGGCACCACGGGCACGAGAGGGTGCTGGCCGATCCCCACGGGTTCCTCGCCGTCACGAACCTGCACTGGCTGACGTCCGAACCGCAGCGACTGCCGGATGCTCCAGGGGAGTGGTCGACCGGCGGCGAGGGCGTCGTGGTGACCCTCGGCGACGCGGAGGAACTGGTCGTGGACGGCACGCCCGTGCGTGGCCGGTACGTGTTCGGCCACATCCCCGAACGGGGCTCGATCAATACCACCTGGAGTGAAGCGGTGATCGAGGTGGCCAAGCGGGGCGGGCATGAGATCGTCAGGCCTAGACACCCGGACCACCCGCTGCGTGTCGCGTTCGCCGGTACTCCGGTGTTCCCGCCGGACCCGCGATGGTTGGTCGTCGGCCGCTACCTGCCGTTCGACGAGCCCCGGCCGACGGAGGTCGGGGCGGCGGTGGAAGGGCTGAGGCACGTCTACGACGCGCCAGGGCGGGTCGAGTTCGAACTCGACGGGCGGACGCTGAGCCTGACGGTGTTCAACGGCCACGCGCCGGGCAGCCTGATCGCCCTGTTCACCGACGCGACCTCCGGCGTGACCACCTACGCCGCCAACCGCGTCCTGCAACTCGGGGTGCCTGACGCCGACAACCAGGTGACCGTGGATTTCAACCGGGCCACGAACCTGCCGTGCGCCTACACCGACCTCGCCACCTGCCCGCTGCCGCCGGCGGAGAACCGACTGCCGGTCGCGATCGAGGCAGGCGAGAAGATCCCCTACGAGCGCGGCTGACGTCCGGACGAGCGTGCCCGTGGCCCCACGCGCGTCACCTCTCGCGGGCTTCAGGCGCCGCCGGCTCAGTTCCCGGCTCCCCCTCCGAGGACGCGATCGTCACGCCGAGGGGGGCCGACCCAAGACGCTCGCCCGTCCCTCGACGTGCCGCTCTTCTGGGCCGTCAGTCGACGAGCAGGTGGTCGAGGTAGCCCCGGACGTTGCGGCGGGTCTCGGGGACGGAGTCGCCGGCGAACTTCTCCGCGACCGCGTCCGCCAGGACCAGCGCGACCATCGCCTCGGCCACGATCCCGGCCGCCGGGACCGCGCACACGTCCGACCGCTGGTGGTGGGCCCGCGCGGGGGCGCCGGTGGTGACGTCCACGGTGGCCAGGGCCCGGGGCACGGTCGCGATCGGCTTCATCGCCGCCCGCACCCGCAGCGGTTCGCCGGTGCTCAGGCCGCCCTCGGTCCCGCCGGAACGCCCCGAGGCCCGCCTGACGCCCTCGTCCGTCGGCACGATCTCGTCGTGCGCCCTCGACCCCGGCGTACGGGCCAGCGCGAAGCCGTCGCCGAGCTCGACGCCCTTGATCGCCTGGATGCCCATCAGGGCGCACGCCAGCCGCGCGTCGAGACGCCTGTCCCAGTGCACGTGGGAGCCGAGTCCCACGGGAACCCCGTAGGCGAGGACCTCGACCACGCCGCCGAGCGTGTCACCGTCCCGGTGGGCCCGGTCGATCTCTGCGACCATCGCCTTGCTCGCGTACGCGTCCAGGCAGCGCACCGGGTCGGCGTCCAGTCTCCCGGTGTCCTCGGGGGTGGGGAGGACCCCTTCGGGGGCCCTGGCGGAGGCCAGTTCCACGACGTGCGAGACGAGCTCGATCCCGGCCGTCTCCCGCAGGTAGGAGCGGGCCACCGTGCCCAGCGCGACCCGCGCCGCGGTCTCCCGCGCGCTCGCCCGCTCCAGGATCGGCCTGGCCTCGTCGAAGCCGTACTTCTGCATGCCCGCCAGGTCCGCGTGGCCGGGCCGGGGCCGGGTCAGGGGGGCGTTGCGCGCCAGCCCGTCCAGCACCTCGGGGGCGACCGGGTCGGCCGCCATGACCTGCTCCCACCTGGCCCACTCGGTGTTGCCCACCACGATCGCGACCGGCGAGCCCAGGGTCAGCCCGTGCCGTACGCCGCCGAGGATGGTCACCTCGTCCCGCTCGAACCTCATCCGCGCGCCCCGGCCGTACCCCAGCCGCCGCCTGGCGAGCGCGTCCGCCAGCATGCCGGTGGTGACCGGCACGCCCGCGGGCAGACCCTCCAGGGTCGCCACCAGGGCGGGTCCGTGGGATTCCCCCGCGGTCAGCCAGCGCAACCTGCTCATCGGGCCGCTCCCACACCGAGATCGCGGCTGAAGTCGCGGGCGCCGTGCAGCCAGGCGACCTTGTCGTGCAGGTCGTCCACGGTGAGGGAGGACAGCATCTCGTTCCGCTCCCGCGCCTCGGCGCCCGCCGGGTGGTAGAGCCGCGTCCCCATCTCGCGGGCCACCAGCTGGGTCCTGGCCGTGCGCTCGCGCCGTTCGGCGTTGTACTTCTCCAGGCGCCGCGGGATCGCGTCCTCGTCCCAGCCGAGCAGCCTGCCGATCACCACCGCGTCCTCAAGGGCCATGCACGCGCCCTGGGCGGCGTACTGCAGCATCGGGTGCGCGGCGTCGCCGAGCAGGGCGACCCGCCCGTCGGTCCAGCGGTCGACCGGGTCGCGGTCGCACAGCACCCAGGTCCTCCACTCCTCGCCCAGTTCCAGGAGGTCGCGGGCGGTGTCGCCCAGGCCGGGGAACTCGCCCAGCACGTGGGACCTGTCCGCGGGATCGCCGGTCACCTCCTCGCGGGCGTCGTCGTCCCGGGTGGCGGCCAGGTTCAGGAACCTGCCGCCGCCGATCGGGTAGTGGACGAAGTGCCACTTCGGGCCCGCCCAGAGGGTGACGGTGTTCCAGCGCAGCTCCTCGGGGACGTTCTCCATGGGGATGACCGAGCGGTAGATGGTGTGCCCGGAGATCCGGGGCCCGCCGTCGCCGACGAGCTGCCGGCGGACGGCCGAGCGGATGCCGTCGGCCCCGATGAGGGCGGCGCCGGTGAACCGGTCTCCCGCGTCCGTGACGGCGGTGACATCGGCCGGGCCCTGCTCGTACCGGGTGACCTGCCGGCCGCCGAGCAGCTCGATGTCGCCGGACGCGCGGCAGGCGTCGAGCAGCGGCTGGTACAGGTCGCCCCGGTGGACCACCGCGTACGGGTTGCCGAACCGCCCCCGGTAGGCGCCGGTCAGCGGCATGCTGGCCACCCGCTCGCCCGTCGTGCCGTCCATGAGACGCAGCTCGTCGATGAAGACCGCCCGGTCGCGTACGGCCTCGCCGACCCCGAGGCGGTCGAGCGCGTGGAAGGCGTTCGGCCCCAGCTGGATGCCCGCGCCCAGTTCGGCGAACGTGGCCTGGCGTTCCAGCACGATCACCCGGTGTCCCCGGTCGGCGACGCTCAGCGCGGCCGCGAGGCCGCCGATGCCACCACCGGCGATGAGAATCTTCGCCATGTCCTCGTCATCCCTCCAGGGCCAGGCCACGGCCCGCCAGTTCGGCGATGTCGAAGATGCCCTCGGTGGTGGCCTCCACCTCGAAGACGGAGCGCTGGACGGGCGGGAATCCGATCAGTTCGGCGGCCCTGGCCGGCAGCGGAGCCGCCGCGGCCTCCGCCGACTCCCAGAGCAGCACGGCGCCCCAGCGCTCGCTCCTCCGGTCGGAGATCCAGAACTTCAGGCGCAGCCCGGGAATCGCGGCGAACCGGTCCACCGCCTCGTCGCGCAGGAACGCGCGGAGCGATTCGACGGTCTGGTCCGAGTCACGCAGATCCCACCAGACGACCGCGGCCTGCATACGCTTGACACCTCCGGCATTTGATTTCCTGTGCCGTTGCCGCCGGTGACGTCCTTTCCGCGAACGCCGCGAATTCGTCCTCCGGGTGTACGGCCATTCTCTTGGCTACCGTCTTTTACGGTAGGTTCCCGGCCGGGGCGGTACAACGGGCCGGTGATAAGACATTCTTCTCGGGATGCGAACAAGAAACAGCGGTCGCCGGAAAGATTGGCGGCATGAATGTTCGGACGACGGCCAGGGCCAGGTGGGGGACTGGAAGGGGGGATTTCAGGAACCGCGGTGCGAAGGGACGTGACTTTCGCGAAGGGTGATGTGAAGGCCATGGGATGAAAGGTCGCGGCGCGAAAAGGTCCCGGCACGAAGGACCGGCCCCGGTGTTCACCGGGGCCGGTCCGTTCGCTGGCTTCGATCCGTTCGCTGGGTTCGGTCCGTTTACTGGGTTCGGTCCGTTCGCTGGGTTCGGTTCGTTTGTCGGGGGCGTTCCCGGGAGACGCGCGAATGGGGACGGGCGATCCGCGGAACGGGCGATCAGCTCTTCCTCGCCTCCCCGACGGTGTGGGCCATCCGCTCGATGCTGGCGTCGTCGAACAGGTCGTCGATGTCGACGTCCACGTCGAAGACCTCGCGGATCCGCTCGGTCAGGCGGGCGGCGCGCAGGGAGTCCCCGCCCAGCTCGAAGAAGTTGTCGAGGATGCCGATGCCTTCGAGTTCCAGCGTCTTCGCCCAGATCCGCTGGAGGGACCGCTCGATGTCGTCGCGCGGCTCCTGGTAGGGGCTGCCGACCTCGGGGCGGGACCGGGGCGGCTCGGGGAGCGCGGTCCGGTCGATCTTGCCGTTCGTCGTCGTCGGGAGACCGCCGATGACGTACGCCGCGGGCACCATGAACGAGGGAAGCGTCTGCCGCAGCGCCGCCCGGACGTCCCGCACCTCGGGGACGGGGCCGGAACCCGGCTCGATGTAGGCCACCAGCTGGACGTCTCCCTGGCCGTCCTTCTTGGCCAGGACCGCCGCCTGGCCGACGCCCGGCTGGTCGGCCAGGACGGCCTCGATCTCGCCGAGGTGCACCCGGTTGCCACGGACCTTGATCTGGTTGTCGGTACGGCCGACGATCTCGATGCTCCCGTCGGTCCAGTAGCGGGCCACGTCACCCGTCCGGTACAGCACCGGGTGGCGGACCGGGTCCATCGGGTTGGCGAGCCACTTCTCCGCGGTGGCCTCGGGCCGGCCCAGGTATCCCTCGGACAGGCTCTCACCGGCCACGAAGATCTCGCCGACGACTCCCGGCGGCAGGACTTCGAGGTTCTCGCCGAGCACGTACGCCTTGACGTTGGGCGTGGGCCGTCCGATCGGCGGCAGGCGGTGGGCGCGTCCCTCCTCGCCGAGGTCCTCGCCGAGCTGGGTGATGTCGCACGTGGCCACCACCGTCGCCTCCGCGGAGCCGTACAGGTTGAACACGTGGAAGGGCAGGTCGGCGGAGGGCCACGACTGCACGCGCTCGCCGCAGATCCTGATGTTGACCAGCTCGGTCTCGGCGGGCCAGTGGAGCGTCCACAGCCGTTCGGCCATGGCCTTCATGAGCAGGGTGTGGGTGATCCGCTCGGAGACGAGCCAGTCGCGCAGCCACTCGGGCGACGTCACGACCGACGGCTCGGGGATGTGGACCGTGGTGCCCGCGGCGAGGACCGAGAAGCACTCGACCTCCACCATGCCGTAGCCGGGCGCCGCCAGCCACGTCCCGCGGGACTTCTCGGTGATGCCGCAGATCACCCGCATGCTGTAGATGAGGTTGCGGGCCGCGCCGTGCGGCACCATGACGGCCTTGGGCACCCCGGTGGAGCCGGAGGTGTAGCAGATGTGGATGAGGTCCCCGGCCTCCACCCGCTCGCTGACCGGGGTGGCGGGCTCGGCACGCCAGTCCGCGTCGTCGAGCGAGAGCACCGGGCAGATCCCGGACACCTTGGGCTCGTGGGCCTTCATGGTGAGCACCACCACGGCCGAGGCGTCCTCGATCATGAAGCGGACGCGGTCGTCGGGGAACTCGGGGTCGAGCAGGATCGCCGCCGCCGCCGTCTTGAAGCAGGCGAGCTGCGCGATCAGGCTCTCCGCGCCGCGCGGGAAGCAGACCCCGACCCGGTCGCGGGGGCGTACCCCTGTCGCGGCGAGCCGGTGGGCGAGCTGGTTGGCCTGGTCGTCGAGCTCGCGGAAGGTCAGCCGGCCGCCGGGCCAGGCCACCGCGACCACGTCGGGCGTCCGGCGCGCGATGTCGGCGACGACCTCGTGGAAGAAGAGGTCGGGTACGGGCTCGTCGGTCTGGTTCCAGCCGACCAGGATGCGCCGCGACTCCTCCTCGGTGAGCAGGGGGACGTCCCGCAGCGCGACGGCCGGGTCGGCCGCCAGGGCGTCGAGGACCCGCCCCAGGTGCAGCGCGTACTGCGCGGCGGCGTCCGCGTCGAACTCCGCCCGGGACATCACGAGCTCGAAGTCGCCCTCGTCCCCGGTGAACACGGTCAGCGCGGCACGCGGACCGGGCTCACCGCCGTTCGTGGAGACGACGGCGTGACAGGCCTCGCCGGTGGACGGCTCCGCCCGCGTGGCGGCGATCCCGGCCAGCAGGTCCGCGGCGGTCGTGTCCCCCGACACCCGGAGCCGGATGTTCTCAGCGGCCCCCTGCCCCGCCCGCCGTCCGATCAGCAGGCCGGTCTCCCCGGTGTAGCGGTGGAGCAGGCCGGCCAGGGCCGCCACCGCGAACGTCTCCCGCCGCGGAACGGCCTTCTCGGGTACGGGGATGGAGTGCCGGTGCGGCGCTCCGGTCCGGTCGTCACCGGCGGGACGGGCGAGGGGAAGCGACGAGTTGGTCGTTTCCATGGGAATCGTTCCTCTCGTTATGGCGTGGGACAGGGGGCTCAGGCGAGGGCCGGCAGTGTGGCGACGGCGGGGAGAGGGGCCTCGGCCAGCAGGGGAGTGTCCTCGGCACCGGCCCGCCGGAGGGAGCGCCCGGTCTCGACGGCCTCGGCGAGCTCCTCGATCATCCGGGTGGTCTGCTCCCAGTCCACGCAGGCGTCGGTCACGCTCTGCCCGTACGCGAGGCGCTCCGTCCTTCCCAGGACCAGGTCCTGCCGGCCGGCGGCCAGGAAGCTCTCCAGCATGATCCCGGCGATGCCGGTCTCCCCGCCGGCGATCCGCTGCGCGATGTCCGCGGCGACGTGGGGCTGCCGCTCGTGGTCCTTGCCGCTGTTGCCGTGGCTGGCGTCGATGAAGAGGCGCCGCGGCAGTTCCGCGCTGCCCAGCAGTTCGAGGGCGTCCGCCACGTCGGAGGGCCCGTAGTTCGGGGCCTCGCTGCCGCCGCGCAGGACGACGTGACACTCGGGGTTCCCGCTGGTGGCGACGATCGAGGCGACGCCCTCGTCGTCGATGCCCGGGAACACGTGCCCCTCGGAGGCCGCGACGATGGCGTCGACCGCGTCCTCCACGTGGCCGCTCGTCGCGTTCTTGATGCCGACGGGCATGCTGAGCCCGCTGGTGAGCTGCCGGTGCACCTGGCTCTGGACGGTGCGGGCACCGATCGATCCCCAGGACACGGCGTCGGAGAAGTAGCGGGGGGTCAGCGGGTCGAGGAACTCGCAGCCGATCGGCAGGCCGGTCTCCAGGATGTCCACCATCAGGCTTCTCGCCAGGCGCAGCCCGCTGTTGAGGTCGTTCGAGCCGTCGAGGTGGGGATCGCTGATGAGCCCCTTCCAGCCGAGGCGGGTCCGCGGCTTCTCCAGGTAGACCCGCATGACGACCACGAGCGAGTCGGACACCCGCCGCGCGAGGTCGGACAGCCGCTCGGCGTAGGCCAGGGCGGCGCCGGGGTCGTGGATGGAGCACGGGCCGGCGACCACGACGAGCCGGTCGTTCTCGCCGTTCAGCACCTGGGCGACCTCGTACCGGCCGTTGAGCACGGTCTCCGCGGCGGCGGGCGACATCGGGATCTCCTCCCGCAGCGCGGCGGGGGCGAGGAGCGGCTCGACCGGGGTGACCCGGGAGTCGAGAGAGGGAGTGGGGGACACGTCGGGAGTCTGGGTGACGGTCATGACGGGGTTCCTTCCTGTGCGGTCCTGCGAAGTCCTGCGAAGTCCTGTGGAGTCCTGTGGAGTGGTCAGGCGCCGCGCGCCTCGAGAACGGCCGCGGAGAACGTGAATCCCATGCCGGTGCCGATGAGGAGCACCCGGGCTCCCGGCTCCAGGAGGTCCTCCTTCAACAGGTGGTCCAGGCCGTAGAGCTGGTCGGCGGGGCCGAGATGGCCGATCGTCAGCCCGAGCTCGGCCAGGGTGTCGCCGGGAATGGCGTCCAACGGACGCACGAAGCTCTCCTTGAACAGGACCCGGCCGACGAACGGCGTGACGAGCCAGTCGATCTCGTCCATGGACAGGCCGGCGTCGGACAGCGCCCGGGAGACGACGCCGGCGGTCCCGGCCGCCGACCTGGCGCGGACGTCGCGCAGCGACAGCTCGCCGCGGGTCAGGAACTCCCGGGTCCTGCGCCTCATGTCGGGCTGCGGCTCGGGAGCGGTACGGAACGGCTCGTCGCCGCGCGAGAGGCCTTCGAGGGCCGTGTCGGTCTCCGAGGCGCAGGACAGCAGCCGCAGCCGGCCGTCGCCGCGGGTGACCACCGCCGACGCGGCACCGTCACCGAAGACCATGCCGGGGGAGAGGTACCAGCGGTCGGTGGGAGGGGCGAACCGGTCCGCGACCGTGATGAGGGCGGAGGGGAGCTCGGGGCGTCCCGACAGCATGCCCGCCGCGATCTCCAGGCAGGCGAGGGAGCCGTTCGACGCCGCCGAGACGGTCATCGGCATCCCGGCCAGGTGTGTGCCCAGCAGTTCCCCGCCGATCCAGCAGGCCGCGGGCCACATGTCGATGCCCTGGAAGTGGCTGTGGCTGTGCAGGTAGAGCGTGTCGGGGCCGACCTCCGTGCCGAGGGCGGCGGCCTCCTTGATCGCCTGCCGTCCCGCGGTCACGGCCATCTCGGGGGGAGCCTCCGTGGACTGGGAGACGGAGACCATCCCGGTGCTCTCCGCGACCTCGGCCGAGTACGAGCCGTCCTCGACGGCCCGGCCTATCGGCACCAGGTCGCCGAGCGTGCCGCCCGTGCCGGAGATCCAGATGTCATCGAATCGCATGGCTGAATGTCCTTTCCGTGCCGGAGGTGCCGGAGGTGTCCGAGGTGCCGGAAGTGTCTGAGGTGCCGGAGAAGCCGGAGGCCTCGGGGACGTCCCACAGGTACTCGCCGCCCGCGGTGACGTGGATCGGCCCGCAGATCCCGTCGAGGATCCGCCGGACGCTGCGGAGCAGCACCCGTCCGACGGCCGTGTCGATCGCGCCCGCCAGGTGCGGGACGCTCGTGGAGTAGTCCACCTGGTAGGTGACCTCGCAGCCCTCGGCGAGGTCCTCGGTCGTCCAGGAGCCCCTGAAGTCGTGGAAGTCGCCGGTGACCTGCTCGAACTCGATCCGGTACGGCTGCGCGCCGACCAGGTCGCGGCTGTGCTGGACCCACTCGGCCGTGCCGTCGCGGAAGGCGAGGACCCACTGGCGGAGCCCGCCGCCGATGTCCTCGACGGAGAGGATGTCCGGGGCGCACGCCGGGAACGCCCGGTCGTCGCCGAGCTGCTCGATCAGGTCCTCGGCCGAGCACCACACGGTGGCCTTGAAAGTACGAGATGTCATGTCGTTCACTCCGTATCGGTCGCCGGGCGGACGATGCTGACGCCCTGCAGGTGTGAGGCGCGCAGCATGAGGTAGTTCGCCTCCCCGAAGGCGCCGCCGGTCAGGCCGGTCCCGCCGTGGGTGGGAAGGAACGGCAGGAAGCCGGCGTGCGAGTCGTTGATCTTGAGCTGGCCGCCGCCGGTGGCCCCCTCGGCGAACCGGTCGATCACCGAGGGGTCGGTGGCCCAGAAGGAGTTGCGCAGGCCGTACGCGTTGCCGTTCACGAACGCGATGAACCTCTCCAGCAGGTCGTCGTCCGTGCCGCCCGCCTCGGGGACGATGACCGGCAGGAGGGGGAAGAACGTCTCGTCGCGTACCACCCACAGCGACCTGGAGTCGCGGAGCCCGTCGACCCGCAGGATCGTCGGCTCCACGAAGAAGCCGGTCTCCGACGGGGAGCCGTCCACCTCCAGGCGGCGGCCGCCGTGGACGAGCGTCGCGCCCCGCCCGAGCGCCTGGGCGACGCAGGCGTGGAACGCGTCGACCATCAGGACCGGGGTGAGCACGACGCCGCGCTCCTCGGGGTACCCGGGCTGGATCTTCTGCACGGCCACGGTCAGCCGCTCGACGAGCTCGTCGGCGATCGCGGGGTGGGCGATCACCTGGTTGGGCACGTTGCAGATCTGGCCCGACTGCGTGAAGAACTGCGTGAGGCTCTCCACCGCGACGTCCAGGTCCGCGTCGCGCCAGACCACGAAGCAGTCGTTGCCCGCGAGTTCCAGGATGGGCTTCTTCCCGGCCGCGACGCAGTCGCGCTCCAGTGCCAGCCCCTTCTCGCTGCCGCCGATGTAGACGATGTCGTCGACGTGCTCGCTGGCCAGCCAGGCGTCGAGCATCGGGGGCCCGCAGAGCGCGTTGAGCGTGCCGGGGGGCGCGCCCGCCTCTTCGAGCACCGGCGCCACGATCTCCCGCATCGTGTACATGACCGCGAGCGGGATCCCGCGCGGCGCCCGCACCACCACGGCGTTGCCGGCGAGGAGGGCGGTGATGCCGAACAGGGCGTTGGCGACCGCGGCGTTCTGCGGCGGGTTGACGCAGACGACCCCGTCGGGGACGCGCCGCAGGATCATCTCGCGCTCGCCGTCGTACCGGTCGAAGCGCATCTGCGCGGCGCACCATTCGAGGGTCTCCCGGCTCCAGCCGGTGAGGGGGATCCCGTCGACCATGCCCTCGGCGAGGGAGCGGGGCTGTCCTTCGGCGACGAGGATCTCGACCAGCTCGTCGCGGTGCTCGGCGAGGCGTTCCGCGATGCGGTACCCGATCTCCATCCGGGTGGCGAGCGGGAAGCGGGCCCATTCGGGGGCGGCCCGGGCCGCCGATTTGAGGGCGAGCTGCACCATCTCCTCGTCGGCGACGGCACACGCTCCCGCGACGACGTCCCCGGCCGTTTCGATGTCGACGACGCCCAGGTCAAGGTCGCGCTTGAGCCTCAGGCTGGGGAAGGTGTCCTCCAGGACGGCACGCGTGGTGACCGTGTGGACGTACTTCCCGCTGTCGCCGGTGATGTCCCTGCCGCCGATATAGGCGGGATAGACCCTGGTGGTCACGTCGCTTCCCTTCGTGCTCCTCGTGCTCCGGATTTCTCTGCCGGTTTTTTCTGTTACCAGCAATTACGCTAAGACGGTAACAAGGTCGGAGCAACGGGGGTGCGATAAGACCTCCTTCTCGGGATGCGAACACGAAGCGTGGCTTACGAAGCAGGGTTCTGTTGCGGTGGAGGCCCTGTGGGGCGTCGCTGGATCACCGATGTGCACTACCGGCAAACTCGCTTCGGTAGTAACATTGTCAAAGTGAAGCGACAACCGGGAGACAGAGCCGTGGCGCCGGATCCGCTCGCGCTGGTGCAGGCATTCGTCAACAGCGTCAATGTGGAGTTCGGCCCTGACTATTTCGCCACCGCGCAGGGCCTCGCCACCTGGCTGGAACGCAACGGCCTCGGTGGCCCGCGGGTGAAACCGGACGAGCTGGATCGCCGCGACGCCGTGATCCTGAGGGAGGCGCTCCGCGCGCTCCTGCGGGAGAACAACGGCGGGCCCATCGACCCGCAGGCCCGCCGTACGGTCGAGCACGTCGCGCGCGCCTGCCCGCTCGTCGTGGGGTTCGGCGCGGAGACCGGGAGTCTCGGCCTCCGGCCCGCGCTGACCGACGTGCGCGGGGCCCTGGCCGAGGTGCTGGCGTCCGTCGCCGGCGCCGTCATCGACGGTTCCTGGCAGCGCCTCAAGGCGTGCGGCGAGCACCGATGTGAGTGGATCTTCTACGACCGGTCGCGAAACCGGGGCAGCAGGTGGTGTTCGATGTCGGTGTGCGGGACGCGGGCCAAGATGCGCGCCTACCGCCAGGCGAAACGGGCCCACAGCGCGGTCGGGTGAGACCGGCGCGACCGGGTGAGCCGGAGAGGCCGGCTGAGCCGGGAAGGGCGGACGACCGGGCCGATCAGGTGAGTCCGGGAAGACGAAGCGAGCCGGGGGAGACGGTGACCGTCTCCCCCGGCTCACGTCACCGGTCGCCTCGTCATGTCGCCGAGAACCGCGTCATCGAGGACCGCGTCGCTCAGGATCCTGTCACTGAGAACCGCGTCATCGAGGACCGCGTCGCTCAGGATCCTGTCACTGAGAACCGCGTCACCGAGGGTCGCTCACCGAGGGCCGCGGAGCTCACCGAGGACCGTGGCTCACGTCGCCGGCGATCACGGTGCGTTCTCCCGGCCGAGGAGCTTCCTCGCGACGACGAGCTTGGTGGCCGCCGCGGTGCCGTCCGCGAGCTGGAGCCCGATGACGTCCCTGAGCCGCTGCGCGACCGGCCCGTCCTCCGACCAGCCGAGGTGGCCCATGGTCAGCAGCGACTGGTGAACGGCCTCCATCGCCGCCTTCGGCGCCCACCACTTGGCCATGTTGGAGGGGATCCTCGGGTCCATGCCGTTGTCGGCGCGCCACAGCGCCTCGTACGACACCAGCCGTGCCGCGTGGAGCATGGTCGCGTGTTCGACCAGGGGGAAGGCGACTCCCTGGAACCTGCCGATGGGCCCGCCGAACGCCTCCCTGGCGCCCGCGTGGGCGACGGCCTCGTCGAGGGCGGCCTTGCCGACCCCGAGCGCCATCAGCGAGATGAGCGCCCGCGAGACGCCGAACCCGCGCATGACCGCGGCGAAGCCGAGTCCCGGCTCCCCGACCACGTCCCGGGGGCCGACGCGGACGTCGTCGAAGACGAGTTTGCCCCGCCCTCCGGACCGGCAGCCGAGGTCGGAGAGGACCTCGCGGGTCACCTTCTCCTCGTCGAGCCGGACGTAGAAGGCGGTGATGCCGTGCGCCCCCGGCTCTCCCGTACGCGCGAAGACGAGGCCGTGCGTGGCGTAGGCGGCGATCATGATGGAGGTCTTCTCGCCGTTCAGCACCCATCCGTCGCCGTCGGGCTCGGCGCGCATCTCGATGCTCGCGGCGTCGGTGCCGTGGCCGGGCTCGGTGAGGCAGAGCGCGACGATCGACTCGCCGGTGGCGATCGGCGGCAGCCAGCCCGCCAGCTGTCCCGGCGTGCCGTTCGCGGCCAGGACACCGCCGATGAGGGCGGCGTTGAGCACGGGGTAGCAGACCGACAGGTCCGCCGACGCCAGCTCCTCCAGGGCGACGCCCGCGCTCACCGCGTCGAGCCCGCGTCCCCCGTACTCCTCGGGGACCCGCAGCGAGAACAATCCCTCCTCGCCCATCTCGGCGAGGAGCCCGGCACGGTAACCGCGCCGCACGTCGCTCTCGTGGCGGTACGGGGCCACCCTGTCGGCCGCGAACTCCCGCACCCTCTTGGCGAGCGCCTGCTGTTCACTGGTGAATTCGAAGTCCATGACCTGTCCTAAGCCCGGAGCCGGTCGCGCAAGGCGAATTTCTGGATCTTTCCGGAGGGGGTTCTCGGCAGCGACGGCACGACCTCCAGCCGTTCCGGCCAGTACTGCTTGGCCATGCCGAGGCCGGCGAGGTGGCCGCGCATGTCGTCGAGGGTGAGCGGCGGGTCCGCCGACGGGTCCGCCGCGACGAGGATCGCGCAGGCGCGCTCGCCCAGTCGCGGGTCCGGGTAGCCGACGACCGCCACGTCCTTGATGGAGCGGTGCCGCAGCAGGGCCGCCTCCACCTCCACGACGGGGATGTTCTCGGCGCCCCGCATGATGACGTCCTTGACCCGGCCGGTGATCCGGATGCCGCCGAAGCCGTCCTCGCGGGCCAGGTCGCCGGTGTCGAACCAGCCGTCCTCGGTCGTCGACTCCGCGTACACCTCGGGGCGGCGGAAGTAGCCGAGACACTGGGCGGCGCCGCGGACCTGGAGCAGGCCGGGCTGCCCGGCGGCCACCGGCTCGCCCTCGCGGCCGACGATCCTGACCTCCATCCCCGGTACGGGGGTTCCGTCGCTCTCGGCAGCGCGCATCGCCGGGTCCTCGGGACGGGTGATCGTCACGCAGCCGTTCTCGCTCATGCCCCACAGGGCGTACAGCCGGCAGCCGAGGACCTCCCGCGCGTCCTCCACGAGGAGCGGCGCGATCGGCGCGCTGCCGGTGGCGAACGTCACCAGCGAGGACAGGTCCCTCGGCGAGTCGCGCTGCGCCTCGATGAGGTCGGAGAGGAACGTGGGCGCGCCCATGAAGAACGTGACCTCGTGCTCCTCCAGGATCCGCAGCATCACGGCCGGGTCCCACGCGTCCACCTGCACGGCCGTCGCGCCGAGGATGAGCGGCATGACGAAGTTCCAGGTGTATCCGGCCTGGTGGGTCGTGGGGGAGCCCATCGCCGTCACTTCCCTGATGGTCAGGTGAAGCACGTCGGCCTGCGCCCTGTTCATCGCGTACAGGGTGTTGTGGCTGTGCACGACGCCCTTCGGCTCACCGGTCGTGCCGGAGGTGAACACGATCTGGGCGGGGTCGTCGGGTCCGGCCTCAAGGGCGTCGAGGGCCTCGACCTCCTCGGGGGAGGGCTCGGGGCCGAGCAGGTCACGGTCGAAGTCGAGCGCCCCGTCCATCCCCTCACTACCGTCGTCGCCGAGGAGCACCCGGTGGCGCAGGCCGGGGACGGCGCGGGCGACCTCGGCGCTCATCTCCGCGTACGAGAAGCCGCGGAACCCGGCCGCGGCGATGTAGACGGGACTGGCGGTGAGCCGGGTCATGAACTCGACCTCGCGCCTGCGCATGATCGGCACGACCGGGCCCGCCACGGCGCCGATCCGCGCGCACGCGAGGATCGACGCGACGAGCTGCCACGAGTTGGGCAGCTGCAGGGTCACCACGTCGCCGCGGCCCACGCCCAGCCGCGCCAGGCTCGCCGCGAGGCGGTCGACGCGGTGGGCGAGCTCGCTGTAGGTCACCGTCTCGGGGACGCCGTCGCGGTAGCAGACCAGCGCGGGCTTGTCCGGGTGGCTGGCGGCGGAGCGGCGGAGGTCGTCGAGGACGGTCTCGTCGCGCCACCAGCCGGCGGCGCGGAAGTCGTCCTTCGTCAGGTCCTTCATCGGGGGTCCCTCCTCGGCCTGCCGAGGGCCGTCCTGGCCCGCGCGGCGACGGCCTGCGGGGTGACGCCACCCCGCTCCAGGAGATATCTCTGGCCGCCGGAGACCGGTACGAACGCGTCGGGCATCGCCACCCGGTGCACCCTGACCGGCAGGAGCTCGGAGAGGCTCTCGGCGACGGCGGCCCCGAAGCCCCCGGCGCGCCAGTGCTCCTCCACCGTGACCACGACGCCGGTCGTGCCCGCCGCGGCGGCGAGCGTGTCCGTGTCCAGCGGCTTGACCGTGTGCACGTGGATCACGGACGCCGCGATGCCGTCGCGCTCCAGCAGGTCGGCGGCGTCGAGGGCGGCGAGCACCGGGTACGGGCCGCAGGCGGCGAGCGTGACGTCGCCGCCCTCCCGCAGGGTGCGCGCCTTCCCGAGCCGTACGGGCGGGCCGTCGGGAAGGTCGGGGGTGGCGTTGCGGCCGAGCCTGAAGTAGACGGGGCCCGGCAGGGTGAGGGCCTGGCGGAACAGCTCGTCGGTGGTGGCCGCGTCGGCCGGGACCACGACGGTCATGTTCGGCAGGTTCCGCATCACGGCCAGGTCCTCCAGCGAGTGGTGGGTGGGGCCGAGATGGCCGCCCGACACCCCGGAGTGGGTCGCGGCGATGCGGACGGGCAGGTTGTTGAGCGCGATGTCGACCTTGACGGCCTCCAGGGCCCGGGTCGAGGCGAACGCCGCCATCGTGTTCACGACGGGAACGCGCCCCTCCTTGGCGAGCCCGGCCGCGGCACCCATGAGGGTGTGCTCGGCGATGCCCAGGTTGACGTACCTGTCGCTCGCCTCGCCGAAGTCGACCCCGCTGAACAGGCCGGTGTCGCTGTCCAGGCAGACCAGCCGCTCGTCGTCCGGCATGAGTTCCACGAGCACGTCCCGGTAGACCTCACGGGACGAGCGCGTCTTCGCTGTGGTGGCGGTCATCGCCGCTCTCCTTCCGGGTTGGCGCGCGGGCTTTCCGGGGTGGCGGGCCGGTCCTCCGAGGTGGCGCGCAGGGCGGAGAGCGCGCGGCGGTGCTGCCGGTCGCCCAGCTTGGCGTAGTGGCTGCGCGCCTGGCCCTCGATGAAGGGGATTCCCTTGCCCTTGACGGTGTGGGCGATGATCAGGGTGGGCCGCCCCGGCTCCGGCGGCGTGGTGAACGCCGAGGTCAGCTCGGCGACGTCGTGGCCGTCCACCTCGTGGACCCGCCAGCCGAAGGCCCGCCAGCGGTCGGCCAGCGGTTCCAGGTCGCCGACGGACTCCGTCTCGCCGGTGATCTGGAGGCGGTTGCGGTCGATCACGGCGGTCAGGTTGTCCAGCCCGTGGTTCGCGGCGACGCTCGCGGCCTCCCAGACCGAGCCCTCCTGGAGCTCGCCGTCGCCCATGACCACGAAGCAGCGGCGCTCGGAGCGGCCGAGCCTGGCCGCGAGCGCCACTCCGACGCCCAGCGCCAGGCCGTGGCCGAGAGAGCCGGACGGCATCTCCACGCCGGGAATCTCGGCGTGGGGGTGGGCCATGAAGGAGCTGCCCGGCAGCGCGTAGTCGGCGAGCCGCTCCTCGGGGAAGAAACCGGCCTCGCAGAGGGTCGCGTAGAGGGCGATGCCCGCGTGTCCCTTGCTCAGCAGCAGCATGTCGCGGTCGGGCGCGCCCGGGTTCCGGGGGTCGACGCGCATGATCTGGAAGTACAGGGTGGCGAGGACCTCGACGAGGGACATGGAGCCCCCCAGGTGCCCGCCCTCGGGACTCGCGCACATGTTCACGATGTGTTCCCTGATCCGGCCGGTCACCGCGGCCGGATCGGCCGTCTCACCCGCCGGGGTCGCACCCGGCAGGATGGAGGTGCTGCTCATGTCTGCTCCTTTCGCCTCGGTCATTTCGGGCAAGAGCCTTGGTCGGCTACGGATGCGGGCCTCGTCTCGGTCGGTTCGGGTGCGGGCCGGTGGAGTCGAGACCTCGGTCGGTTCGGGTGCGGGCCTACGGTGGAGTCGAGGCCCCGGTCGGTTCGGGGGCGGGCTTACGATGAAGTCGAGGCCCCGGTCAGTTCGGGTGCAGGCCGGTGAAGTCGAGCCCGAGGGACTCGGGCAGGCCGAGCCGGATGTTCATGCACTGCACCGCGTTCCCGGAACCGCCCTTGACCAGGTTGTCCAGGGCCGCGATCACCGTCACGCCGTCCGACTCGGGGTCCAGGGCGAAGCCGACGTCGCAGAAGTTGGAACCGGACAGGATCTTCGCGTCCGGGAACCGGTGCAGGCCGCGCCGCTGGGCGACCACGCGGACGAACGGCTCGTCGGCGTACCGCTCCCGGTAGACCGAGCGGATGTCCCGCTCGTCGGCGCCGTCGGCGAGGCGTGCCCTGCACAGCAGCTGCACCCCTCGTACGGCCTCCACCCCCGTCGCCGTCATGCGGACGGGGAGCCCGGTCGTCTGGGAGATCTCCGCCTCGTGCCGGTGCCGTGTCGGGGCGAAGACCCTGAGCGCGCCACTGCGTTCTGCGTGCAGGTTCTCCGAGCCCGCGGTCGCCCCGGCGCCGCTGGAACCGGTCCTGGCGTCGACCGTTATCTCGTCCCTGATCAGCCCGGCCTCGGCCAGCGGGGTGAGCCCCAGGATCCCGGCGTTCGCCATGCAGCCGGGCACGCTGATCCGGTCGGCCGTGCGCAGGCGTTCCCGGTGGAACTCCGGCACGCCGGGCACGAAGGTGCCGAGAAGGTCGGTGGCCTCGTGCCGGACCCCGTAGTAGTCCTCGTAGGTGTCGGCGGACCGCAGCCGGAAGTCTCCGGACAGGTCGATGATCGTGCCGGCCCTGTCGAGGAACTCCGGCATCCGGCGCATCGTCTCCCGGTGCGGTGTCGCCAGGAACAGCACGTCGTAGTGGTCGAGCTGGTCCTCCGCGCAGAAGGCCAGCCGGGTCCTCCCCCTCAGGTTCGGGTGGGCCCCGTCGATCTGGCGGCCTTGCAGGCGCCGCGAGGTGGCGGCGGCCAGCTCGACCTCGGGGTGGGTGGTCAGGATGCGCAGGAGCTCGCCGCCGATGTAGCCGGCGGCCCCGACGACCGCGGCGCGTGTCATGTCTCTCCTCTCGCGATGAGATGGGCCGCGATGGCGTCCGCCACGTCGACCCTGGAACCGTGGGCCTCCTGGAAGCCCCTGAACTCCACCCGGTCGTTGACCTCAAGCACGGTCAGGTGCCCGTCCACGTCCTCGATGAGGTCGACGCCCGCGATGTCGGTGCCGACCGCCTCGGCGGCGGCGACCGCGAGCTTGGCGTGGACGGGGCCGAGCGGGCAGTACTCGCTCACGGCGCCCCGCGCCACGTTGGTGCGCCACTCCTCGCCCCGGCGGTAGGTCGCGCCGAGCGCCTCGCCGCCCACGACGAGCACGCGGAGGTCCCGGTCGGCCTTGGGCACCTGCTCCTGCAGGTAGATCACGTGCGACTGCGGGGAGGGGAGGGCGGCGACGTGTTCGAGTACGGCCGTCGCCACGGCGCGGTCCGCGACCCTGGTCACCAGCCGGCCCCATGAGCCGACCAGCGGTTTGATCACGGCCGGGTAGCCGATGTCGTCCAGCGCGTCCAGCGCCGCTTCGGTCGTCATCGCCAGCGCGGTCCTGGGCGTCGGCAGCCCGCGGTCCAGCAGGGCCGCCGACGTGTGCCACTTGTCGCCGCTGACGTGCGTGGCGGCGGCGCTGTTGAGCACCGTCACCCCCGCCGACTCCAGGGCGCTCGCCGCGTAGAGGGCGCGGAAGTGCCCGACCTCGCGATTGAGTACGAGGGTGGGGCCGGTCCAGGCCGAGCCGTCCGCGACGAACAGCGACCTGGGGTCCAGGTGCTCGAATCCGGCGCCGCGTCGTTCGAGGGCGCCCATGATGCTCTTCTCCTCGAACCGCACCCGTGAGGCGAGGACGGCGAGGTGAGATGCTACGGAATTCATGGCACGGCTCCCTCGGCTACTCGCCCCAGTCTTCTTCGACGTCCGGTGCCAGCGTGAGGGTCGGAGGCTGGACGGAGGCGATCTCCAACTCGCTCCGGCAGTCCACGCACTCGACGATCTCGCTCACCCTGGCGTCTCCGTCGATCGTCACCTCGGCCGCGCACTCAGGGCATTCCGGGCCGTTCACAACCTTCTGCATGAGCTCATCCCTGTTCGTAGTTGTCCGAGATTGTCTTATAAACCGTAACCCCATTTCCCGTGAAATTGCTAATAAGTGCTTTTACTCGAAATGAACGGCGCTGCTTATGAGGTGTTCTCATAACACGAGGCTATTACCTCATAAGCATCGCTTCTTGGGTAGGGGCCGAAAAATGGCATGCCGGATGACTAGGCTCTTCAGTGGTGATTGTTTGCCTGCTTGTTCGGCATCATCGGAAGTCACCGAAAGTCACTGGAAGTCACCAGAAGCCCCCGGAGATCTTCAGAGGATCTCCAGAAGTCTCCAGAAGGAGGGGTAATGCGAGGGATCGCAGAGAGTCCGGCCGTCGACGGCGACGGCGCGCACCCGGCTCCATCTGATCTTGATTTCGATTTCGGAACCGCCGAGCGTACACCGGGCGAGGAGTTCGCGGCGGCCGTGAGCGCCGCCGGAGAGCGAGCCGGTCAGCGGACCGGTGAGCGGGGGGATCTGGTGGTGCCCTACGGCGTGCACCTGCCCGCCGCGTTCCCGCTCTTCGCGTCCCGCCCCCGCTACCCGGTGCGTCACCTGCTGAAGACCGCGCCGGTGGCCGACGGCCCGGCGCCCTACGTCCACGAACCTCCCCGGGGAGAGCTGAGCGAGTCGGGAACCTCCTACGCCGCCACCCCCGAGGCGGCCTTCGCGCCGAGGATCGAGCGGGCGCGGCTCACCGACCTCACCGTCTCCGTGCCGCTGCCCGAGGGGATCCTCGGGGAGCCCGCGCTGCTGGCCCCGTACGTCGACTACCGCGTGCTCGTCCGGCTGTCGGTGGCGGAGAACGAGGCGCTGCTGCACGGCACCGAGGACGGCGCGATCACCGGGCTGCTCCGGCTGCCCGGCACCCGGAACCGGAAGACCGGCCTCGGCCTTGAGGAGGCGGCCACCGAGGCCGCCGCCGAGGTGGAGGAGACCGGCGGCTCGTGCGACGGCATCGTCGCCCACCCCGCCGTCTACTGGGAGATGGTCAGGACGGGCATGCTCGGCCGGCTGGCCGTGGCCGGGATCACGGTGTCGAGGACACGCATGATCCCGAAGGACACCCTGCTCATGGGGGACTTCCGCGCCGCGTTCACCCTGCTGCTGCCCGGCACCTCCTCCATCACGCTGCGCCGGGGCGCCGGGCCCGGCGGCGCCGACCTCGTCGAGGCGAGCAGCCGCGTCGGCCTCGCCGTGCACCTGCCGCAGCACCTGATGACGCTGTCGTGGGGCGGCCGCCATGGGTGACCCGCGGATCCTGTACATCACCGGGTGGATGCGGAGCGGCAGCACCCTGCTGGGGAACGTCCTCGGCGAGCTCCCCGGCGTCCTGCACGTGGGCGAGCTGCACTACCTGTGGCGCAACGGCGTGCTGAACGCCGGCACCAACTCCAGCTGCGGCTGCGGCAGGGACCTGACCGCGTGCGACGTCTGGTCCTCGGTACTCGGGGCCGGCGGCACGGCACAGGCCGGCGCCGCGCGCCGGATGGCGATCCTGCAGCGCTTCCTGCTGCGGACCCGCCACACCAGGACCCGCCTCACGGAGGCCCAGGGCAGGACGCCGACGGCGCCCGGCGTCGTGGAGGCGCTCGGCCGCACCGCCGACATCTACCGGACGCTGGCCGCGAACGGCGGCGAACGCCTGATCGTGGACGGCTCGAAGTACCCCGCCGAGGCGGCCGCGCTGCTGGGGCGTACGGACCTGGACGTCCGGGTGCTGCACATGGTGCGCGACCCCCGAGCGACGGCGTTCTCCTACAAGAACGCCAAGGAGTACATCGACCCGATGAGCCCCGCCCGCAGCAGCGGCTACTGGAGCGCGTTCAACGTCGCGTCGGAGCTCGTCGGCTCGGCCGCCCCCGACCGGTACCTGCGGGTCAGGCACGAGGACCTCTGCGACCGGCCGCGAGAGGTCGTCGAGCGGGTCATGCGGTTCGCCGGGCTGGCGGGGGAGCCGCCGGTCGACGAGACCGGCCTGGTCTCGCTCCGGGAGAACCACACGGTGACCGGCAACCCCGACCGGCTGTCCAAGGGCGACACCCGGATCCGTTCCGACGAGCGCTGGCGCACCGCGCTGTCCGCGCGGGAGATCGCCGCCGCGACCGCGGCGGCCCTGCCGGTGCTCACCCGCTACGGGTACCCGCTCCTGCCGACCAGGTAGGTGACCGCGGGAAACACCCCGTTCCCGCCGACCAGGCGGACACGAGAGTTAGGGAGCCATATCTCATGGACCTTCGGCTTAAAGGGCGCGTGGCCCTGGTGGCGGCTTCGAGCAGCGGGCTCGGGCTGGCCGTGGCCAAGACCCTCGCGGCGGAGGGGGCGCACGTCTCGATCTGCGGCCGTGATCCCGCCAAACTGGCCACGGCACACGTCGAGGTCAACACGATGGGGACGGGCGAGGTGCTCAGCACCCCCGTCGACCTGCGCGACGAGCGGGCCGCCGCCGAATGGGTGCGGCGGACCGCCGACACGTTCGGCGGGCTGGACATCGTGGTGACCAACTCCGGCGGGGTCCCCTTCGGGCCCGTCGACGGCTTCCAGGTCGCCGACTACCGGGCGGCCATCGACGGGAACCTCCTGCCGCACGTGAGCGTCACCCTCGCGGCGCTGCCCTTCCTCAGGAAGGGCGGCTGGGGCCGCATGCTGATGATCGCCTCGGAGTCGGTGCGCCAGCCCCACCCGGAGAGCGGCCTGTCGTCGGTGGCCCGGCTGGGCCTGCTCGGCTACATGAAGGGGCTGGTGCACGCGCTCGGCGCGAACGGGGTCACGATCAACATCCTCGCCCCGGGTTTCCACCGCACCCCCATCCTCGACGAGCAGTTCGGCGCGGACGTGGAGACGGAGATCGCCCGCGTCGCCGAGCGGATCCCCCTCGGCAGGATCGGGGACGTGGAGGATTTCGGCGCGCTGGCCGCCATGCTCGCCAGCGACCAGGCCTCGTACGTCACGGGCACGGTTTTCGTGGCAGACGGAGGCAACACCCGCGGCATCGGCTGAAAGACCGGACCGTCGAGAAACGCTGAGGAAACGCTGAGAAGGAGCGAAAGATGTCCGTACTCGGACACGTCGCCAGCACGCGGAAGGCGGCACTCTACGTAGTCAAGATAGGGAGCGCGAGTCTCGACCACGACGCGCTCTTCGACGAGGTGGCGCTGCTGCGCCGGCGCGGCGCCCGCGTGCTCCTCGTCGCGGGCGGCGCGGCCGGCATCACCCGGCACTACGCCGACATCGGCCGCCCGGTCAGGACGCTGAGCCTGCGGGGCGACAGCGAGGTGCGCTACTGCCCTCCCGAGGAGATGCCGCACATCGTGGACGCGTACGAGCGGGTGACGCTGCCGCGCGTGCGCGAGGCGCTCACCTCGCGCGGGCTCACCGTCTTCACCTCGGTCGCGCGGGACGGGGCGCTGGTGAGCGCCCAGGCCAACCGGCCGCTGCGGGCCGTGCGGGACGGCAGGACGACGGTGGTCCGCGACCACCGGGCGGGCACCGTGACCGGAGTGGCCGCGGACCGCCTCGGGGTGCTGCTCGACGCGTTCGACGTGGTGTGCCTCTCGCCGCCCGTCGCCGACGGCGCCGGCGGTTCCGCGCTCAACGTCGACGCCGACGTCCTCGCCGCCGAGCTGGCCAACGCCCTCGCCGCCGACCACCTGCGCCTCGTCACCGGCACGCCGGGCCTGCTCACCGATCCCGAGGACCCCGGGAGCCGCCTGGCCGACGTCGTACGCGGCGAGGGCGAGCGGTTCGCGCGGGGCCGGATGCGGCAGAAGGTACGCGCGGCGGAGATCGCCCTCGACGGGAGCGCCGACGTCGCGATAACCGGGCCGCACGTCCTGTCGCCCGCGTCGGGAACGCGCTTCTGGCGCGCCCCGGCGCCCGCGCCGGACCTGTCGCTCCTCGCCCGCGCCGTGGAGATCTCCTCGGTGTCGGCCGACGAGCGGGAGCTCGCCGAGTACCTGGCGGACTGGTGTACGGAGCGCGGCGTCCACGCGGAGATCGACGAGGCCGGCAACCTCGTGGCCACCCGAGGCTCCGGCGACCGGCGGCTGCTCATGCTCGGGCACCTCGACACCGTGCCGCACCGGTGGCCGGTGCGCTGGGACGGGCTGACGATCACCGGCAGGGGCTGCGTCGACGCCAAGGCCAGCCTCGTCGCCTACCTGGAGGCCCTCGCGGAGATGGACGTGCCGAGCTGGGCGCAGGTGCGCGTCATCGGCGCGGTCGAGGAGGAGGTCACCTCGGCGGGAGCCTTCCACGCCAGGGACCACTACCCGGCGGACGCGGTGGTCGTGGGCGAGCCCAGCGGCGAGAAGGCCCTCACCATCGGCTACTACGGCCTGCTCAAGGTACGGCTGCGCGTCAGCCACAGCGTCGGCCACACGGCAGGGCAGGGGGTCACCACCGCCGCCGACCAGCTGGTGGACGTCCTGAGCCGGCTGCGCGAGGAGATCGGCAAGGCCGACTCCCAGGCGCTGGTGGCCGTGCTCGGCATCCACGCGGTGAACGGCGGGGACGTCCAGCTGGGCGAGACCGTCGTCGACGTGCGGGTCCCCCCCACGCTCGACCTCGAACACCTCGTCGAGCTCGTCCGCCGGGTCGCGGGACCGGTCGTCGTAGAGGTGCTCCGCGCCACGCCCGGAGTGATCACCTCCCGTACCAGCCCGCTCGTGAAGGCGTTCTCGCGGGCCTTCAGGGAGGAGGGCGTGGCCCCGAGGTTCCTCGCGAAGAAGGGGAGCAGCGACATGAACACCCTCGCCACCACCTGGCGGGGGGTGCCCATGGTCGCCTACGGCGCGGGTGACTCCGCGCTCGACCACACACCGGACGAGCACCTCGACGCCGAGGAGTTCAGGCGGGCCAGGACCGTGCTGTCCAGGGCGGTCGCGAACTGGGTGGAGGCGGGCCGCCCACCGGCGACGCCAACCACGCCAGCCACGCCAGCCACGTCGGCCACGCCGCCGGGCGGGACCGGTGAAGGCGCCGAAGGTGCCCAAGGTGCCGGGGCCGCCGTCGGCGCCCGGCCCGTCGAGGGCGCCGGGGCCGTCGGGACCGCTGGGGCCGTCGGGACCGCCGAATCCGCCACAGCCGCCGAGTCCGCCGAGTCCGCCGCAGCCGTCGCAGGAGAGAGGACACCACGATGACAACGACCGTCGTCGACGAGACCGCCGGCCACGCCTACCAGCTGTCCCACCTGGACGCGCTGGAGGCGGAGGCCGCCCACATCTTCCGGGAGACGGCCGGGGAGTTCGACCGGCCGGTGATCCTCTTCTCCGGGGGCAAGGACTCCATCGTCATGCTCCACCTGGCGCGCAAGGCGTTCGCCCCCGCGCCGGTCCCGTTCCCCTTGCTGCACGTCGACACCGGCCACAACTTCCCCGAGGTCATCGGCTACCGGGACCGCGTCGTCGCCGAGCACAGCCTGCGGCTGGAGGTCGCCTCGGTCCAGGAGCTCATCGACCGGGGCGAGCTGGCCGAGCGGCCCGACGGCTCGCGCAACCCGTTGCAGACGGTGCCGCTGCTCGCCGCCATCGAGACGAACGGCTTCGACGCGGTCTTCGGCGGCGGGCGACGGGACGAGGAGAAGGCCCGTGCCAAGGAGCGGGTGTTCTCCCTGCGCGACGACTTCGGCGGCTGGGACCCGCGACGGCAGCGGCCGGAGCTGTGGAACCTCTACAACGGACGCCACTCGCCCGGCGAGCACGTCCGGGTGTTCCCGCTGTCGAACTGGACCGAGCTGGACGTCTGGCAGTACATCCTCAGGGAGGGGATCGAGCTCCCGCCGATCTACTTCGCGCACGAGCGGGAGGTCTTCTCGCGCCGGGGCATGTGGCTCGCCCCCGGCGACTGGGGCGGCCCGAGGGACGACGAGCCCGTGGAGCGGCGCCTCGTCCGTTACCGCACGGTCGGCGACATGTCGTGCACCGGCGCCGTCGACTCCGGCGCCGCGACCCTGGAGGCCGTCATCGAGGAGATCTGCTCCTCCCGGCTGACCGAGCGAGGGGCCACCCGCGCCGACGACAAGCTGAGCGAGGCCGCCATGGAGGACCGCAAACGGGAGGGCTACTTCTGATGACCACCACACTGCTGCGCTTCGCCACCGCCGGATCCGTGGACGACGGGAAGTCCACCCTCGTCGGCCGGCTGCTGTACGACTCGAAATCGATCCTCGCCGACCAGCTGGAGGCGGTGGAGACGGCCTCGCGGAAACAGGGCCGGGAGACCGCCGACCTCGCGCTGCTCACGGACGGCCTGCGCGCCGAGCGCGAGCAGGGCATCACGATCGACGTCGCGTACCGCTATTTCGCCACCGCGCGCAGGCGCTTCATCCTCGCCGACACGCCCGGCCACGTGCAGTACACCCGCAACATGGTGACCGGCGCCTCGACCGCCGAGCTCGTGCTCCTCGTCGTCGACGCCCGCAACGGCGTCGTCTCGCAGACCAGGCGGCACGCCGCCGTCGCCGGGCTCCTCCGCGTCCCCCACGTCGTGCTGGCCGTGAACAAGATGGACCTCGTCGACTGGGACGAGGGGGTGTTCGCGGCGATCGCCGAGGAGTTCACCGAGTACGCGTCCGGCCTCGGGATCGGCGAGGTGACCGCGATCCCGATCTCCGCCCTCACCGGCGACAACATCGTCACCCCCTCGCCGAACATGGACTGGCACACCGGTCCCACGATCCTGGAGCTCCTGGAGACGGTGCCGGTGGGCGTCGACCCCTCACAGGGGCCCGCGCGGCTCCCCGTCCAGTACGTCATCCGGGCGGACGGCCACCGTTCCTACGCCGGGCAGATCTCCAGCGGCATCCTGCGCGTCGGCGAGCGCGTCACGGTGCTCCCCGGCGGGCGGACCTCCACGGTGGCCGCGATCGACGTGCTCGGCGAACCGGTCGACACGGCGTGGGCGCCGCAGTCGGTCGCCGTACGCCTCTCCGACGACGTCGACGTCTCCAGGGGTTCCCTCATCGCGCCGGAGGACGAGGCGCCCGCGCTCACCCAGGAGCTGCGCACGACCACGTGCCACCTCCACGAGCGTGACCTGCGCGTCGGGGAACGGGTCCTGGTCAAACACGCCACCAGGACGGTCCAGGCGGTCGTCGAGGGCATCGCGCCCTCCGCCGCCCTGGGGGACCTGAGCTGCGCCCCGGACGCGGACGGTCTCGCCGTCAACGAGATCGCGAGTGTCGTGCTGCGTACCACCGACCCTCTCGCGGCCGACCCCTACGCGCGGTCCCGCGTGACCGGCTCGTGCCTGCTGATCGACCCGGCGGACGGGACCACCCTCGCCGCGGGAATCGTCGAGGAGACGCTCGCGAAGTGAGGTCACCCGGCGTCTTCAGGGTGGGTCACCCGGTGGGAACCTTCAGGTCCTTCGCGACCGTCAGGGTGATTCACCCGGCGTCTTCAGGGTGAGTCACCCGGTGGGAACCTTCAGGGTCTTGGAACCCGGTGGGAACCTGCAGGGTCTTGGAAGGGCCTCGGAGCCGGGGCCGTCAGGGTGATTCACCCGGCGTCTTCAGGGTGAGTCACCCGATGGAACCTTCGGGGCCTTGAGCCCTCAGGACTTGCAGGGAGACCGGCTCAGCCGGCGAAGGGATAGCCGCGCAGTGACTGCTGGAAGGCCTTGCGCGCGATCGGGACGTACCCCGAGGTCGCGGCGCCGGTGGAGAGGGCCATGGTCACCGGCAGCGGGCCGGGGGGGGAGGGGAGGGTGAGGCTGGCCGCCTTGGGCAGGCCCCAGAGCTCGTCGCCGTTGGCGACGAGGCAGGCCACGCCCAGGCCGGCCTTGGCGGCGGCGCGCAGCCCGACGAGCTCGGCGCCCTCGTAGCCGACCCGCCACGGGACGTCCGACTCGTCGAGCGTGTCCACGATGCGGCCGCGGAGCGTGCACGGCTCGGTGAAGAGCGTGAGCGGGAGCGCGGCGCCCTCCCCGTGGGCGGGACGCCCGAACCAGTCCATGCGCATGTGGCCGAGCTCCTGGCTCGTGGCGCCGGCCCGGTGGGGCTTCGTCTGGAGGAGCAGTGCCAGGTCCAGCTGGCCGGTGTTCACCCGGCCCTCCAGGGATTCGCTCAGCCCCGTCTGGACGCTGACCTGCGCGTGCGGCATGCCCTTGGTGAGCAGCCGCAGGATCTCGGGGAGCGCCTCGGCGAGCTGGTTGACGATCCCGATCGACAGCCGCACGTTCCCTGGAGGGGGTACGAAACGGCCCACCGCCTCGTCGTTGAGCGCCACGAGACGGCGGGCGTACCCGAGGAGTTCCTCGCCCTGCGGGCTGAGCTGCAGCTTCCGGCCGGTCGAGGTGAATATGGGGCCCTTGACGAGACCGCTCAGCTGGCGGATCTGCTGACTGATGGCGGGCTGGGTTATGTGAAGGGCCTCCGCGGCCCTCCGGAAACCACCGACATCGACTACGGTGACCAATGCTCTCAGCCGATTTATTTGCAGGTCGTGGTACATTCTTCCTCTTAAGCTGACCTAGTAGGATTTTATCGAGCCATCTATTTCGAGTGGCTTCCGAATGAATTAGGTCGCGGGCTTTTTCCGGATGTTTACGCCATGCTCAGTAGGGCAGCTGGATCCCTTTGGGAGTACGGGTGTCGAGGGCGTATCGGGTGTCGGTCGTGCGCTTCCTCTTCTGCCGGTGGACCCGGATGAGTCGTTTCTGCGGTCGGCGGATCTGCTTCTGCTCCATGATCTCCTCCAGTCTTCTGGTCCGGATGCGGTCAGCGTAGCTCCGGAGGACCGGGAGCTCCTACACACAGGGCCACGAGTGCTATGTGAAACTCTCATGCTCGCCTCATGACGCGAGAACTATTCCCACCGCCGGATCGGACGGACAATTTACTTATTCGAACTCATCCAGATCGAGGAGACGGCGATGGTGACCTTGAACGCTTCACGGACTGAGCAGCTGATGGAGCACGACCGGCTCTTCGCCGAGTTCCTGGAGAGTTCCTGGGCGGAGCCCGAGTCCGGGTCCGCCGGTGACCCCGTGGCCACGCTCGCGGAGTCCGGCGTCCATCTCCACCGCTGGGAGGAGGCGCCCGGAGGGGGTGCCGTGCCCGTGAGGTGCGAGGTCCTCGACGACCTCGTGATCGAGGACCTCGACCATCCCGCTCCCGTCGTGGCCGCCTGGACCTACTGCGGATGAGGGATCCCATCGACGACAGGGCCGCCTCACCACTGATCGGATTCAAGCGCCACCTGCGGGCGGTGACGGTTCCGGGTGAGGCGGTCTACCTCACCTCGGCCCGGGGGACGGTCGCCCTGTCCGGCGAGCAGATCCAGGCGCTCGCGCCGCTGCTGGACGGCGGCCACAGCCTGGACGAGGTGCGGAGGCGCGTGGCGCCCGGGATCCCGGCCGGGCAGCTCGGGCGGATCCTCGGCAGGCTGGCGGAGGCGAACCTCGTCGGGTCCCGCCGTCCCCCGAGGGACGGCGCCGACGCCGCCGACGCCGCGTCCGAGGCCTACTGGGACCTCGGGCGGGTGGACGCGGATCGGGCCGCGTCGGCCCTGGCGGAGACGTCCGTCGGGCTCGTCGCCCTCGGGGGAGTCGACCCGAGGCCCGTGACCGAGGCGTTGCGGTCGATGGGTGTCACCGTCGAGGAGGACGGCGACCGGCCCGCGGCCCTGTCCCTCGTTTTCTGCGACGACTACCTCGACCCGGAGCTCGAACGGGTCAACGAGCGGCGGCTGGCGGACGGGCGGCCCTGGCTGCTGGCCAAGCCGACCGGCGCCGACCTGTGGGTCGGCCCGTTCTTCCGGCCGGGAGAGGGGCCCTGCTGGTCCTGCCTGACCACGCGGCTGCGCGGGCACCGGCGCGGGGAGGCGCGGCTGCGGAGCTTGTCGGAGACGGGCGTCGTGAGCCCGCCCGACGCGTCGCTGCCTCTCACCCGCGCGCTCGGGGCGCAGTTCGCGGCCCTGGAGGCGGCCAAGTGGCTGGCCGGGGTGCGCGACGAGCACCAGGACACCGTGTGGACGATGGACACCTTCTCGCTGAAGGGCCTGCGGCACCGCGTGGAGAAGCGCCCGCAGTGCCCCTCCTGCGGTGACTCCGGGCTGGTGGCGGCGAGCGTCGGCAGGCCCGTCGTCATCGCGTCCAGGAGCAAGGCGGTCGTGGGCGGCAACGGGCACCGCGCGCTCGCCTCCGAGCTGGTGTGGGAACGCTACCGTCACCTGGCCGACCCTCTCACCGGGATCACGGACGAGATCCGGCGCGACCCGCGGAGCCCCGCCTTCCTGCACTGTTACCTCTCCGGGCCGAATCTCGCGCTCCCCGACGACAGCCTCTCCGCGATGAGGGCCGGGCTGCGCCAGCAGAGTGGCGGCAAGGGGAGCACCGACCTCGAAGCCAGGGTGGGCGCGCTCTGCGAGGCGGTGGAGAGACACTGCGGCTCGCGGCACGGGGACGAGCCGACGGTGCGGGACAGCCTCCGCGGCCTGGGCGAGCGGGCCGTGCGCCCCGACGAGTGCCAGCACTTCCACCGGCGCCAGTTCGAGGACCGCAACCGCTGGAACGCCGAGAGCATGGCCTTCCAGCACGTCCCCGAGCCGTTCGACGACGAGGAGGTCGTCGAGTGGACCCCGGTGTGGTCGCTCACCGCGAAGCGGCACCGCCTGCTCCCCACCGACCTGCTCTACTTCAGCAGGGGCGGCCATCCGTCGGTGCGCGCGACCTCGAACGGGAACGCCGCGGGCTCCAGCGTCGAGGACGCGATCGTCCAGGGCTTCCTGGAGCTGGTGGAGCGCGACGCGGTGGCCATCTGGTGGTACAACCGCACGCGCCAGCCCGCCGTGGACCTCGGCTCGTTCGGCGACCCGTGGATCACCGGCCTCCGGTCGCGCTACGAGGACATCGGCCGGGAGTTCTGGGTCCTCGACGTCACCTCCGACCTGGGCATCCCCGTCATGGTGGCGATCTCGCGGCGCGTCGACAAGCCGGCCGAGGACATCATGCTCGGGTTCGGGGCCCACTTCGACCCCCGGGTCGCCGCGCGGCGCGCGCTGACCGAGCTCGGGCAGCTGCTCCCGGCCGTCGCCGGGGCACGCGCCGACGGGACGGGGTACGGCCCGACCGATCACCACATCCAGGACTGGTGGCTCACCGCGACGACCAGGAACCAGCCCTATCTCCGCCCCCACGAGAAGCGGGCCCCGCGGACCCTGCGCGGCTACGCCTACACCCCTCGCGGCGATCTGCGGGAGGACGTCGAGCACATCGTCACGCTGGCCGGGCGGACGGGCCTGGACGTCCTCGTCCTCGACCAGACGCGTCCCGACATCGGCATGCCGGTCGTCAAGGTCGTCGTTCCCGGCCTGCGGCACTTCTGGGCGAGGTTCGGACCCGGCCGGCTGTACGACGTCCCCGTCCTCCTCGGCCGCCTCGACAGGGAGACGGCCTACGAGGACCTCAACCCGATCCCCCTGTTCATGTAGCCATTCCGCCTCGACAAGGGTGAGGAGTCACAGAATGGTCGGTGGCCAAGGCAGCGATACCGATTTGCTCCAGATATTTCCCCAGTGGTCGTTCCGGGAGGACGTGTACATCGAACCAGACCCGCACCGCGGAACCGTGGTGCTGCACAGCCGCTGGGAGGACGTGGTCCTGCCGTTCCCCAGACCCGCCGTGCTGGAGGCGATGCGCAGGATGAGCCTGGGGCCCATCTCGCTGGACAACGTCATCCGCGAGGAGACCGATCGGCGGGAGCTCGACGCGATCCTCGACGGCCTCCAGCACCTCGTGGTGCGCTCCTTCGGCTTCGACCCCGAGCGGCCGCTGCTGTCGGTGGTCCCGCTCGCCCAGCGGGCCCGGTTCCGGCTGCCGGCGGCTCCCCTGGTCCATCCGGTCCGCCTGTCCAGGTTCGCGCTGATCAGGACCGACGGGAACAACTACCACGTCGAGTCGCCGTTGTCGCTGCACCGGGTCATCCTGCACCGGCCGGAGGCCATGGCCGACATCGGGCCGCTGATCCGCCCGATCCCTCCGTCGGCGATCGAGCGGGACTCCCGGCCCGTGATCGCCTATCTGATGGCGGCGGGGATGGTGGTGCAGGCCGTGGAGGAGGACCCCTTCCAGCCGATGGTGTTCGAGGAGGACGTCGACCCCGCCCTCGTCGCCTGGACCCCCCTCGACCTCATGTTCCACACCCGCTCCACCCTGGGCAGGCACGACCACGACTTCGGGGCGACGTACCCGATGGGAGACAAGTGGAGCGTCGAGCCCGTCGTGAAGCCGGGGCCCGCGCGGGTGCTCGCCGATCCGGCGCCGGAGCGGGCTCCCGTCGCGCTGCCCCGGCCGAAGTGGGGCGAGCTGCTCGCGGTGGACCCGCCGCTGACCGCGGTCGTCGAGGCGAGCCGGCACACCCGGCACTACGGCGAGAGACAGCTGACGGCCGACGAGCTCGGTGAACTCCTGTACCGGACGGCCAGGGTCAGGTCCCTGGTCGGCTCCCCGGACGAGAGCTCGACGACCTCGACGAGCGATCGCCCCTACCCGAGCAGCGGCAGCTCCTACGAGCTGGAGCTCTACGCCACGGTGGACAGGTGCGCCGACGTCCCCCGGGGCGTCTACCACTACGACCCCCTGGGGCACCGGCTGGAGCCGATCGAATCCGCCCCGGCGGACGTTGACGAGCTGCTGGAGACGGGCAAGGTGGCGGCGAACCTGGACGCGACCCCGCCCGTCCTGCTCACCATCACCGCGCGGTTCCGCAGGCTGTCGCGGAAGTACAACGGGCTGAGCTACTCGCTGGTGCTCAAGAACGTCGGAGCGCTGACGCAGACGCTCTCCCTGGTCTGCACGGCGATGGGGCTGGCGGGGTGCAAGCTGGACAGCGGCGACATCGAGGTGACGGGACGCGTCTTCGGCCTCGACTGGCGTGTCGAGTCGAGCGTCGGCGGATTCGTCGTCGGCCACCGTCCGCGCCCCGAGCCGAGTCGCTTTTCCGGACGGTACGCGGTGAATGACGCCGAGTGGGCTCTTCGAGCGAGGGCGGCAATCTCGTAAGGTGATTTTCGTTTTTTCGGCGTTTCCCGGATGCGCGGGGAGGTGCGTGGCCGGAGTCGCGCGAACCCCCCGCGTCCCGCCCGCCGGACACGTGTGAATCATGCCCTGCGACTATGACACGCGGTTTTTCCGCCGCGTGCACCTGTTGATTCCCTCAGAGCCACGCAAACAGACCTATCTAAGGTTATTCGCCTGTTATAGATTGTTTTGGGGCGTCGGGCTGACGGGGAAGGACCACCGGTCGGGCTTTGAAGGAGACGGTCGATGACGGTGAACGCCGGCCCTCCGCAGCGCTGGCGTGATTTCGCCAGGTCGCTGCACGGGGCACACCGTAGGACCCGGCACGATGTGGGCGGGCTGGCGGCCCCGAAAATGGCCCGCGCGATCATCGTCGCCGTTCTGTACGGCTACGTGTTCAACGCGCTGATGTTCGTATGGGGAACGGGCCTGCCGGGTCCCGCGCTCCTGGGTTTCGCCGCCTGTCTTTTCGTCGCGCTGGTCCTGCAACTCGCGCATTCGACACAGGACGCGCTGAGCTGGATCGCACCGCTCAGGGTCGTCACCCTCTCGATACAGGCCGTCGTCACCTTCCTGCCTTTCTTCTGGGTCGGCCCGCAGGCGGGATCCATCGCGGGATTCCTCGCCGGATCCATGTTGCTGGTGGTCGCGGGACCGGGACGCTGGGCTCTCTTCTTCGCCGTCGCCGCCGCCGTCGGCGCGCTCCTCGCGTTCAGGGAGGAGAACCTGGTGGTGCTGGACGCCGTCTACAGCGTGTACTTCACCTTGCTGACCGGGTTGATGGTGTACGGGGTCAGCTCGCTGGCGTCCCTGGTGAAGGTGCTCTACGCGGCGCGGGGCGAGTTCGCGCGGATGGCGGTGGCGCGGGAGCGGCTGCGGGTGGCGCGGGACCTGCACGACCTGCTGGGCTACAACGTGTCGGCGATGACCCTGAAGAGCGAGCTGGCGTACCGGCTGCTGCCGGGGGCGGCCGACCGGGCGCGGCAGGAACTCCGGGACGTCCTGGTGGTCGCCCGCCGCGCGCTGGCGGAGGTACAGGTGGTGGCGGGCGGATATCTTCCCATGTCGCTGACGGCGGAGGCCGAGTCGGCGGAGTCGATGCTGTCGGTCGCCGAGATACGGGTGAGCGCGCACGTCTCGGGGGACGGCCTGCCCGGGGCGCTGGACACGGTGCTCGCGATCGTGCTGCGGGAGGCGGTCACCAACGTGCTGCGGCACAGCAAGGCCCAGCGCTGCGAGATCGAGGCGGGCGTGGAGGAGGGCCGGGCACGGCTGCGGGTCGGCAACGACGGGGTCGAGCCGGAGCTGGGGACGCGCTCGTCCGGGACCGGTGCGGGACTGGGCAATCTCACGGGACGGCTGGAGGCCGCGGGGGGACGGCTGACGGTAACGGTCGACGGTGAGTGGTTCCAGCTGACGGCGGAGGCCCCGCTGGTGGCCCCGGCGGTGGCTCCGGCCGCGGAGGAGGCCGAGGTTCCGGGCCTGCCCGGGGCGACCGGGGCGTCCGACGTGCTTGGGACGTCCGGGGAATCCGGGATGCCGGGCGACCCCGGGACCTCCGGGGCGTCCGAGGTGTCCGGACTGTCTGAGATGTCTGAGCTGTCCAGGGCGTCGTCCGGGGTGTCCGGAGTATCCGAGGTGTCCAGGGTGTCGTCCGGGGTGCCGGAGGGGGAGCGCGCGCGGCCGGACGTACCGGATGACCTGACGCCGGACGGGGTCGTGACGCGGACCTGGCATCTGCGGGTGGCGCGCTTCATCGCCGTGCTGGTGCTCTCGGGTTACGGCGTCCTCATCGTGGTCAACGTGCTGGCGGAGTGGCCGCACCCGGTCGGGCTGGCCGGATTCGCGGCGTGTGTCGCCGTGCTGGTCGGCGTGCAGATCGTCCACTCCCTGGGGGAGCCCCGGTCGTGGCCGGCGTGGCTCAGAAGGGTGACCCTGGCGGTGCAGGCGGTCGCCACGGCCCTGCCGCTGCTGTGGATCGGCGCGCCGTGGGGTTCGATGGGCGGCTTCCTCGCGGGGGCGGTCCTGCTGCTGGGGGGGCGCTGGCGGTGGGTGCTGTACGCGGCCGTCGGGGCGGGGGTGCTGCTGCTGTCCGTGCTCCAGGGTGCCGTGGCGGAGTGGACCGCCTACCTGGTGATCTCCACGCTCCTGACCGGGCTGGTGGTCTTCGGCATCAGCTCGCTGTCGGACCTGGTGGCCCAGGTGGACCGGACGCGGGGGGAACTGGCGCGGATGGCGGTGACCCAGGAGCGGCTGAGGGTGGCGCGGGAGCTGCACGCGCTGCTGGGGAACGAGCTGTCGGTGATGATCGTCAAGAGCGAGCTGGCGTACCGGCTGCTGCCGAGGTCCGCCGAGCGGGCGAAGATCGAGGTGGCGGAGGTGCTGGAGATCGCGCGGCGGGCGGTCGCGGACGTCCGGGCGGTGGCCAGCGGTTACCGGCACATGTCGTTCGGCGCGGAGGTGGACTCGTCGGTCTCCACGCTCGCCGCCGCGGAGATCGACGTCGGGGTGGTCGTGCCCGCGGACCTGGCCCTCGGGGAACTGGACGCGCTGCTCGCGGTCGTGCTGCGGGAGGCGGCCACGAACGTGCTGCGGCACAGCGACGCGCGATGGTGCCTGATCGAGGTGATCCTGGACGCGGGCGGGCTGCGGCTGCGCGTGACCAACGACGGGGTGCCGCCGCACGCCCTTCCGGACGTCCGCGACGATTCCGGGCTGGGAGATCTGGCGGCACGGCTGCGCGTCGTCGGCGGGCGGCTGGCGGCCAAGGTCGTAGACGGGGAGTTCCGGCTGGTCGTCACCGCGCCCGCCACCGCCCTCGTTCCCCGCACGCAGGTGCAGGGGGACACGCCGGGGGGCGTACTGGAAGATATGTCTGGAGGTATATTGGGAGGCGCCCAGAGAACGGACGTCCGCGGCGGGTGATTCGGCCGGATCGTTTTCCCGCTGACAAACATGAGTAAGTTGATGTCAGAATTCTGCGGCATTGCCAAATTCAATTGACTCGGTACTATTCGGATCAAGATCGGTTGGTCCAGTCGGCTTGATCCGAACGGTGGCGAGGCGTATGTGGATGGGAATCGCCTCGCAGAGTCGCTCACCGGGCCGCTCGCGGGAGCGAGCGGTTCGATCGCGGGGGTGCTCGGGGGGATGGCTGCGGGACCGGTCGCGGGAATGCCCGCGGGATCGGGAGATCCCGCCGCCCCCGGTCGTCGTTCCTCGCCCCGGAGCCGATGTCCGGACGGGAGCGCCGCCGTGCTGAAGATCCTCCTCGCCGAGGATGTGCCCATGGTGCGCGGGGCGCTGGCCGCCCTGCTCGACATCGAGCCCGACCTGACGGTGGTGGCCCAGGTCGGCAGCGGGGACAGGATCGTGCCCGCCGCGCTGGAGACGCGCCCCGATGTCGCGATCATCGACGTCGACCTGCCCGTGCTCGACGGTCTCTCCGCGGCGGAGGAGCTGCACGCGAAGCTGCCCACGTGCCGGACGCTGATCCTGACCGGCCTGGGACGGCCCGGCACGCTTCGCCGCGCCCTCTCGGTCTCGGTGTCCGGCTTCCTCCTCAAGGACACGCCCTCGGAACGGCTCGCCCAGGCGGTCCGCGAGGTGGCCGCGGGGCGTCGCATCATCGACCCGCAGCTCGCGCTGACCGCGTGGGACGTCGGGGAGAACCCGCTGTCCGGGCGTGAGGTCCAGGTCCTGAGGCTGGCCGCGGGCGGCGCCGAGCCGCCGGAGATCGCGGCCGTCATGCACGTCTCCGTCGGGACCGTGCGCAACTACCTCACGAAGATAGTCACCAAGCTGAACGCCAGGAACCGGGTCGACGCCATCCGCATCGCCACCGAGGCCGGCTGGATCTGACCGGCCGGGACCTCGCGCTCCCGGCCCCGGCGGCGCACGGGCCGGGAAACCTCCTCCCGACCGGCCGCGAACCGGCTGAGTACCGGCCGGGCACCGGCTGAGCGCCGGCTGAGCGCCGGACGCTTGCCGGGCTGCGCGGCCTGGCACCGGTCGAGCGCCGGGCGTCTGTCAGTCGCGTGCCTGTCGAATACCGGCTGGGCAGCGGCCGAATGCCGGCCGGATCCGGTGCCCTTGCGCGTCCCGCCTTTCCCGTTCCGCCTTCGCATCCCGAGAAGAAGGTCTTATCGCGGGCCCGTTGTCGCGGTTTTGTTACCGGCATAGCGTAATTGCTGGTAACCAAAAACGTTGCTCGTGAAACGGGACCGCGAGAGGAGGCGACGTGACGACACGGTCCGTCCCGCGTACGCAGGCGGCGGGGAGAAAGTGCCGGCGATTCCCGGCCCGGCCACCGGCCGGTCACGCCCCCCGCCGCCTCGGCCGGGCCCGTGGCCGTGCCACGGACGAGCCGTTCGTCGTCACGCGTCTCCCACTGCAAGGAAAGGATGCCCGCAGATGAGTTCCAACAGGTGGCTGCACTACTTCGAAACGCAGATCCCCCTCTCCGAGGAGCCGCCGCAGGTCGCGGCCAGGCTCGCCGGCTCCGGCCTGCACGCGGCGTACGTCGTGTACGAGAGCGGGGGGAAGTGGTCCTACGCGGGCGGCGCGCGGGCCGAGGTCACGCTGGACCGCACCGGCGCCCGGCTGGTCCAGGAGGACGAGCCCGACGTCGTCCTGCCCTGGAGCGACCGGCCCCTGCACCAGGTGGCCCGGCTGCTCGACACCGTGAAGGTCCCCGCCTGGCGAGCCTACGGCTGGGCGGCCTTCGAGCTCTCCTACGCCAAGGAGGGGAAGCTGGACCACGTCGGCGACGGCCGGCTGCTGCACCTCGTGGTGCCGAGGGCCGAGGTCCGCATCGAGGACGGCCACGCCCACCTCCGCGCCGCCGACCAGGAGACGCTGACCGCGCTGCTGGAGACGATCTCCAGCCCCGAGGAGACCTCCGAGGGCGCGCCGAAGCCGCTGGACGTGCGCGAGCTCGGCGAGGACGACTACCGGCTCGCGGTGAAGCTCGCGGTCGAGGAGATCAACCAGGGCGACCTGAACAAGGTCATCCTGTCGCGGGTCGTCGACGTCGACGAGGACATCGACCTGATCGCCACCTACCTGGCCGGGCGGCGGGGCAACAACCCCGCGCGGTCGTTCCTGCTCAACCTCGGTGGCGTGGAGACGGCCGGGTTCAGCCCGGAGATCGTGGTCAAGGTGTCCGCCGACGGTCACGTGGTCAGCCAGCCGCTGGCCGGTACCAGGGCGCTCACCTCGGACCTGCTGGAGAACGAGAGCCTGCGCGCCGACCTCCTGGGTTCCGCCAAGGAGGTGTACGAGCACGCGATCTCGGTGAAGGTCGGCACCGACGAGCTCGTCGACGTCTGCGTGCCCGGCTCGGTCGAGGTGCCGGAGTTCATGGCGATCCGCGAGCGCGGCAGCGTGCAGCACCTCGCCTCCCAGGTGTCAGGGAAGCTCGCCCCCGGCTTCAGGGCGTGGGACGCCTTCGGCGCGGTCTTCCCCGCGGTAACCGCGTCCGGCGTGCCGAAGGAGGCCGCGTACACCACGATCCGCAGGCACGAGCCCGAGTCGCGCGGCCTGTACAGCGGGGCCGTGCTCACCGTCGACCACACCGGCGAGATGGACGCGGCACTCGTACTGCGCAGCGCCTACCGCAAGGACGGCCGCACCTGGCTGCGCGCCGGGGCGGGCATCGTCGGGCAGTCCACTCCCGAGCGGGAGTTCGAGGAGACCTGCGAGAAGCTCGACAGCGTGGCGCGCTACCTGGTCCCGGCGAGCGAGGGGAGCGCGCGATGAGAGTCGACGACGTCTACCTCGCCGGGGTGGGCAGCTACCTGCCCCCCGTGGTGACCACCGAGCACGCGGTCCGGGAGTCCTGGTACGACCGGGCCGACCGCGAGGCCTCCGGGATGGAGGCCGTGATGGTCGCCGGCGAGACGCCGGCGCCGGAGATGGCGGCCCGCGCGGCCCTGGTCGCGCTGCACAGGTCGGGACACGGGCCGGACGACTTCGGCGCGCTGCTGCACAGCGACAGCTACCACCAGGGACCGGACGGCTGGTCGGCGCCGCACTACGTGCTGCGCAGGACGCTGGCCCGGCCGATCACCGCCCTTGAGGTCCGGCAGGGCTGCCTCGGCATGATCGCGAGCCTGGAGATGGCCGCGCACCGGCTGATCGCGAACCGCGAGAAGGACGCGGTGCTGCTGACCGCCGGGGACAACTTCTCCACCCCGCTGGTGGACCGGTGGCGGGCCTCCAGGATGTTCCTGCTCGCGGACGGCGGCGCCGCGGCGGTGGTGTCGCGGCGCGGCGGCTTCGCCCGGGTGCTGGCCTTCGGGACGGTGTCCAACCCGGGGATGGAGGAGCTGCACCGCGGCGGGGAGGTGCTCTTCCCGCCCGGCATCACCGTCGGCCGCTCGCTGAACTTCGAGGAGCGCAGCGACTACTGGCGCCGGCAGTGGGCGGAGGGCAACGCGCCCCCGATGGGGCACTTCGGCGAGTGCGTCGCCGAGGCGGCCGAGCGGACGCTGGAGGAGGCCGGGATCTCCATGGAGAAGGTCACCCGCGTCTGCCACACCGGTTTCTCCCGGGGCTCCCTGGAGGCGATGTTCCTCGACCCCCTGGAGATCGACGTGGACCGGGGCCTGTGGGACTTCACCCGGGGGGTCGGGCACGCCGGTGCCGCGGACCCGTTCATCGGCCTGGAGCACCTGTGGACGAGCGGGCAGGTCGCCCCCGGCGACCACGTGCTGCTCATCGGCAGCGCCCCCGGCATGGAGGCCGGCTGCGCGGTCGTGGAGATCATCGCCCCGTACGAGCCCAGGAACCACGAACCCGAGAGCGCCGAGCTTCGGAGCCACGAACTGCGGAGCCGCGAACTTCGGAACGAGCCCGGGAACCACGAGCCGGAGAACGGAGGCCGGTAGAGATGCTTGACGGATGCACGCCATGGCCGGAGGAGTTCGCCGACCGGTACCGGCGCGAGGGACTCTGGCGCGGGGAGCGCCTCGGCGACCTCCCGCGCACCTGGGCCCGCGCGTTCGGAGACGGTACGGCACTCGTCGGCGGGGAGCTGCGGCTGTCCTACCGCGACCTGGAGAACCGGGTCGCCCGGATGGCGGCGGGTTTCCACCGGCTCGGGGTCGAGCCCGGTGACCGGATCGTCCTGCAGCTGCCCAACGTCCCCGAGTTCGTCGTCGTGGCCTTCGCGCTCTTCAGGGTGGGCGCCAAGCCGGTGTTCTCCCTGGCGTCACACCGGGCCAACGAGATCAGGCACCTGTGCGAGCTGTCCGGCGCGTCCGGGTACGTCGTCCCCGGCGTCCACCGCGGGTTCGACCACACCGCGCTCGCCCTGCGGATGGCCGAGGAGGTGCCGAGCCTGCGCCGGATCTTCGTCCTGGACGAGGAGACCGGCGAGGAGACGGGTGAGAAGACCGGCGAGAAGGCGGCTGAGGAACGCGGCACGGTGATCCCGCTCTCACAGGTGGACGCCGACCCCGTCCCGCTCCCCGGGAGCGACCCGTCGGACGTGGCGTTCTTCCTGCTCTCCGGCGGGACGACCGCGCTGCCCAAGCTGATCCCGCGCACGCACGACGACTACGCGTACCAGACCAGGGCGGTGGCCGAGCTCTGCGAGCTCGGCGCGGACGACGTCTACCTGGCGGCGCTGCCGGTGGAGTTCAACTTCACCTGGGGCTGCCCGGGGGTCGTCGGCACGCTCGGCTCCGGCGGCACGGTCGTGCTCGCCGAGAGCCCGGTCGCGGAGGACTGCTTCCAGGCGATCGAGCGGGAGCGGGTCACCGTCACCTCGGTCGTCCCCACCGTGGCGCAGCTCTGGCTGGAGGAGGCGGCGTGGGCCGAGACGGACCTGTCCAGCCTGCGCGTGCTGCAGATCGGCGGGGCCAGGCTCCAGCCGGAGCTGGCCGCGCGGATCGAGCCCGAGCTGGGCTGCCGCCTGCAGCAGGTGTTCGGCATGGCCGAGGGAATGCTCTCCATGTCGAGGAAGGGCGACGATCCCGAGTCCGTCGTGGACACCCAGGGGCGGCCGATCTCACCGGCCGACGAGGTGCGGATCGTCGACGAGCGGGACGCCGAGGTGCCCGCGGGCGTCACCGGCGAGCTGCTCACCCGTGGCCCGTACACCCTGCGCGGCTACTACCGCGCGGAGGAGCACAACCGGCGGGCCTTCACCGAGGACGGCTTCTACCGCACCGGTGACCTGGCCCGGCTGACCGCCGAGGGGAACCTGGTCATCGAGGGACGGCTGAAGGACGTGGTGATCCGCGGCGGAGACAAGATCGCGGCCGGGGAGGTGGAGGGCCACCTGCTCACCCACCCCGCGGTCGCCAGGGCGGCGGTCGTGCCGGTCCCCGACGAGTTCCTCGGCGAGCGGATCTACGCGTTCATCGTCCACCGGAGCGAACGGGACGAGCAGGGCGAGCAGGGCGAGCGGGGCGAGCGGGACGGGAAGCCGGCGCTGGCCGAGCTGAAGCGGGCGCTGCACGAGCGCGGGCTGGCCGAGTTCAAGCTGCCGGACCGCGTGGAGTTCGTCGACGACTTCCCGCTGACCCCGCTCGGCAAGATCGACAAGAAGGTCCTCGCCGCCGCGGCGAAGGACCCGTCCCTGTCCCGCCGCTGGACGCCCGAATCCACCCCCGAACGCATGGACCCGGTCCTGTCCCCCCAGCGGACGCCCACCGAATCCACCCCCGAACGCCAGGAAAGGTGAACCAGACATGCAACGCGACATCACAGCACCGCCCACGGCCGACGACCTGCGGCAGGCCGTCGCGACGATCATCGGCACCGAGCCCGGCGAGATCACCGGCGACGCCAACCTCGTCTTCCTCGGGCTCGGATCCCTGGAGATGATGCGGCTCGTCACCCGATGGCGCCGCCAGGGCATCGCCGTGGAGTTCGGCGAGCTCGCCGCCGAACCGACCGTCGAGGCGTGGCAGCGGCACCTGCACGCGGCCTGGGAGGCCCGCCAGGTGAAATCGGGGGAGGCCGTCGGATGAGCGCGCTGCTGATCCGGGGAGGCTGCCTCTACCCGGCCGACGCCGGGGCGCGCGTCGTCCCCGACGGATCCGTGCTCGTCGAGGGCGAGCGGATCGTCGCCGCCGGGACCACCGAGGAGGTCGAGGCCGCCCTGGAGCCCCGGCGGCGCGAGAACCTGCGCACGATCGACGCCCGGGGCAAGATGATCCTGCCCGGCTTCGTCAACGCGCACTGGCACGACCTGTTCGCCATGCGGTTCCCCTTCAAGGGGGCGCTGCGCCCCGCCGCCGACCGCGACGACAAGCCCGCGTTCATGGCGCTGGGCGGCGACCTCCAGCAGATCTCGGTGGTCTTCGACTCCTTCCACGACCAGATCGACCGGCTCACCCCGGACGAGGCCGAGGCCATCGCCCGCTACTCGATGTGGACCCAGCTGCGCTCCGGCGCGACCACCCTCGGGGACGTGGGCTCGTTCAACCGGCCCGAGGCGCTGGCCTCGGCCGCCCGCCACCTCGGCATGCGCTGCGTGGTCAGCACCTGGGCGAGCGACGCGGTGTGCGCCCCCGGCGAGTCGCGGTTCCGCAGGACCCGGGACGCCGACGTGGTGCTGCGCCGGATCGAGGACCTGCTGCGCGACTGCGCGAAGGACACGAGCGGACTGGTGCGGGCACGGCCGACCTCGGTCTACGGGGTCAACATGACCGACGAGCTCGGCGCCGGTTTCGCCGACCTCGTCACCAGGTACGACGTGCCGTTCGCCACGCACGTCGGCGCGCTGCGCAACGAGGCCGAGGTGACGCGGAGCTACTACGGCACGACCCCGGTGCGAAGGTTCGCCGAGCTCGGCCTGCTCTCCGACCGTTTCATGGCGGTGCACTGCGCGTTCGCCGACGAGGAGGAGCGCGAGATGCTCGTCGCGGCGAACGCGCACATCAGCCACTCCCCGGCGAAGTACGGCCCGGCCGGGGAGTCCTCGCTGACCGAGACCCGGGCGATGCCGGAGTTCCGGCGCGCCGGGCTCGACGTCTCGCTGTCCACCGACGGCGCCGCGCTGCCGCTCGGCGGCATGGCCGAGGCCATGCGGGTCACCTGGCAGATCTACAACGAGATGTACGCCGACCCGACCGAGGTGCTGCCGACCGACGCGCTGGCGATGGCCACCCGGCTCCCGGCCCGGGGGCTGGACTGGGCAGGGGAGATCGGCAGCGTCGAGGCGGGCAAGCAGGCGGACCTGCTGCTCGTCCCCGCCGACGACTGGCGCTACCTGCTCAACCCGCGCCCGCTGGAGAGCTTCCTCGCGCTCGGCGGCTCGACGGACGTGGACACCGTGATCGTCGCGGGCCGGACCCTGGTGGAGGGCGGCCGGGCCACCGGTCTCGACGAGGACGAACTCGAATCCGACTACATCGAGGCACTCGGCACCTTCTCGGTGCGCTGCCTCGGTGTCGATCCCGAGCTGGTCGCCACGCTGACCCGTGCGGCACGCCGATGAGGAGGTACCACCGATGCGTGACAGGACGGCCCTGGTCACCGGGGCGGCAGGCGGTATCGGCGAGGCGGTGGTGCGGGCGCTGGCCGCCGAGGGCGTCGCCGTCGCGGCGGTGGACGCGAACGCGGAGGCGCTGAACCCGCTCGTCAAGGAACTCTCCGAGGCCGGGCACCGCGTCCGTGGCCTCGTCGTGGACGTGACCTCCAGCGCGGAGGTGGACATCGCGGTGGAGCGGGCGGAACGCGAGCTGGGGCCGATCGGCTACCTGGTCAACGCCGCCGGGGTGCTGCGCGTCGGCGCGGGGGCCTCGCTCACCGACGCCGACTGGGACACCACGTTCGCGGTCAACGCGACCGGCGTGTTCCACGTCAGCAGGGCGGTGGCCAACCGGATGATCCCCCGCGGAGCCGGGGCGATCGTCACACTGGCCTCCAACGCGGCCAGGACCCCGCGCTGGAACATGGCGGCCTACGCGGCGTCCAAGGCCGCGGCGAGCAGCTTCACCAAGTGCCTGGGGCTGGAGCTCGCCCAGCACGGGATCCGGTGCAACGTGGTCGCCCCCGGCTCCACCGACACGCCGATGCTGACCTCGCTGTGGGCCGGGGGCGACGCGCTGAAGGTCTCCATCGAGGGCGCGCCGGAGACCTTCCGGGTCGGCATCCCGATGGGACGGCTGGCGCGGCCCGCCGACGTCGCCGACGCGGTGCTGTTCCTGCTCTCCGACCGCGCCGCGCACATCACCCTGCAGGACCTCACGGTCGACGGCGGCGCCGCCCTCGGCAACTGAGCACCTGAGCACGACCCGGCCCGACCGGGCCCCAGAGCCCGGAACCTCACGAAGAGCGGAGGCACACCATGGCGATCCCGGCGATCGAGTCCTATCCCATGCCGACCGAAGACGAGCTGCCCGAGAACATCGCGCGCTGGACCATCGACCCCGATCGCGCGGTGCTGCTCATCCACGACATGCAGAACTACTTCCTGAGCCCGTTCCCGCACGGGCAGGCTCCCACGACCGACCTGGTGGAGAACGTCGCGACCCTTCGGGCGCGTTTCGCCACGCTCGCCGCGCCGGTCGTCTACACCGCCCAGCCCGGCGGGATGACCGACGAGCAGCGCGGCCTGCTCAAGGACTTCTGGGGCGCGGGGATGAACCCCGACCCGGAACACCGGATGATCATCGACCGGCTGGCCCCGTTCGGCCCCGACATCGTGTTCACCAAGTGGCGGCCCAGCGCGTTCTGCCGTACCGGCCTGCTCGACCTGTTGCGCGAGAGGGGGCGCGACCAGCTGGTGATCTGCGGGGTGTACGCCCACGTCGGGATCCTGATGACCGCGCACGAGGGGTTCTCCCAGGACATCCAGACGTTCGTGGTGGCGGACGCGGTGGCCGACTTCTCGCGGGACTACCACCGGCAGGCGCTGGAGTACGCGGCGTCGAGGTGCTCGGTGACGCTGTCCACCCGGTCCGCCCTGGCGATGCTGAACGGAACGGCCGTGAACGGGACGGACATGAACGGAGCGGCCGTGAACGGGACGACGCCGGACGAGGCGACCCCGAACACGGCGGCCCTGAACGAAGCGACCCCGAACGAAGCGGCCCTGGATGAGGCGGTCCTGGAAGGAGCGAGACGATGACGGAGACGATGCCCGGCCCGGTCACCGGATCGGCGTCCGGCCCGGCGACCGGCCCGGTCACCGGGCCGGCGAGCTCGACGGCGAGCGGGCCGACGACCGAGGCGACCCCGCTCGACCGGATCCTCGGTCCGGAGGCGCCCCCGTTCGCCCTGCTGCACCGTCCGGGCTCGACCGGCCCTGACCGGCTCGATGTGCTCATCGGGGAGACCACCGAGGTCGGCCGCATCGCGGACATCCCGCTGCCGCCCGACGACGACGCCCGAGGCGCCGGTGCCCGGCACGATGTGCTCGCGATGCTGCCGTACCGCCAGATCGGCGAGCGCGGGTACGCCTTCCCCGACGACGAGGCCCCGCTGCTCGCGATGACCGTCGTCGACCAGGCCGTGCTGCCGATGGCCGAGGTCCTCGACCGGCTCCCCGACGGGCCGATCGAGCTGGGGGAGGGGGCCTTCGACTCCGACGACGAGGAGTACGCGGCCACCGTGCGCCGGGTGCTCTCCGAGGAGATCGGCCGGGGGACGGGCGCGAACTTCGTCATCAAGCGGTCGTTCTCCGCCGAGATCACCAACTGGTCGACCCACACGGCGCTCGCGTTCTTCCGGCGGCTGCTCGGCAGGGACCCCGGCTGCCACTGGACCTTCGTGATCCACACCGGCGGGCGTACCTTCGTCGGCGCCTCGCCCGAGCGGCACATCAGCCTCGACGAGGGCACCGTGGTGATGAATCCGATCAGCGGCACCTACCGGTACCCGGCTGAGGGGCCCGAGGTCTGCGGGGTGCTCGGCTTCCTGTCCGACAGCAAGGAGGCGAACGAGCTCTACATGGTGCTCGACGAGGAACTGAAGATGATGGGCCGGGTGTGCGACCTCGGTGGCCGCACGGTGGGCCCGTACCTCAAGCAGATGGCGCGCCTGGCGCACACCGAGTACCTGATCGAGGGTCGCAGCTCGCTGGACGTTCGCGACATCCTGCGGGAGACGATGTTCGCGCCCACGGTCACCGGCGGCCCGCTGGAGAGCGCCTGCCGGGTGATCAGCCGCTACGAGCCCGAGGGCCGTGACTACTACGCGGGCATGGTCGCGCTGATCGGCCGGGACGAGGCGGGCGGGCGGGCGCTGGACTCCGCGATCGTCATCCGTACCGCCGACATCGACGAGACGGGCCGGATGCGGATCTCCGTCGGCGCCACGCTGGTCCGCGACTCCAACCCGGCCTCCGAGGCGGAGGAGACCCGGACGAAGGCCGCCGGGCTGCTGGAGGCGCTGCGCCACACGCCGGGAGGCGGCGCCGACGCCCCCGCGGAGCCGGCGGACATGGGCACCGACCCGCGGATACGGCGGGCGCTGATCGAGCGGAACGCGCCGCTCGCCGGGTTCTGGTTCGAGGGCCCGGACAACCGGAGCCACCTCGTGCCCAGGCTGGTCGGACGCAGGGTGCTGGTGATCGACGCCGAGGACACCTTCACCGCGATGGCGAGGCACCAGATCGCCGCGCTGGGGTGCGAGGTCAGCGTGCGCCGGTTCGACGAGGACTATCGGCTGGAGGAGTACGACCTGGTCATCGTCGGCCCGGGGCCGGGGGACCCGAGGGACCACGACGATTTCAAGATCGCCCACCTCAGGGACGCGACGCGGCGCCTGCTGGAACTGGGCATCCCCTTCCTCTCGGTCTGCCTCGGCCACCAGGTGCTCAGCACGCTGCTCGGGCTGGAGATCAGCCGCAACCCGTTCCCCAACCAGGGCGTGCAGCGGAAGATCGATTTCCTGGGACGTACGGAGCTGGTGGGCTTCTACAACACCTTCGCCGCCCGCAGCGCCGCCGACCGGTTCCCCTGCCCGGAGCGTGAGGGCACGGTCGAGGTGTTCAGGGAGGCGCCGAGCGGTGAGGTCCACGCGCTGCGCGGCCCCGGCTTCGTCTCGGTGCAGTTCCATCCCGCGTCGGTGCTCACCCGCAACGGCGTGGAGATCCTCGGCGAGGTCCTCAGTGACCTGCTCGTACACGCCGAGCACCCCGTCCCGGCCGAGGGGCTCCCGGGCGCTCGGCGCTGAGGACGGACGTCGAGGACGGGCGCTCAGGGGCGGGGGATGGCCTCGATGGTCTCCATGTGGATCTCGCCCCACTCGCCGAGCGGGATGAGCGCGGTGTTGAGCGAGTGACCGAACTCGGTCAGCGAGTACTCCACCTTCGGCGGGACCTGGTGATAGACCTCGCGGTGCACCAGCCCGTACGACTCCATCTCCCGGAGCTGCTGGATCAGCATCTTCTCGCTGATGCCCGACACCCTCCGGCTCAGCTCCCCGAACCGGAGGGCCCCCGAATGGAGGGCCCACAGGATCAGCGCCTTCCACTTGCCGCCCACGACGTCGACGGCGGCGTCGAGCCCGCACGAGTAGGTCTGTTTCTTCATCCCGTTCCCCATACTTACAAAAAGGTTAGTACCTGACAAAATAGTAGGTACTTGAGGAAATTTCAGCGAAGCGTCAGCATCGAAACGTCCCAGCCGGGGTCACGAAGAGATCCGGGGCTGGGACTTTCCTATGCCGACATCGCATGAAACAGGGGGACAAATGAATACCGACGATCGGCCGCCGGTGACGGTCATCGGTCTGGGGGCGATGGGAAAGGCGCTGGCCGGGGCCTTCCTGGACAACGGCCATCCCACGACCGTGTGGAACCGTACCGAGGGAAAGGGCCGGGAACTCGTCGAGCGCGGCGCGACCGAGGCGGCCACCGCCGCCGAGGCGATCGCCGCGAGCCCGGTCGTCGTGGTCTGCGTGCTGGACTACGACGCGGTCCGCGAGATCCTCGGCGCACCCGGCACCGTGACCGGCCTCCTGGCGGGCCGGACTCTGGTGAACCTCACCAACGGCACGCCCCGCCAGGCGCGCGAGCTGGCCCGCTGGGTGTCCGGGCGGGGAGCGGACTATCTGGACGGCGGCGTCATGGCGGTCCCCCCGATGATCGGGAACCCCGGATCCCTCGTGCTCTGCAGCGGATCGCCCGGGGCGTTCACCGCTCACGAGGGGACCCTGTCGGCGCTGGGCGCCGTCGACTACCTGGGCGAGGACGCGGGCCGGGCGTCCCTGTACGACATCGCGCTGCTCAGCGCCATGTACGGGATGTTCGGCGGTTTCCTCCAGGCCGTCGCCCTGACCGGTTCCGAGAGGATCCCGGCGACGGAGTTCACGCCGCTCGTGGTCTCGTGGCTCAACGCCATGCTCACCAGCCTTCCCGCGATGGCGAAGGCGTACGACGCGAACGACCACTCCGCCACCACCTCGAACCTGGGGATGCAGGCGACGGGCTTCGTCAACCTGCTGGAGACCGGCAGGGACCAGGGCGTCAGCACCGAACTGCTGAAGCCCATGGGGGCGCTCCTCGACCGGGGGGTCGCCGCGAACCGGGGCGACGACGGCCTCTCGGCCCTGATCGACCTGCTCCGCACAGGTCCCGCGAGCGCCACGGACCCCGCGAGCGCCACGGACCCCGCGAAAGGCGCGGACCCCGCGAAAGGCGCGGACCCCGCGAGGGCCACGGACCCCGCGAGGGCCACGGACGCCGGATCGCACGACGTCGTATCGCACCACCTCGGATCGGAGTAGGACATGACCCACGACCACCCCGCCCCCGTGACGGTTCTCGGCCTGGGACCGATGGGTCAGGCGCTGGCCGGGGCGTTCCTCGCGCACGGCCATCCCACGACCGTGTGGAACCGCACGGCCGCCAGGGCCGAAGACCTCGTCGCCAGGGGAGCGGCCCGCGCGGACACGGTCGCCGACGCGGTCGGGGCGAGCCCGCTGACGATCGCCTGCGTGATCGACTACGACGCCGTGCGGGCGATCGCCGACCCGGCCGCCGACGCGCTGAAGGGCCGCACCCTGGTCAACCTCACCGCCGACACGCCGGAACGCGCCCGCCTGATGGCGGGGTGGGCCGCCGAGCGCGGCATCGGCTACCTCGACGGGGCCATCATGACCCCGACACCGACCATCGGAGGACCGGCGGCCGTCGTCCTGTACAGCGGACCGGAGGAGGTCTACCGGAACCATCGGCGGGCGCTGGCGAGCCTGGGCGGCACCTCCGCCTACCTGGGCGCTGACCCCGGGAGGGCGGCGGCGCACGACGTGGCCCTGCTGGACCTCTTCTGGACGTCCATGAGCGGTCTCGTCCACGCCTTCGCCCTGGCCGCCGCCGAGGGCATCGCGGCCAGGGACCTCGCCCCGCTCGCCAAGGGGATCGGTGCCCTGCTCCCCGACATCGTCGACGAGTTCGCGGAGCACCTCGACAGCGGCGACCACCCGGGCGACCAGTCCACCATCCTCTCGGCCGCCGCCGGCATGGAGCACATCGTCCACGCGGCCCAGGCCCGGGGCATCGACACCGGTGTGCTGAACGCCGCCCGGGCCGTCGCCCGGCGGGCCATCGACGCCGGTCGGGGCGGCGACAGCTTCTCACGCCTGGCGGAGGTGCTCAGAAGGCCCGTACCGGCACCGTGACCTTCCGGCCCGGGGGGAGGACCGCCGAGCCTGGATCCCCGACGCGCCCGCCGTCACCACGGAACCCCGGCACCACCACCTCCCGCGTCGTCACCCCCGGCACCGACCACCACCTTCCGGGCCGTCACCGTCACCCCCGCTGTCGGCTCGCCAGTGCCTCGGCGAGCCGGAGCGGCCCGGCGTCCGTGCGCAGCGCCTCCACGGCCAGCCACTCCAGATCCAGGAGGAAGTCGGAAGGCCCCCTCGGCCCGAGGAAGCGCCGGTCGGCGCACAGGGTGAGCACCGCGCGCTCGGACAGCTCGTGGACGTACAGGAAGAACGTCGCGCCCTTCTGGTCGGTGTCGTGGGGCGGTTCCACCAGCTCCGTCTCGTCCAGCAGGGCGTCGTACTCCGCCGGGGACAGGGGGCGCCCGGCGGGCGGGGCCGGGGCGTCGAACCTGATGTCGTTGTAGAAGCAGTAGCCGTCCGTGCCGATGCCGCGTTCCCCGGTGACGTGGGCGACGAGCTCCTCAAGCCGGACGGGGTCGCACTCGCAGGTGCTGTAGGCCGCGAGCGCGGCCCTTCCGGCGTGGGCCAGGAACCCGGAGAACGACTCGTGGCGGAGGCGGAGCCGCAGCAGCGCGTTCTGGTTGAAGGCCCCCACGAAGCGCCGCGTCTCCGGCTTGAAGCGGGTGGACACGATGAGCCGCAGGGCGACGTCGTCCTCGCCCTTGTACAGGCCGAGGAGCAGCGCGACGGTGGCCTGGAGCGCCACGCCGGGGGTGACGGACGCGCGCGCGGCCAGCGCGCGGATCGCCCGCGAGAGGGCGCGGGAGCGGATCTCGGACCAGCCCTGCCGGGCCTCGCCGCCCCGTCCGAGGTCCTCCAGCCAGACGCGCGGCAGCTCGCGTACGGCCTCGGCCCAGTAGTCGAAGGCCCGCCGTTCCCGGAGTCTGGCACGTTCCGAGTTCTCGTAGGCGAGACGCCCCAGGGGTTGCTCCGCCGGAGGTCCGAGGGCGGACGGGACCGAGAGGAGCGTCCTCAGGTCGTCGCAGACGATCTTCAGGCTCCAGCCGTCGACCGCCATGTGGCTCGCTACCAGGACCACCCTGACCGGGACGCCTCCCGTGGTCACCACCGCGACCCGCAACGGGAGCTCCCCGCCGACGTCGAACGGCAGGTCACGCAGCCTCGCCCCGGCGTACGCCGCCACGGTGCCGGGGTTCCTCGTCCCCGTCTCGTGGACGGCGACCTCCAGCTCGCCCGAGCGCAGGACGACCTGGACGGGACTCCCGTCCAGGTGGTCCCGGGAGAACAGCGTGTGCAGGGCGTCGTGGCGTTCGACGAGCGCGCGGACGGCGGCGAGCACGTCGTCGACGTCGCGGCCGGGCTCGACCTCGCACACGGCGAGCAGGTTCAGCGAGGCGTCCCCCGGCGGCAGCCAGCGCAGCACCTCCCAGATCGCCGTCTGCCCCCACGTCAGGGATCCCCGGTCCCCGTACGGCGCGCGGAAGGCAACCGTGACCCGGTGGAACGTCCTGACGGGATGGGGCGCCTTGACAGAGGGAGACGTGCGCATTGTCCGTCCTTTTTGCCCGTAAAACGTAATTAACATGTCATTAATTGCGAAAGCAGTGCATAACCCTCGAATGGAGAGCGGGTGCGACGGGTTCCGGCCATTCATGACAGGCGGCACCGGTCATGCGGTCAGGTTTCGGTGTCACAAAGCCCACGTCGCGCGTCTCCCGACTTCCATTCCTCGGGCTGGCTGCGATCGTAGGACGCGCGCTCTGAATGCACAATATGCGCTTTAATCTGAAACAACTTGAGAAAAACCCGCAAGCTCTTTAGGGGGCCGCGAAACCGCTCCGGGTGCGACGCGATGACGCTCGTGACGCGATGACGCTCGCGAGGCACCGGTCTCCGGAGCTTCGGGGCTTCGGTCTTCGGCCTCCGGGGTTCCGGGGTTCCGGGGTTCCGGGACGCCCGGCCCGACGCGTGACGTCCCATCCGCTAGGTAAATATATTGCGCAACCTGCTCTAACTCTTGCAAAATCATGTCGTGAAGATCCCGTGATCTATGGGGAAGCCGACCGATCGTGCCGGAGAGTCGAGGGGGCCATGGCGGACGATGACAGCGCGACACCGCTGATCCAGGCGGAGGGGCTCAAGAAGACGTACCCGCCCAGAGACAGGCGGGGCACCGGGTTCCAGGCCGTGGCCGGGATCGACTTCCACGTCGACAAGGGGGAGGCCTTCGGATTCCTCGGCCCCAACGGGGCGGGGAAGTCCTCGACGATGCGCATGCTCGGCTGCGTCTCCCCGGCCACCGCGGGAACCCTGCGCATCCTCGGCATGGACCCCGCGCGCGACGGCCGGAGGATCCGGGCGCGCCTGGGCGTGGTCCCGCAGGACGACGTGCTGGACCCCGACCTCACCGTGCGCGAGAACCTGACGATGTACGGCCTCTACTTCGGGCTGTCCCGGCTCGTGATCAGGGAGCGCGCGGAGCGCCTGCTGGAGTTCGCGCAGCTGGAGGAGAAGGCGGGCGAGACCCTGGGGGCGCTGTCCGGCGGCATGCGGCGGCGGCTCACGATCGCCCGCTCGCTGATCAACGAGCCGGACATCCTCCTGCTCGACGAGCCGACCACCGGGCTCGACCCGCAGGCGCGGCACGTGCTGTGGGACCGGCTGTTCAGGCTGAAGCAGCAGGGCGTGACGCTGCTGCTCACCACCCACTACATGGACGAGGCCGAGCAGCTGTGCGACCGCCTGGTGGTGATGGACAAGGGGCTCATCGCGGACGAGGGGTCGCCCCAGGAGCTCATCCGACGGCACTCGACGCGCGAGGTCCTGGAGCTGAGGTTCCGGATCGACGAGCACGAGCAGGCCGCGGAGAAGCTCCACGACCTGGTCAGCCCCGGCGAGGGGGAGCGGGTGGAGCCGCTGCCCGACCGGGTGCTGGTCTACACGCACGACGGCGAGGCGGCGCTGGCCGGGGTGACCGCCGCGCGGATGACCCCGATCACCGCCCTCGTCCGGAGATCGACGCTGGAGGACGTGTTCCTGCGCCTGTCCGGCCGGACCCTGACGGACTGAGGCGGACGACATGTCCACGTTCCCGACCCCGACCCCGACCTCGACCCCGTTCCCGGCCTCGACGGACCGAGACGGACGACGCATGCCCATGTTCCTACGCGAGTTCTCCTCGTGGATGCTCCGCTACCGCCGCTCCTGGAAGGGCACCATCGTCATCAGCGTGGCGAACCCGCTGCTCTTCCTGGTCGCCATCGGCGCCGGGCTCGGGCAGCTGGTGGACCCCGCGTCGCTGGGCGGCCTCACCTACCTGGAGTTCTTCGCCCCCGGGATGCTCGCCGCCGCGGCGATGCAGAACGCCTACGTCGAGGCGGCGTTCGTGGTGCACAGCTCCCTGCGGCGGGGCAAGGGCTACCTGGTGGCCGCCGCGACCCCGCTGGAACCCCGCGACATCATGGCCGGGCACCTGCTGTTCATGGCGTTCAGGATCGGGACGAGCGCGCTGGCGTTCGCCGTGGTGATGGCCGCCTTCGGCGCCACCCGCTCCCCGTGGGCGGTGCTCACCGTGCCCGCCGCGCTGCTCACCGGCATGGCCTTCGCGGCCCCGCTGGCGGCGTGGACGGTGACCGTCACCACGTTCAACACCCTCAACACGGTGTTCCGGTTCGTGCTGATGCCGATGTACCTGTTCTCCGGGACCTTCTTCGCCATCGAGACGCTCCCGGACTGGCTGCGCCCGCTGGCGTACGTCACACCGCTGTGGCACGGCGTCGACCTGTGCCGCACCCTGAGCCTGGGCACCGCGACCCCGCTCACCTCCGCGATCCACGTCGGCTACCTGGCCGCGCTCACGGCCGGGGGCGTCGCGGTCGCCCTGACCACGTACCGGCGCCACATCCACGTCTGAGGGGTCGACATGCCGCACAACCTGGAGATCGTCCCCCGCTGGGGTGGCGCGCACTTCCTGGTGTTCCGCAACCTCCGGGTGCACACGGGCGGCAACCCGTGGACCATGGCGATGTACTCGATCTTCGAGCCCATCCTGTACCTGCTCGCCATCGGCGTCGGCATCGGGCAGCTCGTCGGGGGCGTCGACGGGGTGAACGTCACCTACGCCGCGTTCGTCGCGCCCGGCCTGCTCGCCACGGCGGTGATGAACAGCGCCCTTTACGAGACGATGGAGGGCGCCTTCGTCAAGTTCACCCACGAGCGGTACTACCGGGCGATCCTGTTCACCCCCGTGTCCCTCACCGGGATCGTCGCCGGTGAGGTGGCGTGGGCGGTGCTGCGCGGGTTCATCACCGCGATCGGCTTCCTCCTCGTGATCACGGTGTTCGGGCTGGTCTCCTGGCCGGACGCCCTGGTCGCGGCGGCCGGGACGCTGCTCGTCGCCTTCGCCTTCGGGGGCGCGGGACTGGCCGTGACGACGCGCATCAGGGCGTGGCCCGACTTCCAGTACGTGCAGCTGGTGCTGCTGCCGATGTTCCTCTTCGCGACGACGTTCTACCCGGTCACCGTCTACCCCCGGGTGATACAGATCATCGTGGAGCTGCTCCCCCTCTACCACGCCATCCAGCTGCTGCGCGGGTGCGCCCTCGGCCAGATCGACTCCGGCCTGATCGTGAGTGTGCTCTATCTCCTGGCCATGGGAGCGCTGGGCCTCGTCGTGGCCCGGAGACAGTGGGCACGCGTCATGCTGCACTGAACCCGCGCGGGGGCCCGGCAGCGTGCTCCACCTCCGGCGACGTCGCCGCGACCGCTCCCCCCGAGGTACGCCTCAGCCTGGATCCCGCCCTCGGCCGCAGGGGAGCCGTGGACGGGGCCTGGTGGCCGTACTCGCTGGACGCCACCGTGGAACTGCCCGGACTGATCGCCGCCGTCGACGCGCTTCTCGACCGGCACGTCCTGCGGGTGGGCCTGCCCCTGAAGGCGTGGGACGACATCCCGCACCGCGTCGCGGCTCCCGGCCGCCAGGTCAAGATCGGCTGGTTCCGGCACATGGACCCGCACGTGGTCACCCTGATCCCGGTGGGCATGGAGCCGATCAACCTGCTGGTGATCCCGCCGGGCACCGAGAGCGGCACCGCCGCGAAAGCGCTCGAACCGGCCGTCACATCCGAGGCCGCCACCGGCCCGGCCGGCATCCTCACCGCCGCCTCCCCGATCACCTCGAAGGACGAAGAGGCGTCCTGGGAGGACGAGGGCGGTCAGGTGACCGGAGGCGACCCCGTCTCCTGACCACCTTCCCTCACCACAGGGTGATGGAGCGGGACAGGATCCCGGCCGCGTCGTCCTCGCCGACCGGGCGCGGGGCGGTGGCGAGCAGCCGCTGCTGCCTCATCGTCCCCTCCGCGAGCGCCGGCACGTCCGCCTCGGTGTAGCCGACGCCGCCGATGCCGTTGGGCATGCCGACGTCGCGCATCAGCCTCGCCAGCACGCCGGGCAGGAACTCCGCGAGGTCGCCGGGCCTGGCGGCGGACGGGTCGAGCAGCTCGGCCGCTCGCGCGTGCCGTTCCGGCCGCGCCTCGAAGGTGAACCTGAAGGCCTCGGGAGCGGTCAGCGCGACGGCCATCCCGTGCGGCACCATCGGCTCGTCCCCCGGGTAGCCCTCGGGACGGAAGTCCCTCACCCGACCGGCGATCGGGTAGGCGTTGGCGTGCGGGATGTGCACGCCCGCGTTGCCGAACCCCAGCCCGGCGAACGTCGCCGCCAGCGCCATCCGCGCCCTCGCCTCGTTGTCGTCCCCGTCGCGTACGGCGGCGCGGAAGGACCGCGCGAGCAGCTGCAGCGCCCGCTCGGACCACATGTCGGCCACCGGGTTCGAGCCGCAGTACGGGACGCGCTCCTCGGGACGCTTGCGCTCGTAGGAGGTGTACGGGCGGGCGGTGTAGCTCTCCAGGGCGTGACAGAGGATGTCCATCCCGGAGGCGGCGGTGACCCCCGGAGGCTGGGAGATCGTCAGGTCCGGGTCGACGACCGCGAGGACCGGGCGGAGCCGGGCGTGGCTGATCCCGGTCTTGACCTTCAGGTCCAGCACGTCGAGCACGCAGATCGTGGTGCTCTCCGACCCGGTACCCGTCGTCGTGGGCACCGCGACCAGCGGTTTGAGTGGCCGCGACGGCGCCAGGCCGCCCCCCACGGGCGCGTTGACGTAGTCCATCAGCTCGCCCGGGTTGGTGGTGAGCAGGTTGACGGCCTTCGCGGTGTCGATGCTCGACCCGCCCCCGACGGCGACGAAGGCGTCCCAAGGGCCGGAGGCGCGGGCGTGCTCGATGGCCGCGAGCAGGCTCTCGTCCGTCGGCTCGACGCGCACGCCGTCGTACACGCTCGCCTCCATGCCGAAGCCCGCCAGCTGCTCGGCGATCCGCCGCGGCGCGCCGGTCGCGGCCACCCCCGGGTCGGTGACGACGAGGACGCGGCGCACGCCGTACTGCCCGAGATCGAAGCCGATCTCGGCCGAGGCACCCTGCCCGAACTTCAGGGCGGGGGCACCGTAGGTGAAAACGGACTCGGGGTTGCTCGGAGCGGTGAACACGCCCGGCTCCTCTCTCGCGGTTCTTACCGGCGTCACCGGACGGGGGCCATCCGCGTCAGCGAGCATACCCAGCGGTATGTCGTCGCCGTCCACCCGCCTGCCGATCGTGGGCCCGGGGCCTCTCGCGGGCAGGAGATCCGGAGCCTTTCGCGGGCAAGAGACCTGCAAGCCGGCGACAAGCCGGACTCCATATCGTCGCCGCCATGATGAAGAGAACGATCGCGGTGGCGGCTGTGGCCGGAGCCGCCGTGCTGTCGGCCCAGCTCCCCGCGTCCGCCACCTCCGACGCGTCCACCGCGCTGTTGCGCCTGCGCGGCGGGCTCACCCTGGAGATCCCGAGCTCCTGGCGGGTGTACGGGACCGCGGACCGGGTCCAGGTGGTGACCGGTGCCTGCGCACGGCCCAACCGTGGCTACTTCCAGCCCGGGTGCGACAGCTTCTGGGTCATGGGACCGAAGACACTCAAGTTCGGGGGAGAGGGCTTCCGGCGCTACGACCCCACGCAGGGCCCGTACTACCCGGCCTCCGACGTGCAGCGCTGCCCGTCCAACCCCAAGTACGGCCAGGTCATCGGCAAGGCGATCGTGGTCGGCTACCGGAACATCGGGGTGGCGCACAAGGCGCACTACCGGGTCTGGCCCGGCCGGTGTGTGTCGTACAGCGACGGCGGGCAGAAGTCGACGTTCAACCAGCGCGAGTGGTACCTGCCGCAGTCGAAGATCCTCGTCGTCGACCAGTGGGCCACCCCGGGCCTGGCCGGAATCCTGAAGAACGCGACCTGGGCCAACTGACCTCTGCCGCACTCGCTGGACGGTGAATCACTCGTTCACCTGGAACCAGACCGACCCGCTCGCGCCGTCGCGGTGTGACCCCCACCCGGCCGCGACCATTTCCACCAGCCACAACCCCCGCCCGCCGTCGTCGTCCGCCTCCGGCACGCGCACGGCGGGCGCGCTCGTGACGGACCCGTCGCCGGTGACCTCCACGTGGACCGTCGTGCTGGTACGCGCCACGTAGACGGCCACCCGTCCGTCCGCCGTACGCCCGGAGCCGGAGTGGGCCACGGCGTTCGTGGCCAGCTCGCTCAGCAGGAGCGGCACGTCGTCGAGCACCGAGGCTCCGGCTCACCCGGCGAGCAGATCGCGCACCCAGGCCCGAGCCTCCGGCACGGACTCCACCCGCCCGGGAAACACCTTCCGCCACGCGCTGTACGGCCCACACGTCCACGGCATCGTGTCGTGGCGTCCGGCTTCCTGCCGTGGCATCGTTGAAGTTCCGTCACCGAGATGTCCGGGGCGGTCGCCCTCTTCCCCCGCTGCCTCCTGCTCGGAGCTCACGCGGCCACCGCCGACATGATCATGTCGGCCGCGTTGTCGGCCTCCGCCGAGACCCATTCCCCGCGCTGCCACAGCCGCGCCCACCAGGGCCGCCAGACGAACGCCCACCCGCAGTGGCGCCGGACGACCGTGATCCTGACCAGTGCCGTGCCCGTCACCGTACGAATCTCCAGAATCGGCTGCCCCGCCACCGGGAGGACCGGCGAGGTGCACACGCCGAGGCGGTGCAGATCCCGGCCGAGCCGGGTCGGATGGACGAATCGCTCGTGCCGCTCGACCGCCGTGATGCTCCTGTCCTCCGGATGCCCCCGGCGAACACGACCGAGGCGTGAAAGGTCGCCGTTCTGGTCATTCATCGCTCGTCTCGTCTCCGGTTTAAAGGCGATGGGATGCTTTCCATTCCGTCCTGTCGAATCAAGAGGACGTGTGATTAGATTGCCCTCATGAGAGGTGAGGGCATAACCGGATCGGCAACCCGAGAGACAGCTGAAAATGCCGACGGTCGGCCTGTCGATACCAAGAGCTGACATCGCCCATTAACCCAAAAAGCCGTTTTTCTCTATTTCAGGAGGAATGCGATGAGCGTCGAGCCCTCCCCCGGAGCCCGGATCCTCGCACGCGCGTTTCGGATCCGAGATGCGCCGCCTGCGCGAGGCCGCGCAACCGTCCCGGAGCTCCGTCGCCTCACGTCTGGGATGCACACAGACGCAGGTGAGCCGCCTGGAGTCCGCCACCCGCACACCGTCGAGATCCGACGCCGAGCGGCTCGATCTGCTCTTCGGCTCCAACGGCAGCACGCACTTCACGGACCTGCGCCGACACATCGTCGCCCGCCCCAGCGGCCCGGCCTGGTTCATCGGCCGGGCCGAGGAAATATAGCCCGCCGCCCTCGTCCTCCGCTCCTGGGACCCTCTTCTCGTCCCCGGCCTCCTCCAGACGGAGTCCTACGCCCGGCACCTTTTCGCCAAGGAGCCTCGAATGACCCCTGAGGAGGTGGAAGAGCGTGTTCAGGCGCGCATGCGACGTCAGCGAATCCTCGAAAAAAACGACCCTCCCTTGCTTCTGGTTCTCATTGACGCGGGCGTGTTACGCCGTCGGGTAGGTGGTGCAGAGGTGATGCGCGAGCAACTCGACCACTTGCTGAAGATCACCGAGAAGCCTGCCGTTTCCATTCAGATCGTCGACCCGGATTGTCTTCCGGGTTTGGCGGGAGCTTTCATGATCGCCGAGCTTACGGGTGGGCAGCCGGAAACCATCCACGCGGATTCTCCGGCCCAGGGACATGTCACGACTGACTGCGATCTCGTGACTTCCATCAGAAACCGATATGAAGCGATACGACTATGAGCCTATCCTGAGCATGTATCCCTCAAAATGATCGAGGAAGTGAAACGGGAATGGACCTGAGTGCCGCTGTGTGGCGGAAGTCATCGCGTTCCTCGGGTAATGGCGGCCAGTGTGTCGAGGTGGCCGCGAACCTGCCGGGTGTGGTGGCGGTCCGCGACAGCAAGGACCCCCGGGGTCCCAAGCTTCTCTTCACCCCCGCCGAGTGGCGGACCTTCGTCGATGGCGCCAAGATCGGTGAGTTCGACCGGCTGGCCTGACGGGAAGCACGACACGTGGCGTCGTCAAGCGCCGGTCCGGCTTCCACAGGACAGCCGCGGTGACCGACGAGAGGAAGCGACCTCCTTGGCGAAACTGCTCGATGACGAGGCGTTGGAGCGCTCGTCGGTGGTGGCGAACCGGGTGATGAACCGGGAGCGGGGGCTGACCGGTTCCAACGGGTACGGCCGGGAGCTGGGCATCGACGTGCTGGAGGTCCTGCGTGAGCGGATGCGGACCGGACGACGGGTGCGCTGGCTCGACCTGTGTTGCGGTTCGGCCCGCGCTCTCTTCGAGGCCTCCCGACAGCTGGGGGACGAGGCGGAGATCGTCGGTGTCGACCTGGTCGACTTCTTCGCCGGGCCGTCACGCCCGCCGAAACTCCGGCTGGTCACCGCCTCGATCACCGGCTGGGAGCCCGAGGAGCCGTTCGACCTGATCACCTGTGTCCACGGCCTGCACTACGTGGGAGACAAACTCGGTGTCCTGTCCCGGGCCGCCGGCTGGCTGGCCGAGGACGGCCTGCTCGTCGGCAACCTCGACACCCGGAGCGTCCTCGTGGACGACGGCGTACCGGCGGGGCGCCGGTTGGCCTAAGCGCTGCGGGAGGCCGGGCTGGACTACGACCCCCGGCGTCGCCGTATCACCTGCCGAGGCCGGCGCGTCGTCGAGCTGCCCTACCACTACCTCGGCTCCGACGACCGTGCCGGGCCCAACTACACAGGCCAGCCCGCGGTTGACTCCTATTACGTCCAGGGTTCGTGAAACCGGGCTCGGGCGTCATGGCCCGAACGGGTAGCGTCTGATCTTCAGGCAGGCACCGGCCCATGGACCGTGGATGGGATTCACCGTGAAGAAGCTGACCGTCCGGCTCTGGAGGCTGGCCAGTGGCTCGCTTCAGTGGCGCGTCAACTGGCTTCGCCATGCCACGTTCATGGTCGGGGTGACCGGCATAGTGCGGGACCAGGACGGCAACGTCCTCCTGCTGAAGCACCGCTTCTGGCCGGAGGGCAGGCAGTGGGGCCTCCCGACCGGCTACGCGAACAGGTCGGAGACCTTCGAGGACACGGTCTGCCGCGAGGTGCGGGAGGAGACCGGGCTTAAGGTCCACGTCGGAGAGCTGGTCCGCCTGAAGAGCGGCTACCGGTTGCGCCTGGAGGTGGCCTACGAGGCCGAGCTCGTCGGTGGCACGCTCGAAATCGACGATTTCGAGATCCTGGAGGCGAAGTGGTTCGCCCCGGACGACCTGCCGGCAGAGCTCCAGGAGTCACACCGCCTTCTCGTCCGGCGCGAGTACGTCTAGCCTCCTCCACGAAAAGCTCGTCGGGTCGGTTGCGGCGCTCGGTCAGCCAGGTCACCAGTCTCATCTGCCCGCCCGACCTCGGCATGGCCCACAGTTCGACGTGTCGCAGGCCAGGGTTCCAGCGCTCGGAACGGTAGGCCCCAACGGTCCATACGATCTGTTTCTCGCCCACGGCCACGCTTTTGATCTCAAAGCACATACCGCATTCACTCCATTTCGGAGCCGTGGCCAGCACCCGGTGCCGCCGCGTCCGGCGGTCGTACGACACGAACCGGGGGCGCATTTCGAGGGTGACCATGAGGGCCTCGGTCTCGCTCAGCATGGCGAGCGGCTGGACGTCGGGCTCCTTCCCGAACCTGGCGGGCAGGGTGAACATCGCTTCGGGCCACACCTCGGAAGCGGGATCCAGCTCGGGCGGCTTCGGAAGCTTCGCGGGCCGGGACGGTGATGGCGGCGGCGGTTGACGGTCGGCGAAGGGGACCGTACATGCCGAGACCGCACCGAACGTGACAGCGGACAACACCATGAACACGAGCAGTCGAAAAAGCCGCGTGTGATTCACAAGGTGTCAGACGCGTAGGACGTCGTTCGGATTCCTGGTGTCCGCGTCCGGGCGAGGGCCGGACATATCGCCGGGGCCGGACGAGCTCGCACCGGTGTGAGCGCCCCCGCGCTCCCGGTCGACGGCCTCGAACGACGGGCAGCCACGGCAATTTATATCGACATATACATGCGAGCAAACCTTGTTGGGATATTGCTAACTCTGGCCTCGATAATCAGATTAACATCGCCGTGTCGCCTTTCAGGGAAACCATCTGCCATTTACATTCGAACGCGACGCGTCGAGTAGCCGGTGCGAGTGACTCTCGAAAGAGTGTATTTGCTGGCAAGCCGGGCGTGATGGGGAAAGTGTGAACGCGCGGCACGCTGTATTGGACGGCGCGCGAACCGGTACGTGAGAAGTGCGGAAAAAACGAGACGGGAAGCAGGCGTACGAGATTTCTCGGACGCTGGGAAGCCCTGTCGAAATTCCGGCAAGCGCGACATGAATTCGAGAGAGAGCAGCAAGGAGAAGGAAATGCGCCAGGAAACCGAGACCGGATCGCGGTAGGGAGCCAAGCGTGGCAGAGCCAAGCGTGGCACCGTACGGCGGTTGAGCCTCCTCGCGGTGGGGTTCAGCACGGTCCTGCCCCTGATCGCCTCCGCGCCGGCACCGGCCGGGGCCGTCGCGACGTCCCGTGGACCGGCTCCCGGCCCCGTCAACAACTGTGTCGTCGACGTGACCGGAGGGGCGAACAAGCTGGGTACGGAGCGCTGTTTCTCCACGTTCACCGAGGCGATCCGATTCGCCGCCGACGGCGCCATCACCAACGCCCCGGCCACCGCCGTCGAGGGAGTGGACGACCCCGCCCTCGACGCCCTGCTCGGGAGCAGCGAGAAGTCCTCCGGCGCCGAAGCGGCCCCCGCGGCCAACGGGGCCCTGCTGGTGATCGGGATCGAGTATCAGCACATAAATTACGGTGGCGCCTCGTACGCCTTCCGTGGCCCCCGGAGGTGCACCGGCCCGACCACCGACAGCGATTACTCGCTCAATCTTCCGCGGAGCTGGTGGGACCGCATCTCCTCGTCCAAGAACCACGCCAACTGCTACACCAACCACTACGCCTATGCGGGGTTCATCTCCCCGTCGACCGGTTACCTGAACGACCGGGCGGTCATGCCGGTGCTCAGCGGCCGCAATTTCAACGACGACGCGCGATCGATCAGGTGGAGCTGACCCACCGCCCCTTACCGGCCCGAGCGGCGGCCGGAACAAGGCCGCCGCTCGGCTCGGTCGTCCTCCCGGGAAATGTCCTCGCGCGGGGAACACCCGGGACACCGGGAAAGCGCCCCGGACGGCTACTCGACGACGATGGAGTCGACCCGGTCGGGATAGAAGGCGACGTGGTCCTTGATCTCGGCGACGGCCGGGTACGGCGACTCGTAGAACCACACCGCGTCCACCGCCTGCTTCCCGTCCACCGTGACGGTGTAGTAACTCGCGTCGCCCTTGAACGGGCAGTAGGTGGCGGTGTCGGTCCGCTCCAGCAGCGAGCGGTCGACGTCGGCGATCGGGACGTACTGCACCGGCGGGTACGACGCCTCCTGCAGCGTCAGCGCGCGCTGCGAGTCGGCGACCACCTTGCCCCCCACCGAGACGACGACCCGGGCCGGGTTCGCCGTGATCGTGATCGGATGGCTGGGCCCGGGCTGCAGGACGGGCTTGTCGGTCATGGCGGGACCCCCTTTCTGTCATGTCCAGTCTGCCGGACCGGCGTACGCCCGGACCCGGCGCGGTTCCCCTGCCGGCTGCCGGGCGACGCGGGCGGCGTGGTGCCGGTAGGACTCGAACGTGAGAGCCGTCGTACAAGTGACGCGCCGATACGAGAGAAGGGCTCGCCCCCTGGCAGGGGGCGAGCCCTTCGGACGTTCGGGCCGGAGTCGCGAGAGGGCCCGCCCGTCAGAGGGGGGCGGTGGGGTCGGACGGTGCGGGCGGTCCAGCCGATGGTCTCGTTGGTGTGGCGGCCGTCGCCGGTGCCCACGTTGCCCTGGCCGTGGATCTCGTTGAGGCGGATGTGGAACCCGCTGTTGTCGGCGTTGTGGAGCCGGGCGCCGGGGGTGTCGGCGCCGTTGAAGGTCTGCACGGTGGTGTGGAGGATCACCTCCGCCCCCCGTGGGAAAGGCGTGGGGTAGGTGACCCGGGTGAAGGTGCTGATGTCACCGGCCCTCGTGGCGGTGGGAGAGTCGGAGTTCGGGGTCGGTTTGCCAGACTGGATCATGCTCATCTTGGGACCTCCCTGGGGGTGAGTGTCACGAAACGCATACATAGAGTAGTAATTTGATTACTTAGAGTAAATACTTGAGAGATCCTTCCCTGTGAGGCGGCGGGTTCGGGGATGCCCCCCATGAGTTGTGGATCTTGGGGTGCCGTCGAGGAACGCGGCACGCCTCGATGAACGGCTTCGCCTTCCGCGTGCCGGACGGGCTCGGCAGGTGGCGGAGAGACGTGTGGTCCGCCGGTGGGGGGAGTGCGGAGGCGCGGTCCGCTGTGTGGGGGAGCGCGGATAGGCCATGAGGAGGACGCCCGCGACGCCGTCGCCGCCTAGCGTTCCCGTCCCCACCCCGCCCACCCCGGCGCGGGCCGGAACGCAAAGGAAGATCGCATGTCAGTACTCTCCGATCCGATCGGTTTCCGCAGGTTGGTGGCGGGGGCGTGCCTCGTCGTCGCGCCGCTCGTCTACATCGCGGGCATCGCCGCCGACCCGGCGCTCCGGCAGGGGGGTGACACCGTCGGCGTCTACGGGAGGTATCCGGACCAGGTCTCGGTCAGCGCCTCGCTCCTGCACTGGAGCTGGGTGCTGATGGTCCCGGGGATCATCGGGATGATCCACCTCATCCGGCACCGGGGAGTCGTCCTCGGCCACCTCGCCGGTGGTCTCGCGCTGCTCGGTGTCGTGAACTTCTCCGGGCTGATGCTGGGTGACTTCTTCTACTCCCGCCTCGAACGCGCCCTGCCGCCCGCCGAGGGCGCGCGGCTCGCCGACGAGGCGTTCGCCGACCCCGGCGCCACCTTCGGGTTCCAGATCCCGGGCTTCCTCGGGCTGCTGGGCCTGTTCCTGCTCGGGCTGGCCCTGGCCTACGCCCGTCGCGGGCCGTGGTGGGCCTGGTCGGCTCCCTTCGCGATGCTCGCGGGCATTCTCTCCGCACCGGTCTTCCCGGTCGGTACGGTCGCGGGTGGCCTGCTCTACCTGGCCGGTTCCGGCGCGATCGGGCTGTGGATGCTGCGGATGAGCGACGCGGAGTGGGCCGGGCAGGACGGGCAGGACGGGCAGGGGGAGACTCAGCGGATCCCCGCCGGGGCGTCCAGCGGGAAGCGGGCGACCACCCGGTAACCGCCGCCGGGTACGGAACCGGCGGACAGCTCACCGCCGTGCATCGCGGCCCGCTCACGCATCCCGATCAGACCGTGTCCGTCAGAGCCACGTCCGTCGGAGCCGTGTCTTCCGGAGCCATGTCCTTCAGAGCCGTCGCCCGTGCCGTCGTCGGTGATCTCCACGTCCAGCCCGGTCCGGCCGTAGGTGATGACGATGCCGGCCCCGGTGGCGTGGGCGTGCTTCAGCACGTTCGTCAGAGCCTCCTGGATCACGCGGTAGGCCGACAGCCCGAGTCCCGGCGGCAGGGGCCGGGGCTCGCCGACGATCCGGAGGCGGACGTCCAGCCCGGCCTCCCTGACGTGCGTGACCAGCTCGTCCAGCTGGTCCAGGTCCGGCTGGAGGGCGTCGGGGCCGGGACCGGCGGTCCCGCGGAGCATCCCCAGCATGAGCCGGAGCTCCTCGACCGCCTCACGGCCGGCCTGCTCGACCCCGAGCAGCATGTCGCGCTCTCGCGCGTGCTCGTCGCCGAGCCGCATCCGTACCACGCCCGTGTACAGGGTCATGACGCTCACGTTGTGCGAGACGATGTCGTGGAGCTCCCTGGCGATCCTGGTCCGTTCCTCCGCCACCGCCCGCCGGGCCCGCGCCTCACGCTCCACCTCAAGGCGCGTGGCGCGTTCGGCCAGCCGTGACGTCCGGTCGATCTGGCGGCGCAGCAGGATGCCGCTCCCGTACGCCACCCCCATGAAGACGGCGCCGATCATGACTTCGGCGACGTCGTTGCGCTGGAAAGTCTGCAGGAAGACGTACGCCGCCAGCACGCACGCCAGTCCCGCGACCCCGCGGCGGCTCCGCGGTTCCGTGGAGCCGGCCACGGTGTGGACGAGGATGAGTGTCGAGTAGAAGTGCCAGGCGGCGTAGTAGCCGCCACCCGACAGCGCCCGTACGGCCAGGCCGACCGCGATCAGCGCGAGGAGCACGGTCACGGGGAACCGGCGCCGGAGCAGCAGCGTCGTCCCGGCGACGACCGCGCCCGCCGCCATCGGCGCCGGGTCGCCGATCTGGCCGGGCAGGGAACCCTGGCGGCCGAAGGACTCGACGAGCCCGGCGGTTCCCACGGCGAGGGAGAGCAGGACGTCCAGCCAGGTCGGCCGCCAGTCGCGGAGCAGCCTCCTCAGCACGTGCGGCCCCGCCGGCCGGGGCTCACGAACCCGGCCTCGTAGGCGAACGCGACGGCCTGGCTCCGGTCCCGCACGCCGAGCTTCCGCAGCACCCGGGCGACGTAGGTCCTCACGGTCACATCGCCGACACGCAACTCGCTCGCTATCTCAAGATCGGACATGCCCCTGGTCATCAGGCGCAGCACCTCACGCTCACGCTGGGTGAGCGTGGACAGCTCGGGCGGCGGGGGCGGAGGGGGCGGTACGACCGGCTCGCGGCACGCGGCGAACGAGGTGATCACCCGCGTGGTGACCGCAGGGTCGATGAGCGCGTCACCGGACGCCGCCACCCGTACCGCCTCGATCAGCTGCTCCGGTGACGAGGTCTTGAGGAGGAAGCCGTTCACTCCAGCACGCAGCGAGGCGTGCAGGTTCTCGTCGGTGTCGAAGGTGGTCAGCATGACGATCCTGGGCGGGTGCGGATCCCCGAGCAGCCGCCGGGCGGCGCCCACGCCGTCCATCCGCGGCATCGCGATGTCCATCAGCACCACGTCCGGCCGCAGTCGCCGGGCCACGGAGATGGCCTGCAGCCCGTCGCCGGCCTCCCCGACGACCTCGATGCCGGGCGCGGCCTCCGCGACGAACCGCAACCCGGCGCGGATCATGGCCTGGTCGTCCGCGATGACCAGCTTGATCCTCGCGGGGTCGCGCGTCCTGCCGGGCATGCGCAGCACGTTACCGAGCGCCGCCGCCCGCCGACTCCCCTCCGCGGGCGAGACGCGAGCCGGGCCGCCGTCCGCCACGCGGTGGATTCCGGGTCCGCCGCGCGACGGACGGCTCCCGGGACACCCGGGCACGCGTCGTTCACAGGTCACGCGAAAGGCTCCGGTATCCGGCGTCCGGCACCGGCGACAAGGACGAGAGAGCGGTCAGGCCGGGCGCGCGGGTACGGAACCCCGGGGGGCCCGCATCAGATGGACGGCGAGGGCGCTGACCCAGCAGAAGCCGACCGTGATCGAGATCCGCTGGAACAGGCCGCCCACCGCCCCGCACAGGTAGGGGTGACCGGCTCGCGGCGCCTGCCGGGTGTTCTTCGCCGGGGTACGCATCGATCCTTTCTAGCAGGGCATTTCCCGCGTGTCCGGGCGGAGATGCCGGACGCTCATCGGGGCCGTAGTATCCGACGGCCGGACGACCGGGGCGAGGACGGGATGACGGGGATGTGGTGTGAGCTTTGATCTCGGAGTCTGGTTCGGCGCCGAACCGCTCACCGCGCGGGAGGCGCTTCACCGCTATCTCGTCTGGGACGCGAGCGGAGCCGCGCCCGGGGAGCCGCGCCCGGAGGTGGCGGCCTTCTACGAGGAGCTGACGGCGCTCTTCCCGGACCTGACCGCCGACAACTACGGATCCTCGCCATGGTCGGAGCCGCTCACCGTGGGTGAGAACTTCGTCCTGATGAGCGCGGTCTTTCCCCGGGCCGGAGAGGTGTGCCGAGCGGTCCTGGAAATGGTGCGCCGCCACCCCCTGGTCCTCTTCGAGCCGTAGCGGGTCAGCGGGTCAGCGGGTCAGCGGGTCAGCGGGTCAGCGGGCCAACGGGCTAACGGGTCAGCGGCTGACCGCGTCGACGGTGGCGGCCGCGTCGGCCGGGCGCAGCAGGTCCAGGTCGGCGCGGCGGGGGAGGCTCTCCCAGTCGCCGTCGGCGGTGACGGCGAAGGCACCGGCCGCGCAGGCCGTGGCCAGCCGCCGCTCGGAGGTCGCCCCGGCGAGGGTCTCGGCGATCCAGCCCGCGGCGAAGGCGTCCCCGGCGCCCACCGGGTCGAGCTCGACGACCCGGTAGGGCTCCGCGTGCCGTACGGCGCCGTCGGAGAGCTCGATCGCGCCGAGGGCGCCGCGCTTGATGAGGACGTGGCGCGGGCCGACGGCCGACAGGGCCCCGGCCAGGGTGAGCGGGTCGTCACCCTCGACGATCAGCCGGGCCTCGGCCTCGGTCGCGAACAGGACGTCCACGGAGGTCACGATCTCCCGCAGCGCGACGGACGCCTCGGCGGGCGTCCACAGGGCGCGACGGTAGTTGATGTCCATCGACACGATCGCGCCCGCGTCGCGGGCCTCGGCGACCGCGGCCCGCACCGCCTCGGCGGCGGAGGCCGACAGCGCGAGCGTGATACCCGTGACGTGCAGCACGCGCGCCGAGCGGATCAGCGAGACGTCCAGGTCGGAGGGGCGCAGCCGGGATCCGGCGCTCGCCGAGCGGTAGTAGCGCACGTCGACCATCTCGGCCGTGCGCCTGCTCTTGATCATCAGTCCGGTGGGCGCCCCGGGGTCGACCCGCATCCCCCGCACGTCGACGCCCTCACCGGCCAGCGTCGAGCGCAGCAGCTCGCCGAACTCGTCGGCGCCCACCCTGCCGATCCAGGCCGCGCGCCCGCCGAGGCGGGTGACGCCGATGGCCACGTTCGACTCCGCGCCGCCCACGCCGAGCCCGAAGTCGCGGGCGTGCCTGAGCGGGCCGGTGCGCCGCGCGCTGAACAGCGCCATGCTCTCACCGAGCGTTACCAGATCAGTCATGGAAAACGGGTCCTTAGGGAGTCGGCGGGTGGATTTCGTCGATCATCGGGTCGACCCGAGCTTTCTGGAGATGCGCAGGGCCGCCTCGGCCACCAGGGGGCCCAGGTCTCGCACCCGCGCGGCGGTGATCCGGGAGGTGAGGCCCGAGATGGAGATCGCCGAGGTGGCGACGTCGTTGTGGTTGAAGATCGGCGCCGCGACGCAGCGCACCTCGGGCTCGTTCTCCCGGTCGTCGACCGAGTAGCCCCGCTGCCGGATCCGGCCCAGCTCGGCGCGCAGGCGCGCGGCGTCGGTGATGGTGTACCGGGTGACGTGCGGCATCCCGGCGGCCACGATCTCCTCGACGGCCTCCTCCGGCTGCCAGGCGAGGATCGCCTTGCCCACGGCGGTGCGGTAGACGGGGTTGCGGCTGCCGATGCGCGAGGCCATGCGCACGTTGGTCTCGTTCTCGACCTTGTCGATGTAGACCACGTCGGGCGGGTCGTAGACCACGAGGTGGACGGTCTCCCTGGCCTCCGCCATCAGGCGGTGCGACTCCTCGGCGGCGACCGTCCGCAGGTCGAGGGTGGAGAGGTAGGCCTGCCCGAGGCGCAGGGCGCCGCTGCCCAGCCGGTAGGCGCCGCTCCTGCGGTCGCGCTCCAGGAGCCTGGCCTCGATGAGCGGGGCGGTCAGCCGGAGCACCGTGCTCTTGGACAGGCCGAGCGCCTCGGCGAGCCGGGTGAGCGACAGGCCGTGGCCCGCGCCCGCGTGGTCGCGCACGTGCGCGAGAACGGCGAGGGCGCGTCGGAGCGAGGCGGACTGGTTGCGTTCGGGAGCGGGCTCACTCATCGCGGATTCCCATTGTGATCCGGCAATCGAATACCTGGTCAAGGTAGGCGAGTACGCCGCTCCATGGCGACTTTGCAGCACAACGTTCTGCACTGCACAACAAATCGCGTACAGCCGGGCAGGGCGGCGGAGGGTGGGTACCCACCCGGTTCCGTTCTCCGCGATACCGATAATTTTTGCCTGGACCAGGGCAGAACTGTCCCTCGGGGTGGTTGACAGGCCAAAATTGGTCCGTGGTCAGGATCGGATCGGTAGAGATGAGCGATTGCGAGAGCGAGCGACTTCCGCCAGTTCTGGGCCAGCTGTTCGCCGACGAAGCCGACAGGGCCAACGGAGCCGACAGGGCAGACGGGAGCGAGGGCGGCGACGGGACCGGGGAGGGCGCGGGCAGGAGGCTCTCGGTGGAGCTGCCGCCGGGGGACGTGGTGTGGCCCGACCCCGGTTACGCTCAGCTCGCCGTCCGTCGCCGTCCGGCGTTCTGGCTCAGCGAGGTGGCGGTCTCCGGCGAGTACTGGGCCCGGCTGAGGGCCCAGCACGAGCGGTCGGGCCTGTGGCCGGTGCTGCTTGAGGACTCCGTCCAGCCCTGGTCGGCCGGCCAGATCGCCCCGGACACGGCCGGGCAGATCGACAACTACCACGCCGCCGCGTTCATGGCCGAGGTGTGGTCCGACTGGATCGCCAGGGCCAACGCCGACCAGCTGGAGCTGCTCGACCCCTTCGGTCCCGAGTGTCCGGGACCGGCCCCCTCGGGCAGGCTCGCCGCCGATCCCGGCGTGGTCGCCGACTGGTACGCCGGTCTGGTGGCCGAGCGCAGGACCCCGCTCGGGCTCGTCGCGGTCGAGCGCGGGGCCGACGCCCTCGCCGTCATGGGCTGGCAGGGCGCCCTGAACCACAACGAGTGGATGGTCCCGCTCGCGGCCGTCGTGCGGAGCTGGGAGGACAGGTTCGGGGTACGGGTGGTCGGGATGGGCTTCAACACCCTCGACCTCAGCGTCGCCGCGCCCCCGACGACCTCGGAGCACGCCCTGCACGTCGCCGCTGAGCACTGGACGTTCTGCCCCGACAGCATCATCCAGGGGGCGGGGAACCTCATCGACTACGCCGAGCAGATCAAGGGCAGGAACGCCTGGTCGTTCTGGTGGGACTGAACGGGGCGGGGCCCGGCGGGCGTGGTGTCCCGGGACGGGGATCGGCCGGTGTGGGCTCGACCCGCGAGGCGTGATTCCCCCCGTACGGGACCCGTGGGCGCGACGTCCCGGGATGAGGCCCGGAAACGGGGCCGGGGCGGGGTTCCGGAGGCGATCCTCGACATGGGGGAGACATCCGTGCTGGTAGGACGGTTGTTGGCCTGATGGGGCGATCGATGAGGCTTCCTTGAAGGTTGTAGGTAGATCTTCTGGGGTTTTCATGGTGTTTGCTTTGCTTTGTCCGGTTTTGGTGGGTAGTGTCCACAGTTATCGGTAGGCGACCTGCCCTTCACAAGAGGGAGCGGCCGGCCGACGTCGAATCCCGAGGGCCCCTACGGGCTCCGGAGCCGGGGAACCACTTTTCCGGGGTGAATCCGCCGCGACCGCGCGGCGATAGGGCAACTCCACCGCCCGAACCCGTCAGCTAACCCGGTAGACGAGATGGAGAGGAGATCCCCTCATGGATCACCGCGTCACCACGTCGGTGCACCCCGTGTCCGTGCCGACCACCTGACTTTTCTTCCCCCCGACATCCCCCGTCCCCCCGACCCTCTCGCCGCCCCGATCGCGGCAGCTTCCAGATCGTGCTCCGCGTAGCGATTGCCTGAGATTCCGGCTACGCCCCCTTTTCCGACGAGCGCGTCCCCGCCAGTGCACCCCCTTCGGTGTGTCGCACATGGCTGCCCCGTTCCCTCGCGAAAGAGCCTTTTCTCCATGCGCCCCTTCTTTGGTATGCACAAGAACGGCCTGAGCAAGTCCACCTGGCAGAACGACAATCCTCGCGGCAAGCGTCTCGCGGCCGCCGCCCTGGTCGGTGCGAGCGTCCTCGCCTCCGCCGGTGTCGCCCTGGCGCTGCCCGCCACCACCTGCTTCGCCGCCACCGCCGACCCCGAGGTCGGCGTGGCGAAGGCCAGTGCCGAGACCGTCCTCCTCCAGGGCGCGACCACGGCCTCCTACTTCTGGGACGACTCCTCCGGCCGGGCCGGTGACACCGGTCTGCCCGCGAGCGGCAGGCCGATGCAGAAGGGCATGATCGCCAGCCCGAGCTGGCCCCTGCTCACCGAGGGCTACCTCATCTACAAGGGCAAGAAGGCCAAGTTCTTCGTCGGCGACCGCGGTCCCGGCTCGCCCTCGAACCAGGGCATCATGATCGACATCGACGCCAAGACCTTCGCCGACCTGACCGGTGGAACGTTCAACGCCGGCACGCTCGGCGTGGACGGCAACGGCGGCATGGGCCACATCGACATCAAGTACGTGGTCACCAAGTGGGGCGGCGGTACGGGGATCAAGAACCACCCCGTCGCGTTCTCCACCGGCGCCTGGAGCCGCAGGGACAACAGCCCGGCCAAGCCCCCGACGGTCGTCTTCGCCAAGGCCCAGGAACTGGGCATAGGCGTGCAGACCCAGCTGGCGAGCGCCGCGGTGCGGCCGTGGGCCGGCAAGCCCAAGGTCATGGTCGAGCCCGCCTCCCTGCACACCCCGGCGGGCGTGGCCGTCGCCGGCGCCCGCGCCGCCGGGATCGGCGCCGGGAAGAACTGAGCCGGAGGTCGCGCCCCGCCGGAGTTCCCCCGCTCCGACTCTCTTTGGCGGGGCCCCGGCCATGGCCCTCCCGGGGGAGATCCCACCCCGCCGGTGGCCGGCTTTCCCCCGAATGGCATTCTGTCCCGCGTAACCAGCAAGGACGGTAGGAGCGCCATGACTCTGCGGGCCCCGGCGAACGGCATCGAGATCGCCTACGAAACCTTCGGCTTCCCGGGGGCCCGGCCCCTCCTGCTGATCACGGGCCTCGGTTGCCAGATGATCCAGTGGGACGAGAGGTTCTGCGCGCTGCTCGCGGATCGCGGGTACCACGTGGTGCGTTTCGACAACCGCGACAGCGGCGAGAGCACCCACCTGGGCGAGGCGGGGACGCCCGCCCTCGACGGGAGCGGAGAGGTCCCCTACCTGCTGGGCGACATGGCCGACGACTCCGCCGGGCTGCTCGACGCGCTCGGCTGGGACACGGCTCACGTGGTCGGCCTCTCGATGGGCGGGATGATCGCGCAGTCACTCGCGATCCGCCACCCGCACCGGGTGCGCAGCCTCACCTCGATCATGTCCACCCCGAGCCCGGGGGCTGCCCTGCTGACCGACCCCGACGTGCTCATGCCGGCCTTCACGCCCGACCGCGAGAGCGCGATCCGGCGGGCCCTCGACAACTGCGCGGCAGTCGGCTCGCCCGGCTACCCGTTCGACCGGGAGTGGAACGCCGAGATCGCCGGGCTGGGCTACGACCGGTCGTACGACCCGGCGGGCACGGCCAGGCAGGTGGCCGCGATCATGGCCTCCGGCGACCGCGCGCCCCGGCTCAAGGAGCTCGCGGTCCCGGCTCTCGTGCTGCACGGGGAGGACGACCCGCTCGTCCCGCTGCCCGCCGGGATCGCCACGGCCGACGCGATCCCCGGCGCCCGGCTGATCACCTTCCCGGGCATGGGCCACGACCTGCCCGCCGAGCTCTGGCCCGCCTTCGTCGACGCGATCGACGAGCTCACCACCGCCGCCGACTCCGGGCGTTGACCTCCGGCCTTTCAGGTGAAGCTCCGGAACGGCCCGGGGAGGCCCGGGGAGGCCCGGGGAAGCTCGGGGAGGGCTCCGGTGCGGTCCGTGCCTCCCGGGGCGCGGGCCGCACCGGAGGATCACACTTCGAGCTTCTCCTCGATGCCGCGCAGGACGTGCCGCGCGAGCGCGAGGTTGGCCCGGTTCCGGTCGAGAGCCAGGTAGAGGAACAGCCCTTTGCCGCTCCGGCCCGAGATCGGGCGGATGATGTGGTACTGCGTACCGAGCGTGATGAGGATGTCCTCGATGCCGTCCTTGAGGCCGAGCGACTCCATGGTCCGCAGCTTGGCCTTGACGACCTCGGTGTTGCCCGCGGCCGCCACCTGGAGGTCGAGGTCCTTGGACCCGCCGAGCGCGCCCAGCGCCATCCCGCTGTTGTAGTCGACGACGACCGAGCCGATGGCGCCGTCGATCGTCATCATCTCCTTGAGCGAGATGTCCATGTTGCCCATTGCTGTCTCCGATCACTGGGGTATCGATACGCGTGAGCTGACGGCCGCCAGCCTCGCCGCCGTCTTGCGGCCCTCGATCCGGAGCAGCCCGAGGTTGGTACCCGGGCGCGCCAGGACCGTGAGGACGATCTTGGGTCCGGCGGCGTAGAACGCCGCGTAGCCGTTGGTGCCGGAGATCAGCGTCTCCTCGAAGGCGCCCTTGCCGGCCATGCTCGTCATCCGGCGGCTGAGGGCCAGCACGGCGGAGGAGAGCGCGCCGGTCTGCTCGCCGTCCCTCTCCAGGTCGCTCGCTATCGTCAGACCGTCGACGCTGCACGCGATGCTCCCGTTCACGTCGGGTACGCGTTCTCGCAGCGCCGCCATCTCGCGCCGTATCTCCTCGCGCAGTTCCACCGGCATCCTCCTTCCGATCAGCTTCAGCGTCCGCAGCCTTATCGGCATGTGACCGGGCTCAAGTCGCTCAAGTCGCTCAAGTCATGGCCTCCAATGCGTTCCTGAGCCGGATGAGCAGGTTGACGTCGGACGGGTCCCCGTTCGCCCTGGGAAGCCACCCCGACGTCCCGGGAGAGCCCGTACCGGCCGCCGGGATCTCCGTGGCGCCCCTCGTCCGCCTGGGCAGCGGGTCCGGGGCCGCGGGAGCTTCAAGGGCCTCGGGGGCCTCGCGGGCCCCGGGAACCTCGGCCGGACCGGGCCCCGGGACGCGGAGCAGTCCGGACGAGGCGAGCTGCCGTACGGCGAGCAGCACCGAGTACGCGGGACGGCCCAGCTTGCGCGCCAGGTCGGCCGGGGTCGACGTGGAGTCGGCGCCGACCAGCACCTCCCACTGGAGCGAGCTCAGCACCACCCGCTGGGCACTGATGCGCCCCAGCGGGACGACCGGGAGCGTGTCCAGCTCCGCGGACGGCCAGGTCTGTTCCAACTGCGCCTTCCTCCGCTCGCACTCCCGGAGCAGGCCGGTCGCGTCGAAGTACCACTGCGGTCCGAGCCAGTGCCGCTCTCCCCGCCGGAACCTGGGCCGGTGCCCGGTGGCCTGCAGCAGGAAGTACGCGGCGTCGAGCACCGTGCTCAGCACGCAGAACTCCAGCTCCCCCCTGGTGAGCAGGCCCTGCGCGACCAGCCGCTCGCCTCCCGACGGCCGCGGGTCCGGCGGCTGCCGGGTGGCGGCCTGCCTGGCCTGCCGTAGGGCGTGGGCGGATATCCCCCGGCAGGCGCCCAGCAGGTCCTCCAGCCGGGGGGCGGCCGCGCTCTCGGCGTAGGTCACGCGACCGTCGGTGAGGTAGATGACCCCCGCCTTGCCGAGCCGCAGGGAGCCGGTGGCGTGGTCGCCGGCGAGCCCGCTGAGGATGTTCTCGACGGTCGGCACGGTCTCACGTCGAGATCAGGCGGCCGGAAAGGGCCTGGAGGCGGTGGCGGGCGAGTGCCAGGTTCGAGCGTTCGGGATCGAGCCTGACGTAAATGACCAGGGGACCGTCGAAAGGCGTTTCCAGCGGCCGCAGTAAATGGTGGCCGCCGTCCGTGGTGACGATCATGTCGTTGATCCGGACCGTACCGCCGGGGGAGGCGAAGGCGAGCCCGTCGAGCGTCGCGCGCAGGGTCTCGCTCAGCCCCGCGGCCGACCTCTCCACGTCGGCGTGGCGGCTCGCACCGCCGGTGGCCACCGCGGTCCCGCTGGTCTGATCGATGAGGATCGCGTCCAGGGCGCCGGGGATGGCCATCACCTCGGTGAGACAGTCTTCGATTCCGAGCACGTGCTCTCCCTCGCTGGCGACTTCAGGCGTCGCCCGGTCAGCGTAGGGAAACCACTCGGAGACCAACCTCCCTGACTAGGGCTTTGATAGGAGAAGGCATACGATTCCCCAACCGAGTGGGAAGTTATACACCCCGGGTGGAAATCAACCCGTTGGTTCGTCGGCGATGAGTGCCTTTTCGTCCGGCTTGAAAACAAGAATGTTCTTCACATAGGAATTCACCGCGGCGGGCAGCCCGACGTCGTTCCCGGCCTCCTCCGACATGTACCAGCGGTGGTCGAGCACCTCGTGGAAGAACTGGGCGGGCTCCAGCTTGCCCCGCAGCTCCTGGGGCACGGCCAGCACCGTGGGCTGGAAGACCTCGGCCAGCCAGCGGTGGGCCACGATCGCCTCGTCCTCGTGACGCAGGCCGTGCGACACGCGGAAGGAGTCGAGGTCGTTGAGGAGGCGCCTGGCCTGGTTCTCCTCCACGTCCAGGCCGGTCAGCCGCAGCAGCCTGCGCTGGTGGTGCCCGGCGTCGACGACCTTGGGCCGGACGATCAGCCGCCCGGTGCCCGCCTTGCGGCGGACCATCATCTCCGCGACGTCGAACCCCAGGGAGTTCAGCCGGCGGATCCGCTGGTCGATCATGTGCCAGTCGACCTCGTCGATGATCTCGTCGGAGGTGAGCTCGCCCCAGAGGCGGTGGTAGCGGCGGACGACCGAGTCGGCGACCTGCTCGGGGTCGATGGAGGGGTGCAGCAGCTCGCCCGCCTCCAGGTCGAGCATCTCGCCGAAGATGTTGGTGTGCGCGACGTCGATGTCGTACAGCCGCTGGCCCTCGCTGAGCATGGGGTGCAGCTCGCCGGTCTCGGCGTCGACCAGGTAGGCGGCGAAGGAGCCCGCGTCCCTGCGGAACAGGACGTTCGACAGCGAGCAGTCGCCCCAGTAGAAGCCGCTGATGTGCAGCCGTACGAACAGCACGGCCAGGGCGTCGAGCAGCCGGTTGAGCGTCTCGGGCCGGACCGTCCCGGACATGACCGCGCGGTAGGGCAGGGAGAACTGCAGGTGCTGGGTGACGAGCGCCGAGTCGAGCGGCTCGCCGTCCGCGCCGGTCCGCCCGGTGACCACGGCCACCGGTTCGACGGACGGGGTGTCCATCCGGCTCAGGTCCCACAGCAGGCGGTACTCGCGCTTGGCGTAGTACTCGCTGATCTCCTTGATCGCGTACACCTTGCCCGACAGGCGGGCGAAGCGCACCACGTGCCGGGAGATGCCGCGCGGCAGGGAGACCAGCCGGTGCTCGGGCCACTGCTCCAGCGGGACGTCCCAGGGCAGGCGGATGAGGTCCGGGTCGCTCGGGGCGCCGGTGAGCTGGAGGGGCATGCGGTCAGTCCTCGCGGCGGGGGAAGGCGGGCGGGTCGAAGGCGCGCCGGACCACGTCGGCGAGTTGCTCCTCGGTGAGCACGCGGGGCTCGCCGACGCTCCTGGCCCGTACGTAGACCTCGCAGAGCCACTCCAGCAGCCGGGTCGCCTCGAAGGCCCCGTCCAGGTCGTCGCCGATCGTGACCCCGCCGTGGTTGGCCAGCAGCGCGGCCCGCCGGTCCTTGAGGGCGGCCCTGACGGAGGCGGCGAGCTCGGGGGTGCCGTAGGTGGCGTACTCGGCGACCCTGACGGCCCCGCCGAGCAGCAGGACGTTGTAGTGGATCGGCGGCAGCTCGCTCATGGTCGTGGCGACCACGGTGCCGAAGACGGAGTGGGTGTGCACGACGGCGCCCGCGCCGGTGGTCGTATAGACCGCCAGGTGCATGGGAGTCTCCGAGGACGGCCGCAGGTCGCCCTCGACGAGATACCCCTCGATGTCGACGACCGGGCAGGCCTCGGGCTCCAGCCGGTCGAGGGAGACGCCGCTGGGCGTCACGGCGACCAGATCGCCCGCGCGCACGCTGAGATTTCCCGCGGTTCCGACGACCAGTCCGGTCGCGGCGGCCCGGTGGCCGTACTCACACAGCAGTCGGCGCTGCTCGGCCAGCAACATGTTCCCAAAAGTAGGGGGTTGCGATACCAGGCGGCAAACCCCCATTATCTGGTCTAGACCGGTTGTCACCCCATGATGGCCGGAGAACACGGTTCCTTTACCTTCCCATCGACCGCACGTCAACGGTTTGCCGGGAAATATTGGCTACTGTGTGCCGTTCTGTCATTGGATTGCACTTCCCTGGCGTTTGGTTTCTACCGGATATGTCGCGAGGACATCACGGCTCGGTCTAGACCGGCTACGAGCCCTTGACGGTGGACTCCGGGGGTACGTACCTTCGGGCAAACGTTTAGGAAACTTTCCTAATTGATCCCCCGTCCAGGAGGGTTACATGTCCAAATCGGCTGGTACGCCCGGAGATATCACTCGGCGGCAGATGCTCCGCCGGATCGGCATGACCGCTCTGGTCGCCGGTCCCGGCGCCGGGCTGCTCACCGCCTGCGCCACCGGCGGCGGCGCGGCCCCCGCCGCCCCGGCCTCCGCGGCCCCCTCCGCGGGCGGCGCGGTCTCCGCGAAGAACCCGTTCGGCGTCGCCGCCGACGCGCCTCTTGAGGTCGTCATCTTCAAGGGCGGCCTCGGGGACAGCTACGCGACCGAGGTCCACGAGCCGCTGTACAAGAAGGCGTTCCCGCAGGCCCAGGTCAAGCACGTCGCCACCCAGCAGATCGCGCAGACCCTGCAGCCGCGGTTCGCCGGCGGCGACGTCCCCGACATGATCGCCAACTCCGGCACCGACCTGATGGACAACGGCGCCCTGCAGCAGGAGGGCCAGCTCCTGGAGCTCACCGAGCTGTGGGACGCCCCCTCGATCGACGACCCGAGCAAGAAGGTGCGCGACATGGTCGCGCCGGGCACCGTCGAGTCGGGCCTCATCAGCGGCAAGCCGTACCTGATGAACTACGTCTTCTCCGCGTACGGCCTCTGGTACGACTCCGCGCTGTTCGAGAAGAACGGCTGGACCCCGCCGAAGACCTTCGACGAGTTCAAGGCCTTCGCGGAGAAGGCCAAGGCCGCCGGGATCACCCCCTTCGCGTACGCGGGCAAGAACGCCTCCTACTACGCGTACTGGATGATCCTCATCTCCGCCGCGAAGATCGAGGGCAACCAGATCCTCGTCGACGTCGACAACCTCGTCGACGGTGTCTGGCAGCGCGACGCCATGAAGCAGTCCGCCGCCGCCTGGGCCGAGATCGCCAAGTACATGGACAAGTCCTTCGAGGGCCTGATCCACACCGAGGTGCAGCTCCGCCAGAACCAGGGCAAGGTCGCGCTGTACCCCTCCGGCTCCTGGCTGGAGAACGAGCAGAAGGCCCAGACCCCGGACACCTTCAAGTACGCGCTGACGCCCACCCCCAGCGTCACCGCGGCCGACAAGCTGCCGTTCGAGGCCATCCGCGCCGCCGCCGGCGAGGCCTACATCGTCCCCGCCAAGGCCAAGAACCCCAAGGGCGGCCTGGAGTACCTGCGCATCATGCTCTCCAAGGAGGGCGCGAGGGGCTTCACCGAGAAGTCGGGCAACATCACCGTCGTGACCGGTGCCGCCGACGGCCTGGAGCTGTCGCCCGGCAACGCGAGCCTCAGCGCCGCGCAGACCGCCGCCGGCCAGAACATCGTCACCTTCAGCAGCTTCGAGAACTGGTACAAGGAGTTCGAGACCGAGCTGCGCAAGCAGACCAACGCGCTCATGTTCGGCCGCATCTCCGCCGACGAGTTCTGCGAGAAGATGCAGAAGGCCGCCGACAAGACCAAGGCCGACTCGTCCATCACCAAGCAGAACCGGACGGTGTAGCTCCCGATGCGGCAGGGCAAGTATCCGTTCATCGTCGGCTTCCTGGCCGCGCCGGTCCTTCTCTACGTGGTCTTCGTGATCAGCCCGTACATACAGGCTTTCTACATCTCGATGACCAACTGGAAGGGCATCTCGGCGAACCCCCAGTTCATCGGCCTGGAGAACTTCACCAGGCTCTTTGACGACGAGGTCTTCTGGGCCGCGGTGCGGCACCACGGTGTTCTGTTGCTTGTCATGCCGCTGGTCACGATCGTGATCGCCCTGTTCTTCGCCTTCCTGCTCAACCTGAGCGGCGGGCAGCGGGGCGGCCAGATGACCGGGATCTGGGGCTCGAAGGTCTATCGTGTGATCTTCTTCCTGCCCCAGGTCCTGGCCGTGGCCATCGTCGGCGTGCTCTTCCAGGCGATCTACCGCCCGGACGGCACCGGCGTGATCAACGGCCTGCTCGGCAAGATCGGCGTCGACCCGGTCGGCTGGCTCATCGACCCGGACATCGCGCTGCTCTCGATCATCGCGGTGATGGTCTGGCAGGCCGTCGGCTTCTACGTGGTCCTGTTCTCCGCGGGCATGTCCTCCATCCCCAAGGACGTGTTCGAGGCCGCCGCGCTGGACGGCGCGGGCCGGTTCACCCTGTTCTTCAGGATCACGATCCCGCTGCTGTGGGACACCATGCAGGTCGCCTGGGTCTATCTCGGCATCGCCGCCTTCGACGCCTTCGCCCTGGTCCAGGTCCTCTCGGTCGACCGGGGCGGGCCGGACAACTCCACGACGGTGCTGCCGATGGAGATCTGGCGCACGGCGTTCAACTTCTCCAAGTTCGGTTACGCGTCTGCGATGGGCGTGGCGCTGTTCTTCATGACCATCACGTTCGCCGCCCTCACCCTTCGCGTGACCCGGCGCGAGAGGATCGAGTTCTGATGGCCACGGACACGGCGCGCAAGCCCGACGCCACCCGCCCCGCCGCCCCCGCGCCCGTCAGACGCCGCGCGAGGAACCCGCTCGGGATCTTCGGCGCGCTGTCCCACGTCGCGCTGCTGGTCTGGGCGATCCTGATCGTCGGCCCGATCGTCTGGACGTTCCTGTCGTCGTTCAAGACCAACACCGAGATCTTCGGGGACGCCATCACCCTCCCGGCCACCTTCGGCTGGGACGCCTGGGGCCGGGCCTGGGAGAAGGCCCACATCGGCCAGTACATGCTGAACACCGTCTTCGTGGTGGCGTGCAGCACGGCGGGCACCATGCTCCTGGGCTCGATGGCCGCGTACGTGCTGGCGCGCTACACCTTCCCCGGCAACAGGCTCGTCTACTTCCTGTTCGTGTCGGGCATGACCTTCCCGGTCTTCCTCGCGCTGGTCCCGCTGTTCTTCGTGGTGAAGAACCTGGGCCTGATCGACACCCACCTCGGCCTGATCCTGGTCTACATCGCCTACTCGCTGCCGTTCACCGTCTTCTTCCTGTCTGCGTTCTTCAAGACGCTACCCACCTCGGTGGCAGAGGCGGCGATGATGGACGGCTGCTCGCACACCCGGACGTTCTTCCAGGTCATGATGCCGATGGCCAAGCCGGGCCTGATCAGCATCACGATCTTCAACATCCTGGGTCAGTGGAACCAGTATCTTCTGCCGATCGTGCTGCTCTCCGGCAACGTCGAGGACAAATGGGTGATCACCCAGGGCGTCGCCAACATCTCCACCAGCGCCGGGTACGAGGCCGACTGGCCGGGGCTGTTCGCCGCGCTGAGCATGGCCATCATCCCGGTGATGATCATTTACATCATCTTCCAGCGCCAGATCCAGTCGGGTCTCACCTCCGGCGCCGTCAAATGACCGGATCTGGTCAGATTAAGCGCTCCGGCGAGTAATCCCGGGAGTGTCGTCGGGAGTCGTTCATATTCGGAACGACTCCTGTCCCCTCCCCACGGAGAACCCGGCACATGGCCCACCTCGACCCCGACTTCCCCTTCCCCTTCTTCGGCGCGGGGGAGGCGAGCTACTACATGTGGGCCGAGGTGCACGTACGCTTCGCCCGGCAGCCCAGCACCTCCCAGCGCGCGGTCATCGTCGACACCGTCCCGGTGCCCCTGCGCGGGGCGCTCGACTGGTGCGAGGGCCGCCAGCTGATGGTGGCAAGCGGCCTGTTCCTGCACGGCACGGTGGTCCGCTCCTACCCGGCCGCCCCCGGCGAGTCCGACCGCATCGGCGACGACGGCTGGCTGTACGCCGCCCCCTCCCGCATCGCCGCCCTCAACGCCGACATCGAGAGCTGGCTGCTCCGCATCCACCGGGAGTGCCCGGTCCTGGCCGCCTACCGCGCCGAGGACCCCGACAGCGGCGGCACCCGCCTGTCGGACTGGCACGAATGGAGCCTCGCCCGGCTGCCCGGCCTGCTGCCCGAGCTGGAGCCCCTCCTCGACCAGGCCAGCCACGCCACGTCCATGGCCCAGGGCATCATGGCGATGGCCCGGCGCGCCGGAAGCCTGCCCAGGCTTGGCGTCTTCGCCGGAGACATGATCTCCTGGGAGGATGAACCTGCTTGACGACTCCGCGGTGGACGATCGGCTGACCGGCCTGCCCGGGTGGCGGCGCGAGGGCGACGAGATCCGCCGCACGATCGACGCCACCGACTTCCCGACCGCGATCCGCATCGTCGACGAGATCGCGGTCGAGGCCGAGAAGCTCGACCACCACCCCGACATCGACATCCGCTGGCGTACCCTCCACCTGGCGCTCAGCACGCACAGCGCGGGGGGCCTGACGGAGCTCGACTTCACCCTCGCCGCCCGCATCGACGAGATAGCCTCGGCCAACGCCTGAACCGCTCCTCGGCCGACCATGACCGACCTGAGACACGACGGACCGCGGGAGCCCGGCCGGACGCCGCCCGCGCCCGTCACGGAGTCCGGCCGGACGTCTCCCTCACCTCTCGCGGAGTTCGACCGGGCTCGGCCTGAGCCCCTCACGGAGTTCGACCGGATGCCGTCCTCGCTCCTCGTGGAGTTCGGCCGGATGCCGTCCTCGCTCCTCGTGGAGTTCGGCCGGACGCCGCCCTCGCCCCTCGTGGAGCTCGACGACCCCCGGCTCGCCCGCGCGGGCGTACGCGTGATCCTGAAGCGCGACGACCTGATCCACCCCCTCCTGCCGGGCAACAAGTGGCGCAAGCTCAAGTACAACCTGGCGCGGGCCGCCGAGCTGGGCCACGAGACCCTGCTGACCTTCGGCGGCGCCTACTCCAACCACGTGCGGGCCGTCGCCGCGGCCGGGGCCCGCTTCGGGTTCCGGACCGTCGGCGTCATCCGGGGCGAGCAGCACCTGCCGCTCAACGACGTCCTGGCCTTCGCCGCGGGCTCGGGGATGCGGCTGGTCTACATGGACCGCACCACCTACCGGGCCAAGGACACCGCGCCCGTCGTCGAGGCGCTCCGCCGGCGGTTCGGCCGGTTCTACCTGCTGCCCGAGGGCGGCAGCAACGAGCGGGCCGTCCACGGCTGCGCCGAACTCCCCGGGGAGATCGACGTGCCGTTCGACGTCGTGTGCTGCCCCGTCGGCACCGGAGGCACGCTCGCGGGCATCGCCGCCGGGCTGGCCGCCGGGCGGCGGGCCCTGGGCTTCTCCGTCCTGCGGGGAGCGCGGTTCCTGGCCGACGACGTCGCCAGGCTCCAGACGGCCGCCTACGGCGAGGTGTCGGCCAACTGGACGATCGACCACGACTTCCACGCCGGGGGCTACGCCAGGCGCGCTCCCGAACTGGACGCGTTCGCCGACGACTTCGCCCACCGGCACAAGATGTCGCTCGACCGGATCTACGTGGCGAAGATGATGTGGGGCGTCCTCACCCTCGCGGAACGCGGGGCCTTTCCCGTGAACACCACGGTCGTCGCCGTCGTGACGGGCCCGATGGAGGCGGCTCCGCCGTGACGGGCCTGGCGAGGACGGTCCGCCCCGCGTCGTGATCTCCGCCTCTCCGCGCGGACGCCTCCCGGACACCGCGCGGTACCCGCAGGGTCCCCGTCGCCGATCTCCGGGACGGCGTGGCCGGGAGCGGCCAATACCCAGCGTGGTCATATGATCACTCGATATGGTGGGCGCTGCTCTTCTCCGGCCCGGTCAAGGAGATCGTGGATGCGCATTCTGGGAGTTCTCGCCGCCGTCGCCCTGCTCTGCGCGGGCTGCGGCGAGCAGGTCGCCACGCCTCATCCGGCCGGGCACAGTCCCGGCGCGGTTCCGAGCGCCGAGGGGATCCGCCTCGCCGGAGGCGGCACGTTCACCGGTCCAGCGCCGCGCGCCTCCGCCATCGTCTACGACACCGCGCTGGTGCCGCCCGGAGCCTCGGCGCAGGTCACCGTGGAGTCGGGAGCGGTGCTCGCCACCGCCAGGCTCATCGCCAAGGGCATGCTCCACAGCCGCACGTACGGGGCGCACCTGCACGTCAACGCGTGCGGTTTCAAACCGGAGGACGCCGGGCCGCACTACCAGCACTCCCACACCCGGGCGAACGCGGAGAACGAGGTCTGGCTCGACTTCACCACCGACATCCGGGGCGACGCCATCGCCACCACCACCCAGGACTGGGCGCTCGTCCCCGGCCGGCTGCCCAGGTCGCTCGTGATCCACGCCAAGCCGACCCTCACCACCGGCGCCGAGGCCGGCAGTGCCGGCCCCCGCGTCGCCTGCGTCACCCTCACCGAACGCTAGCCCCGGCAGCGGGCCCCGATGCCGGGGCCGCGACCTCACCGGCCGCGATGCCCCGATCCGCATCGGCCGTCCGAGTCTCGCGTCGGATCCCGGGCATCGGCTCCGTCGGACCCTGAACGATCGGGGTCCCTGCCGGATCCCGACGCCGGGCCGCGTGTTCCTCGATCAGGAGTGGCCGGCGGGGATGGTGCCGAGGCGACCTGCCTGGTAGTCCTCGAACGCCTTCGCCAGCTCCGCCTGGGTGTTCATCACGAACGGCCCGTAGTGCGCGACCGGCTCGCCGATCGGGCGCCCGCCGAGCACGATGACCTCCAGGTTGGGGCTGCGGCTCTCCTGGGTGCCGGCCGCCGACAGCGTGATGGTCTCGCCGTCGGTGCCCAGCCCGGGAAGGCTGCCGAAACCGTCGAAGACGGCCAGCTGGCCCGACTCGATCGGCTGCCGGTCGCCGCCGGCGGTGCCGCGTCCCGACAGGACGTACGCGAGCGCGTTGAAATCCTTGCGCCAGGGGAGCGTCAGCCGGGAACCGGGGCTGAGGGAGGCGTGCAGCAGGGTGATCGGCGTCCGGGTGGAGCCGGGGCCGGTGAACTCGCCGACCTCGCCCGCGATGAGACGGACCAGCGCCCCGCCGTCGTGGCTGCTGAGCAGGACGACGTTGGTCCTGCCGATGTCCTGATACTTCGGCGCGACCATCTTCTCGCTGCCCGGCAGGTTGACCCAGAGCTGGATCCCGTGGAACAGGCCGCCCTTCTGGACCAGCCACTCCGGGGGAGCCTCCTTGTGCAGGATGCCGCCGCCGGCCGTCATCCACTGGGTGTCGCCGTCGGAGATCGTGCCGCCGCCGCCGTGCGAGTCGGCGTGGTCCATCACGCCGTCGATCATGTAGGTGACGGTCTCGAAGCCCCGGTGCGGGTGCCAGGGGGTGCCCTTGGGCTCGCCCGGCGCGTAGTCGACCTCGCCCATCTGGTCCATCATGATGAACGGGTCGAGATACTGGGATTTGATCGTCGCGAGTGCCTTGCGGACCGGGAAGCCCTCTCCCTCGAATCCGCTCGGTGCGGTGGTGACGGCCAGCACCTGGCGCTCGCGGGTCGCGTTCAGCGGCTGCGGCAGGCGGGGCAGGGTCAGCGGGTTCTCCACGGTCACGGCCGGCATTGCGGTTTCCTTCCTACGATGTTCGCCGGTGATAACTCAGTTGATGTTTCAACTATTCCATGACGGATGAGGCCGTGGCAACGAAGTGCCACGGCCTCGACGGTGAAGGCCGCCCGCCCGCCTTCCCGGCCACCCGTCCGGGCGGGGCCACCTGCCGGCGACCGTTCACCGCCCCGCGAGGAGAGCCACCTCCCGGCGGCCGTTTCCCGCCGTCCCCCGGAAGGGCCGCTCCCCGCTGGTCGTTTCCCGCCGCTCCCGGACGGGACTACTTTCCGCTGGCCAGCGCGAAGCCGCCCCGGCTCAGGGAGATCAGCTCGGGGGTCGTGGCCCGCTCGTCCAGGGCACCGGCGGGATCGCTGGTCAGCACGGTCACGACGTGGGTCCGCCCCCCGGCCGAGCGGGCCAGGTACGACAGGTCGAGGACCCCCGTCTCGGAACCGCCCTTGGCCCAGACCAGCGGCCACTTCCTCTTGTCGAGCCCGAGACCGAGTTCGTTGGCCGACATCACCGCGCTCACCCGCTTGCCGCCCAGCTTGAGGAGCCCGGCGTAGGCGCGGCAGACGTCGCGGGGCGAGCCGAACCACTCCAGCGTGTCGATCTCCCTGGGCTTCTCCCAGAGCACGATGTCCGACAGCGACTGCCTGGCGACCGTGTCCTTCAGGTAGGCGCGCTTGCCGGCGGTGTCGAGCGCCAGGTAGGCGCCTGCCTGCGCGGGGTGGTTCACGCCCTTGAGCAGGAAGACCTCGCGCGTGGTGAGGAAGGGGATGTTCCGCTCGGGATGGCCCGACCACCGCCGTACCGTGGCCTCCACGGCCTTGCGGCCGACCGCGTGGATCAGGAGGTCGGTGGCGGTGTTGTCGCTGATCGAGATCATCAGCTTGGCGGCCTCCTCGACCGTGGTGGCGCTGCCGTCGGGACGGCCCGTCAGCCCGTCCTCGCCCAGGCTCTTCCACTCGGGCTTGATCGTGAGCTTGGTGTTCCAGCGCAGCTCGCCGTCGCGGATCCTCTCGGCCACGGCGCCCAGCACGTACAGCTTGAAGATCGAGCCCAGCGGCCGGACCGTGTCCGGCGCCACGGCGTGCGCGACGTCGCACCTGCCCCGCGCGTCGATCTCGGCGGCGAGGAAGCCCACCCGGGGCGCGACCTCGCGGAGCCGGGCGTCGAGCTTCTTCCAGCTCCTGGGAGCGGCGGGCACGGAGGGCTCGGGAGGCGTCAGCCCGAGCAGGTTGATCTTCCCGTCGCCGTCCACACCGAGCTGCAGGGTGAACGGCTGCTCGCCGATCGCCCCGGTCCCGGCCAGCGCGGACGGCGTCTCCTTGGTCAGCTTCTTCAGGCGGAACCCCTTCGACGCCTTGAGGAAGGCGTTGACGCCGTTGACCGTGAGCGACGAGAGGTAGCCGGAGCTGAAACGCTCCTTGAGCTCGCTCTCCGCCAGCGGTGCCCGGTCCGGCGCGCCGAGGAACCAGCGCAGCTGCCGGCCGGCGGCGCTGTCCGGGATCTCCGGCCCGGCGAAAGGTCTCCCCGCCGTGACCGTCCCTCCCGTGACGACCGTCCCTCCCGTGACCGTACCCCCTGTGACCGCCCTGGCCGTGGCCCGCTCGGCTGTGATCGCCGACGCGGGGACGGCCGGCGGCAGGGTCACCGCCGGCACGGCCGTGACGGCGACGGCGAGGGCCAGCAGGCGCTTCGATCGGAACGGCAACCGCATGAGATGCTCCTTCGGGATGTTCTCCGGCGTCGCGGCCACCTCCCCGATGGCCCCCATCCGAAACTAGAAAGCGCTCCCGGCCCGCGACACCCGGCGGTCCTCCGTCTCGCGGGTGCGGCGAACCGCACCGGATGTGCGGACAACCCCCTGGACGCCGGAGCCCGCGGCAGGTCACCCTACGTCCCATGACGTCCACGGCCCCCCGAACCGTTCCGGCACCCGCGCCACCGCCGGGCTCGCCGGGTCCGTCGAGTCCGTCGGCGTCCGCCCCGGTCCGCGCCCTCGCGGTGTCCATGGCCGCGGTGTCGGTGACCGGGATGGTCGCGGGCGGCCTGCTGGAGGCCGGTATGCCCGCGCCGTTCAGCCAGTGGCTGTTCATCGTGGCCTGCGCGATCCTGCCCTCGGTCGGCCTGCTCATCGCGGTCAGGCGCCCCGACAACCCCTACGGCTGGCTGCTGCTGGTCACCGCCGTCTGCCTCGGTCTCGGCTGCCTCGGCGTGGGCGTCCTGGTGACGTACGGCGACGCCCACGGCCCCCTCGCCGTGACCGGTGCGCTGCTGACCTCGCTGTTCTCCGGCTTCTACGGCCTGAGCTGGGTGTTCGTCCCGCTGATCTTCCCTGACGGCAGGCTGCCCTCGCCGCGCTGGCGTCCGGTCGCCTGGATCGCGGGGGTGGCGATCCTCCTGCACTGGCTGGGGGTCCTGCTGAGCCCCGACGAGGTCTACGCCTCGGCCTTCCCGTACGGCAACCCGCTGGGGCTCGAAGGCGTGGCCGGGCTGCTCGCCGCCTCGGTGGGCGGGTTCGGGCAGGTGGCGGTCTTCCTCGTGGCGCTGTCGGTGCTCGCCTCCCTCGTACTGCGCCTGCGGCGGGGCACCCTCGTCGAGCGGCGCCGCCTCCGCTGGATGATCCTCGGGGTGGTGGCCGCCCTGGGCGGCTCCGTGGTGACGATGATCTTCGGGCAGGGTGGCCAGGCGGTGAGCTGGGTCGGCGTCGTGACGGCGGTGGCCGCGCTGCCCGCGGTGATCGCGACCGTCGTGTTCCGCCACAACCTGTTCGACATCAGGGTGGCGGTCAGGGGCTCCAGGGTCTTCCTCGTCTTCGACCTCAGGCCGACGGTGGACGAGCTCCTGACGGAGCTCGGTCCTGGCCTGGAGGAGGCGGACCCCGTGGAACAGCTGGGAAGGCTGGCGGAGGCCGTACGGACGGGGCTGGAGACGCGGTGGGCCGCCGTGACGCTCGCGGACGGCACGCGGGTGGTGGCGGGCGAGGAGGAGGGCGAGGCGGTGCTCACCGTCCCGGCGGGGCTGGGGCACATCGCCTGCGGCCCCAAGGTCGCGGGACGCGTCAACGCCGAGGACCGCAGGCTGCTCGGCTCGCTCGCGGTGCCGATCGGGCTGGCGATCCAGAGCGCGGGGCTGGCGGCGCGCCTGGTCAACGCGCAGGAGGCCGAGCGGCGGCGGATCGAGCGCAACATCCACGACGGGGTGCAACAGCAGCTCGTCGCGCTGATCGCGGGGCTGGAGCTGGCCCGCGCCACCGGCGGCGGTCCCGGCAGTCTGGCACTCCTGCGCGAGCAGGCCCGCCAGACCCTCACCGACCTGCGGGAACTGGCGGCGGGCATCCACCCGTCCGTGCTCAGCCAGGGCGGCCTGGCGGAGGCGGTCGAGGAGCGGTGCTCGCGGCTGCCGGTGACCACGGTCGTGACGGCCGATCAGGCGCTGCGTTCGCGGCGCTTCCCCGACGAGATCGAGGGAGCCCTGTACTTCACGGTCAGCGAGGCCGTCGCCAACGCGCTCAAGCACGCCGGGGCCTCCAGGATCGAGGTGCGGCTGGCCTGGTCCGGCGGGCGCCTGCGGGCCACGGTCTCCGACGACGGCAGGGGGTTCGAACGGGGCGCGCCCGGCCGCGGGGGCCTGGGCGCGCTCGCCGACCGGCTGGCCGCGCTCGGCGGCGGCCTCGACGTCTCCTCGGCACCCGGCGAGGGCACCCTGGTCGGCGCCTGGGTCCCCGTGCCGGGCTGAGGGGCTGGGGCGGATCGAGGGGGCGGATCGAGGGGCGGGCCCAGGGAGGGGGTGAGCGGGTCAGCCGAAGACCGCCGGTGGGGGGACGGGGATGACCACGGCGTCACCGTCGTTCAGCGGGCGGGCTCCGGCGATGAAGTTGACGATGTCCTCGCCGTGCACGCAGCGGGCCTGGGTGAGGCCGCCCGCTGCCCTCCGGGTGAGGGAGGAGACGGGCAGGGGCACGCGGGAGGCGGCGACGATGAGGTTGCCGAAGCGGCGCCCCCGCATGACGCCGGGCTCGGCGAGCAGCACCACCTGGGGGAAGGTGCCGCGGACGGTGGCGAGCACCCGGCGGACGAAGGCGAGCCCCTTGCCGTCGGCGACGTTGATCAGCAGGGTGCCGCCCGCGCGCAGGACGCGGGCGACGTCCCCCATGTACTCGGAGGTGGCCAGGTCGAGCGGCATCGTGGCACCGCTGAAGGCGTCCAGCACGAGCAGGTCCGCCGAGGCGTCGCCGAGACCGGCGGTCGCGGTGCGGCCGTCGAGGATCCTGACCTTGAGGCGGGGCACCGACTTCAGCCGGAGCTGGTCCCTGACGAGCTGGACGAGCCCCTCGTCCGGCTCGGCGACGACCTGCCGGGACCCGGGGCGGGTCGCCGCGACGTAACGGGGCAGGGTGCAGGCGCAGCCGCCCACGTGCACGGCGTCCAGCGGGCCCTCGTCGAGGAGGTCGATGACGTCGGCCATCAGCCGGACGTACTCGAAGTCGAGGTAGGTGGCGTCGTCGAGGTCGACGTACGACTGCGGCACGCCGTCCTTGGAGACCACCCAGCCGGAGGGCCGGTCGAGGTCCTGCAGGAGGTCGACCTCGCCGAAGGTCACCGGGTATCGCCCCGGCATCGGCTCCCGCGCTTCCCGCCTGCCCATCGGTCCGGTCCCCTTTTCCCTGACATGAACCCACCTGATGTGAATCCGAGGGGGAAACCATATGCGCAGTCGCGACCGGTTGGCGTCCGTGTAGGACAGATCACAACCTACGGCTGCGTAACTTACGCTACCGTAGGTTCATGGCCCAGATCCTTGCCGAAACGTTCGCGGAGTCCGTCAAGCCCCGTCTTCGCGGCTGGTTGCACGCCGGGGCGCTGCCCGTGGCGCTCGTCGCGGGATTCGTCCTCGTCGCGCTGGGACCCACCCTGGAGGCGAGGGGCGCCGCCGCGATCTACGCGATCACCTCGGGTCTGCTCTTCGGCATCTCGGCCACCTACCACCGCGGGACGCTCTCCCCGCGCTCGGAGGAGGTGCTCCGGCGCCTCGACCACGCCAACATCTACCTGATCATCGCGGGCACCTACACCCCGTTCGCGCTGCTCGCCCTGGACGGGCCGGCCAGCGCGGTGGTGCTCGGCGTGATCTGGACCGGCGCGATCGCGGGGGTCCTGTTCCGGGTGCTGTGGACCGGTGCTCCCCGCTGGCTCTCGACCGCGCTCTACATCGCCCTCGGCTGGACCGCCGTCTTCGTGCTGCCCCAGCTCGTCGAGGGCGCGGGGGTGGCCGCGGTGGTCCTGCTCTTCCTCGGCGGGGTGCTCTACACGGTGGGCGGGGTCGTGTACGGCACGCGCCGGCCCGACCCCTCCCCCCGCTGGTTCGGCTTCCACGAGGTCTTCCACGCCTTCACCGTCGCCGCCTACCTGGCGCAGTACGTGGCGGTCTCGCTGGTGGTCTACGCGGCTGTGTGACGTGACGCGGCTACGTGACGGACGCGGCTGTGTGACGTGACGCGGTTGTGCGACGGGGGCGCTCAGCTCGCGGCGAGGGCGAGGCGGCGGGTCGCGAGCTCGGCGTAGAGCGCGGCCCCGTCGGGCAGCACCGCGTCGTCGAACCTCGCCTCGGGGGCGTGGTTGTAGGCGGCCCTGCCCGGATCGAGGTCCGCGGGGCAGGCGCCGAGCGCCACGAAGGCCGACGGCACCTGGTCGCAGACGAACGAGAAGTCCTCGGAGCCGGTGAACGGCTGGGGAGCCTCGACGAAGCGCCGCTCGCCGTAGACCTCGCGAATGGCCGAACCCGCGAAGCGGGCCTCGGCGCCGTTGTTGACCGTGACCGGGTAGCTCACCTCGTAGTCGGCGTCCACCTCCAGCCCGTGCGCCGCCGCGATGCCCTTCACCAGGGTCACCGCCCGCTCCTGGATCCGCGCGTGCGCGGCGGAGGAGAACGACCGGATCGTGGCCTCGAAGCGGGCCTCCTCGGGGATCACGTTGTCGGCGCTGCCCGCGTGGAAGCTGCCGACGGTGACGACCACGGGGTCGAACACGTCGAACCCGCGCGTCACCATGGTCTGCAGCGCGGTGACCATCTCGCACGCCGCGGGGATGGGGTCCTTGGCACGGTGCGGGGAGGCGCCGTGGCCCCCGGTGCCGCGTACGGTCACGGTGAACCGGTCCGCGGCGGCCATGATCGGGCCGCTCCTGGTCACGAAGACGCCCTGGGGGAGTATCGAGCTGATCACGTGCAGGGCGTAGGCCGCGACCGGGCGCTCGCCCGTCACGTCCAGCACGCCCTCGTCGATCATGATCTTCGCGCCGCCGGGGCCCTCCTCGCCGGGCTGGAACATGAAGATCACGTTCCCCGCGAGCCGGTCGCGTCCGGCGGCCAGCAGGTGTGCCGCGCCCGCCAGCATGGTGGTGTGCAGGTCGTGGCCGCAGGCGTGCATCCGCCCGGCCAGCCGCGAGGTGACCGCCGCGTCGCCCCGCTCGGTGACCGGCAGGGCGTCCATGTCGCCCCTGAGCAGCACGGTCGGACCCGGCAGGGAGCCGCGCAGCACGGCGGTGATCGAGCTCAGGCCCTCGCCGAGCCGTACCTCCAGGGGCAGGCCCGACAGCGCCGTCAGCACCTTCTCCTGCGTGCGCGGCAGGTCGAGGCCGAGTTCCGGTTCCCGGTGCAGGGCGTGCCGGAGGCGGACCAGCTCGTCCCGCATGTCGGCTGCGGATTCGCGAAGGGACATCGGTCTTCCTCCTGGCGGTTGTACTGCCTTATCGCACGATAGGCCGATTTGACCGGCTTGTGGGCTCGGGAAGGGCGATCTTCGGGAACGGGAAGGGGCATCCGGGGAGGGCGGGCCGCGCGGCCCCGGCGCCCGGAATCCCGCGTCCCGGCCGCGCGAGGGCAAGAAAATCTTCATGAGAATCGAATTCAATGCGAAATGTATCCGTGTAGATGGGTCAATGACGGGGGATCATCTTCTCGGATCACCGTGGAGGGGACATGGACGTTCATGGCCGTCTCGCCCGTCATCTGCTCGTCGACGGTTACCGGCTCGTGCTGGATCTCGAACGGAGCCGGGGTTCCCGTCTCGTCGACGCCCACACCGGCCGAAGTTATCTGGACTTCTACACCTTCTTCGCCTCGGCGCCCCTCGGGGTGAACCCGTTCGACGACGATCCGGAGTTCCTGGCGCTGCTCGGCAGGGTCGCCGCGAACAAGCCCTCCAACTCCGATCTCTACACCACCCACCTGGCCGACTTCGCCGAGACGTTCGCCCGGGTGCTCGGCGACCCCGAGCTGCCGCACCTGTTCTTCGTGGAAGGCGGCGCCCTCGCCGTGGAGAACGCGCTGAAGTGCGCCTTCGACTGGAAGAGCGGCCTCAACGCGTCGCGGGGGCGCTCCCCGGAGCTCGGCACCAAGGTGCTCCACCTCACCCGGGCCTTCCACGGCCGCAGCGGCTACACGCTCTCGCTGACGAACACCGACCCGATCAAGACCGACCGCTTCCCGAAGTTCGACTGGCCCAGGATCGAGGTGCCCGCGATCCACCTCGGCGACGTCGAGGAGGCCGAGGAGAGGTCCCTGGCCGCGGCGCGGGCGGCCTTCGAGCGCCACCCCCACGACATCGCCTGCTTCATCGCCGAGCCCATCCAGGGCGAGGGCGGCGACAACCACATGCGGGCGGAGTTCCTGCTCGCGATGGAACGGCTCTGCCACGAGTACGACGCCCTCCTCGTCATGGACGAGGTGCAGACCGGCGCGGGGACCAGCGGCACCCCCTGGGCGTACCAGCAACTGGGCCTGCGCCCCGACGTCGTGGCCTTCGCCAAGAAGGTGCAGGTGGGCGGGATCATGGCGGGCCGCAGGGTCGACACGGTGCCCGGCAACGTGTTCCAGGTCAGCGGCAGGATCAACTCCACCTGGGGTGGCGGGCTGGTCGACATGGTCAGGTCCCGCCGGATCCTGGAGATCGTGGAGCGCGACGGCCTGATCCCGCGCGCGGGCAGGCTCGGCGCCGAGCTCCTCGCGACGCTGCGGGAGATCCAGGAGAGCTTCCCCGGCCTCGCGGAGAACGTACGCGGGCGCGGCCTGATGTGCGCCTTCGACTTGCCTGACGCGGTGGAGCGCGACCTCCTGGTCGCCCGCCTGCGGGAGGAGGAGGGCGTGCTGGTCCTGCCCTGCGGCGAGCGGTCGGTACGGTTGCGCCCGGCGCTCTCGATCACCCCGGAGGAGCTGGCGGAGGGCACGTCCGCCATCGCCCGCGCCCTGGAGGCCTCCCGCTGCCTGCGCCTCCCCGCCTAGCGGTACGGGACCCCCGGGCCGGGCGGTGCCGAAGATCCTCCCGCCTCGCGGTGCCGGGGCCCTCACGCCCGGCGGTGCCGGGGATCCTCCCGCCCTGCGGTGCCGGGGTCCTCGCGTCCGGCGGCACGGGGTACCCCGGCTCAGCGGTGCCGGAGGTCCTCGCGTCCGGCGACACCGGGGTTCCTTCCGCCTCGCGGCACCGGGCCTCCTCGCGTCGGCGGCGCTGGTAGTGCCGCTAGTAGTGCTGGGTCTCCTCGCCGGCCGCCCGTTCCAGCCACAGGCCGATCGCGGTGACCCGCGAGTCGACGCCGAGCTTGGCGTAGATCCGGTTCACATGGTTCTTCACGGTCTTCTCGCTCAGGAACAGGTGCTGGGCGATCTGCCCGTTGGAGCGACCCGTCGCGATCAGTTCCATGACCTCGGTCTCACGCCTGCTCAGACCCGTCACGACTCTGGGCTCTGCGTCGAACGGGGCATCGTCGACTCTCATCCGGCCTCCGTGGCTGCAACACGGTCAGGTCGCCGAAACCCCCGATACTAACGGCGTAGCGATAGCAGCGAGCATAACCTGCAATATCCACTTTTGGGGGGTAATGAGGTCGGAAATGAAGAACGACCGGTCCCTGGGGACCGGCCGTTCTCGTGGGGTGAGTGAGGGGACTTGAACCCCCGGCATCTAGGACCACAACCTAGCGCTCTGCCAACTGAGCTACACCCACCATCGCCGCCGCAGCAGCACATGAAAAGTGTAGCGGTCTTTGGGAGTCGTTTCGTACCGGGTTTCTCGTGAAACGCTCAAGCTCCGCGCGTGGACACGCCCTCGGCCAGTTCCCTGGCGGTGGCGGAGTCGGGGCCCGGCTGGGACACGAAGACCGCCGCGCGGTAGTAGCGCAGCTCCCTGATGCTCTCGACGATGTCGGCCAGTGCCCGATGGCCGCCCTGCTTCTCCGGCGAGGCGAAGTAGACCCGGGGGTACCAGCGCCTGGCCAGCTCCTTCACCGAGGAGACGTCGATCATCCGGTAGTGCAGGAACGCGTCCACGGCCGGCATGTCGCGGGAGAGGAACGACCGGTCGGTGGAGATGGAGTTGCCGCACAGGGGTGCCTTCTTCGGCTCCCGGATGTGGCTCCTGATGTATTCGAGCACCATGGACTCGGCCTCGGCCAGCGTGACACCGCCCTCCAGCGCGTCCAGCAGGCCGGAGGCGGTGTGCATCCCTCGCACCACCTCCGACATCTGCTCAAGGGACTCGGGCGGGGGCTTGATGACCACGTCCACCCCCTCGTCGAGCTGGTTCAGCTCGCCGTCGGTGACCACGCAGGCCACCTCGACAAGCGCGTCACGTCCAAGGTCGAGCCCGGTCATCTCACAGTCGATCCAGACCAGCAGGTCACTCATAGCCCTCAGGGTAGTACTCACTTCACGGGAGCTTGAATGACTTGATCACCTTGTCTGCTACGGATATGTCGAGATTGTCCGGTACGGAGATGTAGGCCAGCGCCGGGCGGGTGTTCTCGCCCCGGTCGACGATCAGGAACGCGGCCCGCTCCCGCTTCCACTTCCAGCCGTTGGCCTCGGCCTGCTCGGAGAAGTCCAGGTCGAAGACGAACAGCCAGGCGTCCTTGCCGCTGACCTTGACGGCCTTGTCCTCGACGATCTTCCGGCTGTGCGGGGGAGTGTAGAAGGCGGGCTCAACGACCTGCAGCAGCGTCGCGGCGACCGAACGCATGCTGCCGACGCCCTGGTAGCCGTACTGGTCGGGAAGCTCGCCGGTCAGCACGTTGCCGAGCCAGTTGCCGCCCCTGCCGTCGAAGTTCTCCTGGGCGACGGCGACGGCCGCGCTGGACCAGACGAACCCGAGCCCGCCGCCGACACTGGGCGGCACCTCCCACGGCCCACCGGGCATCTCGTACGACAGGCCGGTCACCGGGTCCGTGACGCGCCCGTCGACGGACTTGGGCGGAGCGCTCCCCGAGGGCGCGGGCGTCGTCCCGGGGGTCGGCTCCTGACTGGGCTCCTGGGACGCGGTGGGAGGCGGTGTCGAGACGCCGGTGGGCTCGCCCGCGGTGTTCCCGCGGTCGGGGTTGATCAGGTACATCGCGGCGACCACGATCACGACGATCAGGATCAGCACGCCACCGCCGCCCAGGATCCACGGGAGGGGGCCGCTCTTGCGCGGCGGCGGCCCGGACGGGTAGCCGTCGTACGGGGGGAGGGGCATCTGCGCCGTGTGGCTGTTCGGCGGCCCGCCCCAGTGCGGCTGTCCCGCACCCGGCGCCTGCCCGGGCTGCTGGTGCGCGGACGGAGAGGACCACTGACCGGAGGGGCCTGAGGGGCCTGAGGGACCGGTGGGGCCGGAGGGGAAGGCGCCCGAGGGGCCGGGCCCGTGGGGGCCCTCCTGCGTGGGACGCGGGCCCGTCTGCTGAGGGCCGGGCCCGGCCGGGTGCGGACCTGTCCGCTGGGGGCCGGGTCCGGCGGAGTGCGGCTGGAGGGAGGGGCCGGTCTGCGGTCCCTGCGCCGTGCCCTGCCCCGTGGGAGCGTCCGTCTGATGGGTGGCGTCGGTCCACTCGTTGCCGTCCCACCACCGCAACAGCGGTGAGCCGTAGGGGTCGGGATACCAACCGGAGGGGGTCTGCGTGGTCATGGCCGCCAGAGTAGTAAGAACGGCTTTGTGCCGCATTGTGGACCTTGGTGATCACTCATGAACATTTGTAGGTGAAGGTGGCCCTGTCCTGGATCTTCTTCCCCTTGGGGACCGGGGAGAGCACCACCAGGGTGGCGGTCCCCTTGAAACTTCCCTCGCCCTTGACCGTCCACTCCAGGCTCACCTCGTGCGAGGTCTCACCGGACGCGACCTGGTCGGTCTGCGCGATCGGCTCCTTGCGGTCGCTCCGCTTCCACTGGTAGCGGACCTCACCGCCCGCGCCGTTGGTGGACAGCACACCGGTGATCTTGACCGTCGTGTCGCACGCCTGCGCCTTCCTCGGGGCGCTGACGTCCGCCTTCGTCACCTCCAGCGGCGTCGCCGGGCTCCGGAACAACCAGATCGCCAGCGCGGCCACGACCATCAGCGCGAGGATCGCCGAGGCGAGGACCGTACGGCCGCGCCTGCGCCGCGCACGGGGAGCCGCGGCGGCGGCGAGCCTGCCGCCCGGCAACTCGGTCTGCTGCTGGTCCCGCCCGGCCCGCCACAGCTGGGCGGCCGTGGTCTCCGACGGCACCCCGGGACCGAACCGCATGACCACGTCCTCCGGCCGGCGCTCGCCGCCCCCCGGGGGATGTGGATCACTCTGCCTCGGGACGTGCAGCAGCGTGACGATCTCCCCCTCGTCGGGGGCGGGACGTACGGGCGCCGGATGCCCGCCCAGGGTGGGCGCCTCGTGTCCCGGCCACCGGTGCAGGGTCTCCACGAGCCTGTCGCGGGTGGTGAACCCGGAAGGAAGGACGTCGCGCCCGGCGAGCAGCGCGTCGCGCGCGGGAGCGAGCCCCCTGATGGAGGCCGTCGCCGCCACCCTCTCCAGCAGCCCGGCGGCCCCGCGGTCGGCCGACGCCCAGGTCGCGGCGAGCCCCCGGGCGAGCGACGCCCAGGCCGCCACGTCGCGCTCCGGCGCGGGAGGGCGGCCGAACAGGGCGTCGGCCAGCCCGCGCTTCGCGAGCAGCGCCGACCCGTCGGAGGCGATCACCACGGTGCCCGGGTGGAGCTCCCCGTGGGCGAGCCCGGAGGCGTGCACGGCCAGCAGCGCCTGCGCGGTCTCCACCAGGACGGTGGCCGCGCTGCCCGCGTCGGGCCGGGGCGACCCGGGCGGGCCGGACGACAGCAGGTCGCCCACCGTCGGGCCGACCGGCTCCGAGGTGATCAGCCAGACCTCGTCCCCGGCCGTGATGAGGTCGGCGACCGGGACCAGCCCGGTCGTGCCGCCCTGCGCGAGCCTGCGGTCGGCGATCACGGCCGCGACCAGCCGCTCGCGCGCCGAGGGATCGGCGACCAGCCGAGGGTCGAACCTGAGCGCGCTCCCCGGCCGCCCGTCTGCCGCGACGGCCGACGACCAGATCCCCAGGTCGTCCGCCCAGGTGCGACCGGTCAGCCGGAACCCGGCGAAGCCTCCCCCGGTGCTCATATCGCGATCGTTCCCCCGTCTACCGGCGTTTCCGGTGCCGTCCCGCCATGCCGCGCTTGACGGCCAGTGTGAACGGTACGGCACCACTCGTCACCAGGCCCAGCGCGAGGAACGCGGCGGGGGCGGTCTCCACGGGCGGCAGGGGCGAGGAGGTGAGGGTCGGCGGCGGACTGGTGTCCGGCGTCTCGGAAGGCGTCTCCGTAGGCGGATCCGTCGGCCTGGTGGGGGTGGACGTCGGCCGGGTCGGGGTGGACGTGGGCCGGGTGGGGGCGGCGGTCGGCCGGGTCGGGGTGGCGGACGGCCGGGTCGGGGTGGGCGACGGCGGCCTGGTCGTGGGGCGGCCGGGGTCGCGGGGGCCGTCCAGGGTGGAGTTGCTCTCCGGGGTGGGGGGCGGGGTCGGCGGCCGCGTCGGCTTCCTCGTCGGCCGCGCGGTGGGCCTCCTGGTGGGCGTCACCGACGGCGTGGGCGTGGCGGCCGCCGACGTCGCGGTGGGCGCCACGGGCGGGAGGCCCGAGGTGGCGGTGGTGCTCGGGGTCGGCGCCGGCGTGGACGGGGCCGCGGACGGCGGCTCCTCCACCGGCTCGTCGGTCTCGTCGGTCTCATCGCCGGGGACGAGCGTCTCCAGCGGGTCCGAGGGGGTCGGGCTCTGCGAGGTGACGGAACTCTGCGACTGGATCTCCGTGGGGTCGCCCGAGCCGACCAGCACCGCGGTCAGCCCGCCGATCACCGCGATACAGCCGACACCGACGAGGATCTTGACGCTCAGCCTGCTGACCGAGGAGGTCTTCTCCCAGCCGTCACCGCCGATACCGCCGTCACCGCCGAGCTCTGTCATGGCCAGCGAGGTGTCGGCCCCGGGGACGGGGGCGTCCAGCGGGAACATCGCGGCCAGCAGCCCGGCGATCCCGGCCAGGCGGCGCCGGCCGCGCTCCTGCCATTCGGGGCCGTACGCGTCGGCGGCCACCGCCTCCAGCTCGGTGAGGAAGGCGCTGGCGGTCGGCGGCCGGTCGGCGGGGTGCTTGGCCAGGCCGCGCTCGACCAGCCCCTGCAGGGCGGCGGGCACCTCCTCGACCGGCGGGGGCATGACCTGGTGCTGGCGGGCCAGCGCGGCGATGTTCGTGGCCCGGAAGGGGCGGGTGCCGGTCAGGCACTCGAAGAACACGACGGTGGCGGCGTAGACGTCGGTGGCGGGCCCGGCGGGGCCGCCCACCCACTGCTCGGGGGCCATGTAGGGCGGCGTGCCCGCGGGGGTGTCGCCGTCGCCGGAGCGGACCGCGATTCCGAAGTCGACGAGCTTGCTCCTCCCGTCGGCCTCCACCATCACGTTCTCGGGCTTGAAGTCGCGGTGCACCACACCCGCCGAGTGCGCGGAGGCCAGTCCCAGCAGCGAGCCCTTGAGCACGAGCAGCGCGGCCTCGGGGCCGGTCGGGCCCTCCGAGCGCAGCAGTGCCCGCAGGGCGACGCCGTTGACCAGTTCCATGACGATGGCCGCGCCGTCGCCGGTCTCGATGTAGTCGTACAGCCGGACGGAGTGCGGGCTGCTCAGGGTGTTGAGCACCCGTGCCTCGTGACGGAAGCGCGCCACGAACCCGACGTCGTTCCTGAGCTCGTCGGACAGGTACTTGATCGCCACCAGGACGTCGTCGGCGTCGTGCCGGGCCATCACCACACGCCCGGCCGCACCGGCGCCCAACTCGCGGATCTCGGTGTATCCGGGAACTCGCCAGGCCGATGCCGTGCCGTACATACGGTCTCCTCAGTTGTCTGGGCCCCCACCCATAACAGACGGACCGTAGCCTAGCGATAGATAGCTGCATTCCGCTCATTAACCGTGAATCGGTCTCACGGTATGGAGTTGATCAGTGGTTATCCGCTATGGGCGGCCTGATCCCCCTGGCGGGAAGGTGTGGCCGGAACACCGATCTCCGGTCCTGCGCCGCGGATGGCCGCCGGTCTCGCGGTGGCCCGCGCGGTGCGGCCGACCGTCGCCTCGGGGCCTGGGCGCGCGGTGCGGGTGGGGCGGGTGGCCGTCGCCTCAGGGGCGGGGCGCGTGGTGCGGGTGGCCGTCGGCCTCGGGGTGGGCTTCCGCGTGGGCCTGGAGGTGGGTGCGGTGGTGGGCTTGGCGGTGGGTTTGGAGGTGGGTTTGGAGGTGGGCGCGGCGGTCCTGGTCGCCGTCGGGACCGGCCTCGGGGTGCGCGTCGGCCCGGCGCACGGGGAGGTCTCACCGCTCGCGCCGCTCGTACGGCCCGAGGGGAGCCCGGTCACCACCACGTTCCAGGCGGCCCCGCACCCCACCCGGGGAAAGCCGAACCTGACCGTACGCGAGTAGCTCGTCGCGCCAGACAGCGGCACGACCGTCCTCCGCACGGCCCGGCCGGCGCGGAAGACCACGCGCAGGCGTACCTGCCGGGCGTTCGCCGTGTCGACGGAGACCGACACCAGGGCCGCGCCCCGCGCGTTCACACCGGCCCGCACCACCTCCACCCGGCGCACCCCCACCCCGGGCGGCGCGGTGGAGGGACCGGTCGTCGGCGTCGGCGGGGAGGACGTCTGCGGGGAGGACGTCTGCGGGGAGGACGGTGGCGAGGAGGACGGTGGCGGGGTCGGCGGCGTCGGGGGAGAGGAGGACGACGTGGGTGTCGGGCCGCCGGGCGCGGCGGTGGGTGGAGCGCTCGTCCCCCCGGAGGCGGGGCCGGACGGCGAGGCCGGTCCCGCGGTGGGACCGGGAGGCGAAACGGGTCCCGCGGACGCGGGAGGGGAGAGGGCTGCGGAGGAGGGCGCGGGCAGGGACGGCGGCGCCTGGCCCCGCGTACCGGGGGAGGGGGGCGGGGGCGGCGCCGCGGCGACCACGTCGATCACGCGAGGCCGCTCGGGCGCTCCCGAGGCGAGGGCGTACACGCCCGCGCCGCCCGCGATCAGCATCACCCCCGCGGCGCCCGCCGCCACCCCGGCGGACTTCGACCGCAGCGTGCCCAGCACCGTCCTGAACAGCGTGGTCCCGGCCACCGGTCCGGGGCCGCCGGGCGGGAACAGCAGGGGAAGCAGCGCCACCAGGGCGGCGAGCCCGGCCCGCCCGCGCTCCTCCCACTCCTCCCCGTATCCCGCGACCGCGACGCTCTCCAGCTCCGCCAGGAACTCCGCGGCGGTGGCCGGCCGGTCGGCGGGCCGCTTGGCCATGCCTTTCGCGACCAGCGGCCTGACCGGCTCGGGGACCTCGTCCACCGGGATCGGCGCGGTCATGTGCTGGTGCATCAGCACCAGCCGCTCACCGGAGGGGTACGGGCGGTGCCCGGCCAGGCACTCGAAGAAGACCGCCGTCGCGGCGTAGACGTCGGAGGAGGGGGAGGCGGGGGCGCCCGCCCACTGCTCGGGGGCCATGTAGGGCGGGGTGCCCGCGGCCCGGCCGCCCTCTCCCGCCCGCACGGCGATGCCGAAGTCGACCAGCTTGCTGGTGCCGGTGGTCTCGACGAGCACGTTCTCCGGCTTGTAGTCGCGGTGCACCAGCCCGGTCCGGTGGGCGGTGGCCAGCCCCGACAGCGAGCCCTTGAGCACGGTCAGCGCCGCCTCGGGCCCCGTCGAGCCGTGCTCGCGCAGCAGCGCGCGCAGGGAGACGCCGTTGACGGCCTCCATCACGATGGCGGCGCCGCCGGGCACCTCCACGTATTCGTACAGCCGGGTCACGTTCTCGTCGGCCAGCTCGACCAGGAGCCTGGCCTCCTCGCGGAAGCGGGCGAGGAAGGCCTGGTCGTCCCTGAGCCACCCGGCCAGGTATTTGATCGCCACCTGGGTGCCCGACTCGTCGTGACGGGCGAGGACCACCCGCCCGCCGCCGCCCGCGCCGAGTTCGCGCAGCTCGGTGTAGCCGGGGGGTGTCCAGCCGATGGCCGTCATGGCCGCCTCCATGGTCCGGGGCCGGATAGGGGCCTCGTCATGGAGACGCGCGGTACGTGGAACGGGTTGGCCGGAAAGGCCTACCGAACGGGCATGGTTCGCGACGCGATGTGCTCGGGCACGGCCAGGTCCCAGGTCAGCGCGGGATCGGGCTCCGGGGTGCCCCAGACCTGGTGGAGCGGCAGGACCCCGGCCCAGATCGGCCGGTCGTAGTCCTCCTCGTCGTCGACCGGCGGGCCCTGGCGCACCTTCACCGACGCCTCGGCCAGGGAGAGGGCGAGCACCGTGGTCGCGGCGAGCTCCCTGCGGGTGGGCTCGCGGGTGGCGTCCCACTGGCCGGGGGCGAGCTGTTCGGTGATCGCCCGCAGCCCGGCCAGGCGCTCCTCGTCGTCCTCCACCCGGCGGGGACGGCCGTAGACCATGGCGGAACGGTAGTTGAGCGAGTGGTGGAAGGACGAGCGGGCCAGCACGACGCCGTCCACGTGGGTCACCGTGACGCAGACCTCGTCCGCGGCGCGCAGGGAGGTCGCGCCGGTGGAGCCGTGCAGATAGAGGGTGTCGCCGATCCTGCCGTACCCGGTGGGGATCACCATGGGGGAGCCGCCGGCCAGGACGCCCAGGTGGCAGACCAGCCCGGCGTCCAGCACCGCGTACAGGTCCTCGCGGGAGGCCCGGCCCCTGTCCTTCGCGCGGTTGAGGGTGGTGCGGGGAGTCGTGGAGAGCATGGTATTAACCTAGGGAGAAGTGGATATCGGGAACACGTCCACTTTCACGTGCTTACAGGAGACCACTTTGCCGCGTCCGTCCGTCGACCTGCCCGTATCGGTGGACCGCGAGACCGGTACGGCGCTCGCCGTCCAGCTCGGCGACCGGCTCAGGGACGCCATGCGCGGCGGCGCCCTCTCCTCGGGGGAACGCCTGCCCTCCACCCGGGCCCTCGCCCGCCAGCTCGCGGTCAGCCGCACCGTCGTCACGGAGGCCTACCAGCAGCTGTACGCGGAGGGCTGGCTCGAAGGGCGGCACGGCTCGGGCACCTACGTGGCCGACATGGCGGTTCCCACCGGGATTCCCGTTCCCGCGCCGCTGCTCGTACCTCCCACGCCGGTCAGGGAGAACGGGCGCGGGGTGATCGACCTGCGTCCCGGGCGGCCGTGGGTCCACGACTACGACAGGGCGGCCTGGCGCAGGGCCTGGCGGGGGGCGGCCGACCTGCCGCCGGCGAGCGATCCCGACCCCCGGGGCCTGCCGAGGCTGCGTGCCGCGCTGGCCGAGCACCTCCGCAGGACCAGGGCGATCCCCGTCGGGCCGGAGAACATCATGGTCACCCGGGGCACCGCAAACGGGCTCGACCTGGTCGCCGCGACCCTCCTGCGGCCGGGCGACCGGGCGGGCGTCGAGGAGCCCGGCTACCGCGTCGCCAGGAACGTCCTCGCCGGGCGGGGCGCCGAGCTCGTGCCCTGCCCGGTCGACGAGGACGGCGTCGTCGTCGACGGCCTCCCCTGCGACCTGCGCGTCCTGTACACCACTCCCGCCCACCAGTACCCCCTCGGCGGGCGGCTGCCCATCCCGCGCAGGGAACGCCTCCTCGCCTGGGCCCGTCGCACCGGCGCGATCGTCGTGGAGGACGACTACGACGCCGAGTTCCGCTACGACGTCGCCCCGCTGCCCGCCCTGCACGGCCTCGATCCCGGCCGGGTGGTGCTGCTGGGCAGCCTGAGCAAGGCACTGACACCGGACGTCGGCGTCGGCTGGCTGGTCGCCCGCCCGGGCTTCGTCGAGGCCCTCGCCGTGACGAGGGACGCCCTCGCCGACCGTACGAGCGGCCCGGCCCAGCAGGCGGTGGCGGTGCTCCTGGAGAACGGGGACCTGGACCGGCACCTGCGCCGGACGCGCCTGGAGTACGCGCGCCGCCGCGCCGTGATCGTCGACCTCCTCGGCTCCCGGGTCATGGGCGACACCGCGGGCCTGCACGTCATGGTGGAGCTGCCCGAGGACGCGGTCGAGCCCCTGGTGGAGGCGGCCCGCGCCAGGGGCGTGCTGCTCGACTCGATGGCCCGCCACTACTACGGGCCGAGGCTGCGGCACGGCCTGGTGATCGGCTACGGCTCCGCGTCGAGGGCCGACGTCGGGCGGGGTGTCTCGGTGGTCGCCGAACTGATCGGCTGACCGGTCACCGGGGCCGGCACGGCGAGACGGCGGGACGTGCGGTCACCGGGGCCGCCGGGAGTGGGACAGGCGGTCACCGGGTTCGCCACGAGTGGGACGTGCGGTCACCGGGGCCGTCGCGGCGGGGAAGGACCGTTCCCACGCCGCGGCGGCGAGCCGGTTCAGGCCTGCATGGACGTCCGCAGGCGGCCGTACGTCTTGAGGGCGCGGTCGGCGGTGGTGCGCAGCAGCGGGCTGGCCAGGACCGTGCCACGCGCCTTGCGCACCGGCACGCGCAGCATCCAGTGGACCCCGGCGCCGGGGCTCAGCCGGGCGATCCGGCCCTCCGCGACCTCGTACTCGCCGTTCTTGAGCTTCTCCTTGTACTCCTTCTCGCCGCGGCCCATGTCGATGACCTGGATCCCGGCCTCGGCGGCCTTCTCGGCCATGGCCAGGTGGTGGATCAGGCCGGGGGAGTATTTCGCGAAGGCGGTGTCGTAGGCGGGGAACCAGCCCGCGAGGGTGGTGCCGGTGCGCAGCCCGAAGTGCCCGGCGACCGGCTTCCCGTCCGCGTACAGCATGTCGAGGACCCCGCCGAAGTGCTCGGTGTCGGTGGCGAGGAACCGCTCGACCAGCTCCACGATCCACGGCCGGGCGAACCGGTCGGTGCGGCCGGTGCGGCGGTACTGCTCGGTCTTCCAGCCGAGCAGCGTGCGCAGCGGCGCCAGGTCGGTGGTGGCGTAGTCGTGCCGGAGCGGCCCGACGTCGCGCTGGAGCTTGCGGCTCTTGTACGCGGTCGAGCGGTAGGTCTTGCCGGAGGTGACCTTGATCGTCTCGATGTACGACTCGTGGCCGTCGCGCAGATCGATGATCGGCGAGGGATGCCTGCTGTGCCCCGGCTGGAGCAGCGGCTGCCCGGAGATCAGGTGGTCGAACTCGTAGACGGCCAGGCCGCACTCCCTGATCAGCCGTTGCGCGTCGATCTCCACGTCCTTGGCGTGGACCAGCCCCTGCGCGTCGGTCAGGCCCGCGGCGACGGGCATCCCGATTCCCATCGGGTGGCGCTCGAACGGGAAGAACCCGACCACGTCCGCCCCGTCGTGCAGCACCGCCACCCGGACGCGTTCCTGGAGCGCTCCGACGGTGACGGTGAACTCCGGCGACAGGAACGGGCTGTCGAAGGCGGGGTCGGCGCCCTGGAGGCTCCTCCATCGGTCGATGTCGGCCGGGCCGAGGTCACGGGGCTGAACAATTGAGACGCGCATGAGCTCCTACTGGGATGTGCGGGGTCCCCTACGTCATCCTGTGAAGAATGCCGTAAAGCTCAAGCATGCTGGTAGGGACGTAATGTAACGATAAAGGACGGAACCAGGGGCGGGCGGTGCCTCTCGCAACGTTTCGGGATCTCATTCGGAATCTCATCGGGGATCTCGTTGGACGACCCCGGCTGGCGCCGCTGACCAGAGTGACGTTCTAATGGGTGGCTATGAGCACCCCTGGCATCGACCGGCCGCGCCTTGTCGAATGGATCGCGGCCAATGTCCCCGGCGCCGGTGAGCCTACCGGGGTCTCCCTGATCGCGGGCGGCAGATCCAACCTGACCTACGTCGTCGAGACCCCCGGGCGCCGGCTGGTGCTGCGCCGGCCCCCGCTGGGGCACGTGCTGCCGACCGCCCACGACATGCGGCGCGAGTGGCGGGTGATCTCGGCGCTCGCGCCGACCTCGGTCCCGGTGCCCGAGCCGGTCGCCTTCTGCGACGACCAGGACGTGATCGGGGCGCCCTTCTACCTCATGGGACACGTGGACGGCGCGGCCGTGCGGACCCAGGAGGACGCCCTGGAGCTCACCCCCGCCCAGACCCGGCGGCTGTCGGAGCGGCTGGCCGAGGTGCTCGCCGCGATCCACGCGATCGACTACCGGGAGGTGGGGCTGGGGGACTTCGGGCGTCCCGAGGGATACATGGCCCGCCAGCTGGAGCGCTGGGGACAGCAGTGGGAGCGGTCGAAGACCGCCGAGCTGCCCGCGTACGACCGCCTGGTGGCCCGCCTGCGCGAGCGGCTGCCCGCGCGCTCCGCCTCGACGCTGGTCCACGGCGACTACCGGCTCGACAACACACTCGTGCGGCTCTCCCCGGACCCCGACATCCTCGCCGTCGTCGACTGGGAGATGTCCACGCTCGGCGACCCCCTGGCCGACCTCGGCCTCACCCTCACCTACTGGCAGGACCCCGGCGACGAGGAGCGCGCCTCGGTCCCGGTCGCGGCGGGCGTCACCGTGGCCCCCGGCTTCCTCACCGCCCGCGAGTTCGCCGCCCACTACGCCAAGGTCTCCGGCGCCGACCTGTCCGACCTGGACTTCTACGTGGCCTTCGGCAACTACAAGCTCGCCGTCATCGTGGAGGGCATCCACGCCAGGTTCACGCAGGGCAAGACCGTCGGCGAGGGCTTCGAGCACATCGGCGCCGCCGTCCCCACGCTCGTCGACCGGGCGCTACGGGTCCTGGGAGACTGAACCGTCCCGTGGTCCCTGGGCCGGCCGGGTGCCGGGTCCGGGACCGGGTCCTGGGCGGGAAGTCCGTAGAAGTTTCAAGCGTCATGCAAGCCGCCGCGGATACGCTTGCGACGCGGCCGGTAACGCTTGCCTGTGAAGCATGCCAGGGCACCGTCACGTCCGACGCCGCTGTGGAACGCTACATACGTTGACCTGCGAGGATCGAGGATTCGGTGATACCGACTAACGGACGGCACCAGCGACGGCGCCCGGCCTGGCCGGTCGCGCTGGGAGCGTTGGTCGTGACGGCTGCACTCGTGGTCGGCATCATCGCATATGCCGCCAAGCCGGACGTTCCGCGCGGACAAACCATGACGATGGCCCCGACGGAGGCGGCACCCGTGCTGGCCGCGCCCCCCGCCGTCCACGAGTGGCCGCGCTGGGGCATCACCCACACGGAGTTCAGCGCCGACAACGAGGGCGGCGAGGTCACCGAGGCCGCCTCCCACATGCTCAGCCGGGTCCCGATGCTGCAGAACCAGCACATCATGGGCTGGGGCGCGGGCAACCCCGAGCCGGCGCCGGGCAAGAACGACTTCCGCGACCTCGACCGCCGGATCAGGTTCATGTCCGGCTCCCAGTCGATCCCGATCATCACGCTGTGCTGCTCGCCCGACTGGATGAAGGGCGGCAGCTCGGGCAGGACCGACTGGACGCAGCTGGAGACCGCGCCGAGGCCCGAGCACTTCGACGACTACGCCAGGCTCGCCGCGACCGTCGCCAGGCGCTATCCCACCGTCAAGCACTTCATGGTGTGGAACGAGCTGAAGGGTTTCTGGAACACCCCCCAGAACCGCTGGGACATCGAGGGCTACACCGAGTTCTACAACAAGGTCTACGACGCGCTGAAGGCGGTCGACAAGGACATCAAGGTCGGCGGCCCCTACGTGTCGGTCGGCAGCACCAGCACCCCGGAGCAGGGGGCGGAGATCCAGGGACCGTGGGGGAGCATCGTCCAGCGCGACCTGGAGGCGGTCAAGTACTGGATCGAGAACAAGAAGGGCGCCGACTTCATCGTCGTCGACGGCGCCTCGGTCACCAAGGAGGCCGGGGCCTTCCCCGACGAGTTCACCGCGCTGGGCAAGTTCGGCGCCCTCACCAGGTGGCTCAGGGAGAAGAGCGGCGACCTGCCGGTCTGGTGGGCCGAGTGGTACGTCGAGCCCATCAACAGCGACTGGGAGGAGGACCGCCGCATCGCCGTCCACACGGCCGCGATGATGGAGTTCGCCACCAGCGGCGTCACCACCTCGCTCTTCTGGAACCCCCAGCGCAAGTCCACCGGCGACGACCAGGCCTGCCCCGGCTGCCTGTGGCACCCGACCACCGGCGTCGAGATGCCCATGGCGGGCATCATGAGCGGCTTCACCAAGTGGTTCCCGCTCGGGATCGCGCTGGAGCCGGTGACCTCCTCCAACACGCAGGTGCGGGTCCTGGCCCAGGAGCGCCAGCTCGTGATGGTCAACACCACCGCCGCGGACGCCACCACCGTCGTCGACGGCAAGGAGTTCCAGCTGAAGCCGTACGAGGTCAGATGGAGCGAGCGCGCCGGAGCCTAGCGGCGACGTCTAGTCGAACTCGCCGTCCTTGACACCTCTGATGAAGCTGTTCCATTGACCCGGAGTGAATCTCAGGACGGGGCCGCCGGAGTTCTTGGAGTCCCGTACGGCCTGTCCTTCGCCGGGGAGCGCCGCGACCTCGACACAGTTCTGCCCCTCTGCCGAACTGAGGGAGGCCTTGCGCCACGTGAGATCGGGCTGGGTATGGTCCATGACTTTCTCCCTCATCTAAGGCTTTTGGCCAGATTTTCAATGTACGTCACTGACGCGTCCGCGCTCAGCGCGGACGCGCGGAGGTGGCCGTAGCTTTTCCGGTAATGGGCCACATCCTCGGGCTTCTCCAGAAAGAGATCACCGGCTGCGCCGACCTCCACATAGATGATGCTCGGATCCTCGGAGGTCTGGTAGTCGAGGATCGTGAACCCGCCGGTCATGGAAGTGTGCGCACCGATCGCGTCCGGGAGTATCTGGATGCCGACGTTCCCGCGTTCGGCTACCCGGCAGAGATTGTGGAGTTGGTCGCGCATGACGGCGGTGCCGCCGACCTGCTTGCGGAGTGCGGCCTCGTCGATCACCGCCCAGAAGGTCGGTGGGTCCTCGCGATCCAGGATCCGTTGACGAGCCAGGCGTGCCTCGGTCAGACGTTCGTTGTCGCCGGTTCCCATCACCTGGCCGCCCTTGAAAACCGCCATGGCGTAGTCGGCGGTTTGAAGCAGGCCGGGAATTAACGTCGCCTCGAAGGTCTGGATCTCCGTGGCCTCCCATTCCAGGCCGACGAGTGCCCCACCCAGGATGTCCTTGAACTCCTCCTCCCACCATCCACGTCGACGGCTCTCTCGTGCCAGGGTGATGATGGCCTGCCGTCTGGCCTCGTCCGTCACGCCGTAGACGTCGAGCAGGTCCATGACGTCGTTGATGGTCGGGCGTCGCCACTCGTCCCGTTCTATCCGGGTCACTTTGCTGGGTTGCCACCCAAGCCGTCGTGCGGCCTCCTTGGAGTCGAGGCCGGCGGATTCGCGGAACTGCCGCAAGGCATTGGAAAGACGCCTCCGCCTAACTGTTGGGCTGTATGCCACGTTTCATCTTCTCCTCTGCTTTTTATGGCAATTGGTACATAGCGCCTATTGGGCTTTCTTGATTTTAGGTATTGCCGTTCTGAGGTATTCGAGGTCATCATGAGGCTAGCCTTTCCGGTAACGGAGAGTGGGCGTTATGGCACCAAGGGTTGACGCGACAGGCCGTCGGAGGGGTTCTAGGCCGGTTTATTTGATAGGCGAGCGGCCGGAACAAGCGGAAAATCTTTTATTTCGCTACATATGTCGCTATTTGACATGCTTACACCCACCTGACGATTAGTCGGCAAGTAGCAGTGACGACACGAGCGTTGGCGTCCTCGGGCATGGTGACGCAACCACCAGCCCGAGGACTGGATCAGAACTCGGAGCCTTCTGACCTATGAAGAACCCTAGCTTCATTCCTCCATCCCTTGTAAAAGACGACAAGAACACCCGTGAGGCGTACTGGGATCTGCCCGCCGATCCCGAAGCGGTCGGCGTCGTGCGTCGCCTGGCGCGAGAAGTCCTCGTCGGCTGGGGCATCTCCACCATGACGGAGAACGTGACCATGGTCGTGTCCGAGCTGGTGAGCAACGCGGTCGTGCACGGGCAGGCGCCGATCACCCTCTCGCTGCACCGGCACGGGAGGATCGTGTGCGGTGAGGTCACCGACCACAGTGCGGTGTGGTCTGCCCCGCTCCCGGCCGGTCCGGATTCGGAACACGGGCGCGGGCTGGCGATCGTCGCCGCGTACGCGGACCGCTGGGGCGTCGAGTCCGCGCCGCAGGGCAAGACCGTCTGGTTCGTCTGCGTGGAGCCGGGATCCTTGTGAGCGGCCCGCTGTCCGTCCTGGACATGCCCGGCGACGTGCGCGTCTGCGTGCGATGCGGCACCTGTATCGTCACGCTGGCCGTGGCCGTACGCACGATCTGGGCCGACCTCGTGGACGACACGATCCCGGCCGAGGCCGTCGAGCGGATCACCGCGCCGGTCGCCGACGTCTGGGTCGACGTACTGTGCAACCCGTCCTGCCCGCCGGGCGGCCACGAGCCGTCCCCGAGCTGACCACGACGTCACCGCGCCGGGCCTGCCACCGGCCCGAAGTCGCCCGGGGCCTTTCCGTACGAGATCAAAACAGTGGCAGGGGCTGTTCGCCGCCGAGCGGTAAGCCCGCGATGTCTCGAAGCCCGACGACGGTGAGAGTGCCACCGCCAGGCAGATCACCGAGGAGTTTGCCGAGCAGGAGGCCGGCGCCGGTCGCGTCCCACAGGGCGCGGTGTGGTTGCCCGCCGACGAGCTGGGTCACCTCGTTGGTGAGCTGGTAGCTCTCAAGGAGCGCGGTGAGGCTCCGCGGCTGCTTGCCCTCATGAACGCGCCTGGCGAGCTTCAGTGTGTCGATCAGCCCGGCCGGGCGGATGCCGGGGCAGCGCAACGACAGCAGCCGCCAGTCCACGTGCACGTTGTGGCCGACGATGTACGCGCCATCCAGGCGGGCCGTCAGCTCTGGAGTTATGTGTTCCAGCAGAGGGGCGGCGGCGAGGACATCGTTTGTGAGACCGGGCGGGGACCAGGGGCGGCGCGGGATGCGCCGCCCCGGGTTCACGATCGAGTCGTAGGCGCCCTGTATGTCCGGGCGCCCACCAGGCAGCGGAACCGCCCCGACTTCCAAGATCGCTTCGTCTTCGCGGTCCTGGCTGCCGGTGCCCTCCAGGTCGAAGGCGACCAGGTGCGCAGCAGTCCATGGCTGGTTGTGCATGGTGCGTCTCTCCTGGTGGGTCAGTCGTCGTCGTAGCGGGCCGCTGCGGCAAGCCGGTCTCGTGCCTCGTCGAGCTGCCGCTGCTCGTCAGGGCTCAACTCATACCCTTGCAGAGCGCGCCCATGAGCGGCGTGGACATGCGGGTGAGCGACCTCCCACACCTGGTAGCCCAGCTCGTGCTGAAGGGCGTAGCGGCGCTGCTCACCCAGAGCATGGGTGAGGACGTGGCCGTCCTCGACGAGGAACGGCGCGTCGATGTCGTAGCCGAAGGATTCCAGCGCGGCCCGGAACTCCTCCTCGGTCGGTGCCTTCAACGCCGCCCTGCACCGCCGTACCTGCTCCTCGGGGCAGATATCGCAGATCTCCGGCACGCCCAGGTGCCCGTTGTAGTCGGCGACCTGCCACCCGTAGGTGACGCCACACGACGTCTTCCGGAACAGCGGGGTGGTGATACCCGAGGTGCGCCACGCCTGCATGACCTTCGCGTCCAGTTCGCCGGGCAGGACCTTGCGCCGCTGGAAGTCGTCTTCGTAGGGCACCTCCACCCCTAGCTCACGCAGGTAGGTGGCGTTCTCCTCCTTGTGGTAGTAGCCGGTGAACACGACCGCGTCCACGTGCCGGCCGACGTCCAGCACACCGGCCATGGTGTCGGCGTCGTCGTTCCAGCCGGGCACGATCGGCCGCCAGTACAAGATGACCTTCGTCCGCCGACGCAGGCGGGCCGCGGTGATGATGGAGTCCACCGTCGTGGTCGTCTTCGCGATCGGCTCGACCCGGGCGTCTCGGATCCCGGAGTAGGTGAACAGCAGCGTCACCCGCACGTTCCTGAGTGACTCCAGGACGTCCATGTCGGCGGCGGTGATGTGGAAGCGAGTGATGATGAGAACCAGGTTGGTGTAACCGCGCCGGTCCAACTCCTCCAGTACGGCGAACGTGTGCGGCTTCACCCCGGGCAGCATCGGGTCGGTCGCCTTGTTGAACAGTTGCAACGGCGTGGTGTGCGGCCGGAACGCCTCGTTCCCGACGAGCATCTCCACCGCCTCGGGGGTCGTGACGAGGAGCTGGGGGATCTTCACTTCGAAGTTGCCCCAGAAGTGGCGAACGCAGTACCCGCAGTCCAGGGGGCATCCGATGATGTGGTTCAGCGACAGGCCGGACTTGCGGTTGGTGATGATCTGAGCCATGTACGGGTCGAGGCCGTCCTGCTGCTGTGCAGGCATGACGCGAAGCGTCTTGGGGCCGATGGTCGAGGTGATGAACACGGGCTCTGCGGTCATCGTCGCTCCTGTGGGCGAAGAAGGTGTTGGTGGTGGGGCCCGAACCACACCGCGAACTCCCGGGCGGCGCCGGGGGCGTCGTCGCTGGTGTGGACCAGGTTGTCGATGAACCTCCCCTCGGCGGCGGCCTTGGCGGTGGAGTCAGTGCCGTGGCGGCCGCGGATCGTGTCCGGGGCGGCCTGGGCGGGGTCGTAGTGGCCGAGCAGGGCCCGCACCCGCTGCGGGGTGTCGTCGGTGTTGCCTCGGCCGAGCGCGACCGTCACGGTGGCGCCGACGTAGTTACGACGCAGCTCGGCGACGACGTCGAACGGGAACCGGCCGCTGATTTCGACCATGTCGGCGTAGTGGGTGAGGATCTGCTGCTCGGTGACCCTCACTTGGAGGGTGGCGGTGACCTTCACCTCGCGGCCGATCCATGTCAGGATCGGCTCGACAAGGTCGCGGCGGGTCGCGTCGGGCTTGCACAGGATCACGGTCCATCGGCCCCACCCGCCCGCGGGCGTCACGGTGTGCTCGCCGTGGTGCGGTTGCGCCACCGGCGGGTGACCAGCCATTGGTAACCCGGGTCCAGGGCGTCGAGAAGGTCGGGGGCGACTGGCTGATCGGTGTGCTTGATCTGTCGGTGAGCCTCGAAAATCAGCAGGACCTGCTGCCAGTAAGGCGGCAGTCCCGTCTTCTTGATGCTGGCTGGAGTGTGCTGGACGGTGTTGGTCCGCAGCGCCTCCTCCTGCTCCAGCACCGCACGCACCTCACTCCAGGAGGAGTCGGTGGGCATCGTCGGAGAGACGAACACCGGCCGCTGGTAGCCATCCTGCTGAGCCTCGGCCAGGAGGCGACGCACCGTCTTGTAGTCGGGTTCGTTGACGTGCATCGACCCGACATGGTGGGTGTAGTGGCCGGCCTGCACACCCAGCAGGGCAGCGGCGAACTCCTGCAAGAAGGTGAAGGCGAAGACGTCGGACACCATCCCCATGTAAGCGTCGTTACCACGCATGTAGGACGTCAGGTGCAGCCGGTTCTCGCGGAGCAGGAACTGGGCGGCGATCGTGCAGGACACGTCCGGATTGGCCTGGTCGGCCAGCTCGTCCGGGCGGAAGAACCCCAGTACGGCGCGTTTGCTGTCGGGGTCTCTGCGCAGCAGGTCCAGAACCCGGTCCCACTGGGGGTGACCGTCCTGGCCTCTGGCGAACAGGGCGCGGCCGTAGGCGGTACCGGTCAGGGTCTGGCCGTCCGCGCTGTAGTTCGCCATGCCGGGCGCGTAGTGGCCGATCATGTCGAGGTCGCATCGGCCGGACAGGTACCACAGGGCCTCGGCGAGGTTGTAGGCGATGTTCACCGGTCGGCGGGTGAGGAAGGGCAACCGGTCCCGAGGGTCGGTGATCCGGTAGGACACGTTCAGGAGTTCGACAGAGGTGTTGCCCCGGGCGGCGATGGTGTGATCCGGACGGTTGGTGGTCGCGTCCAGCACAGCGATGTACGCCTCGTGGAAGGCGGGGAAAGTCGCGATGTCGAGCACGGACGTCACCTCTCTGGGGGCATTTCGAACATGGTCATGACGGGGCTTCCCTGCGCAGAATGTCGGTGGTGCTGCGGTAGGCCAGTCAGGCGGTCGGAGGCCGTGAACCTGGACGATCAGCTGAGTGGTCGGCGCGTAGGGGTCAGCTCCTCGTTGCCCAGGCTGATTTCGACGTTGCGCTCGCCCGTGGGGATGGCTCGCCGGTTTGGAGCAGGCTCGAACATGTCGGCCGGCACGGCGGCAGGTTCAACGCGGGCGACGGTGCAGACAGCCGAGGAAATATGCAGCTGGGGGCAGGTGTCGAGTGCCTCCGTTCAGGCCCAGCAGGTTGGTGGCGCGCTGGTGAGGTCCCAGTGAGAGTTCTCGGGGGCCAGATCGACCATCTCACCCTCACGGCCTGACACCCCCAGCTCAAGGGCTCGGAACGTCGATCCGGTCACATCAGCAGTATGTTCCGGGGCTGCTCTTGCACCGCGCCTCGATAGTGCCGCCAGTGTTCTTCGTCATGTCGAACTTCGGGATCCCGACGTCACGCCGACTCTTTCGGGAGCGCTGTGAGGATCAAGTCCACTACCGCCCGAGGATCGCTGCCACTCACCAGCTGGGCCGTGACCTCCGGCGCAGGCAGGGAAACCAAGTAGCAGTCAGAGCACGGTCCCATGGTCACGGTCGCCGCCTCCCAACCCTCGCGGTTGTGTGCGACAAGCTCGGGGGCGCGGCGTTCGCTGTCCCGGCGGCCACTGCGGGCCGTCCTGGCCCAGCTTCAGTGCGATCGTGTGGATGGCGACGGCGGGGACTTCCTGCGTTTTCAGTAGTTGCCGCACGACGGCCAACACCCTGTTATGTCTCTCCGCCGTCGCGTCGCTACGTCCTTCGAGCTCCGTTTCCGGTGTATGCGCGGCGGCCCCAGGGGCGCATGCAGTGGTGTTAGCCATTTTGAGCCTCCAGTAATTTCCGTAACCCTTCGGGGGCGGAATGACGGAGTACTTTTTCCGCATTTATGGCATTGGTGTGTCGGGCACACCAATCGCTATGGCCGCCTTCTGTCGTGAAGTCCCGCCAAATGAGATATTCGGGGAATTCGGCCTGCAGAATCTCCGCTGCGCTGGGTCCGAACATCAGGGTGGTGCGCTCGTCATCCACGAAGCCCAAAGTACGGATGGAGGTCGGCTCGGTACAGCCACGGAGCGCCGTAGTTCGTCGGCGTTCCGCAATGAAGTACTACGTAGCGTGGTACCTCAGTCGGCCATGCTGAAGAAATCGACAAGGGCCTTCTGGTCGGCGTTCAGCTTCCTTTTCGCTGTGCTGACGAGTTCCCTCGTCGCGTCCCGCCCGAGCCGCTGATAGCGTAGCCACTCTGGCGCCTCCTTTCTCAATCTGGTCATGATCTCGGTTGCGCGAGACACATCGCCGATCCGGGCGTTCGTGCGGGCCGCGTCCAGCAGTGCCCGGTTCCATGTGCTGGAGTCCGTCTTGCCGACTCCTTTCGGCAGGGCCTCATGCAAGGCGACCACCTTGCGGTGCTCGCCCTCGATCATCGCGTTTTCCGTCTTGATGAGAGCCGCTGTCAGCGGGCCGAAGGACCGGCCGGCGCTTCGCTTGTGTTCGCGCCCCATCCGGGCTCCGGCCATGCCCGCCAGGCTGGCGTATTCCTCCGCCTCGACCGGCTGGTTGTTGCGCATAGCGGCAGCGGAGGCCCGTGCCAGGAGCCATCCCCATGCTTCCAATTCTTCCGGGGTGGCTCGGCGCATACCGGGTTCGATCATGTCGGCCGCGTGCAGGCATAGGTCCATGACCTCACGGAAACGTCCTTGCCGCATCATCGCCCACGCCTGAACGCTGATGGCGGCTCCGGCGAGCTGCATGTCACCGATGGCCAAGGCATCGCGCTGAGCGCTCTGGATGGCGATCAGGGCCAGATCGTGGGCGCGTACCTGGATGAGGTAGCGCGCCGCGAGGTTGGAGGCGTCGGAACGGAGCCGCAGTGCGGTCGGCTGGGTGGGGTCTCCGTCCAGTCGGGTGACGTGGTGCTGTGCGGAGAGAATGAGCGACGGCAGAAGCGTGGCCAAGTCGTCGTATCGATTGCTGTGGTAGATGGCCCCAAGTGCGGATACAGCGACTTCGAGCCGGGGAAGAGAGATTTCGTCGGAGTCCGCACTCCCGTACATCGGCTGACCGGCCAGATCCATCGCCGGGGCGATCGCGGCGCGGATGGGGGCCAGAACCATTTCATTGGATCCGTCGAGCATCGGCTTTGGGGGGCCAGGTTGCGCGAATGTCACGGTAACCACGCCCAAGGCGACCGCGATGGAGTGATAGGTCTCCATGCGGGCGGTGCCGCCCTGTTCGATTTTTCGAATCACTGCGAGACTAAGGCCGCTGGCATGGGCCAGATCCTCCTGGGTGAATTCGCGGCTCATCCGAAGAGTGCGAATCTTATGGCCCAGATCAGCGTTCATGGTAGCGTCGGACATGGCCCTGTACCTCCCGAAGGCTAGACATCCTCAGGGTAGACGTACAAGGCCTATTTTTGTCCGGGATCAGTCGTAAGTTATGCAGGGAAGCAGCAGCATGCGGCGGCGGCTCGGCCAAGAGATAGCGAATTGGGTCTAATTGGATTCAAGAAACGGGCGGCCATAAAGCAGGGTGAGCGCATATCGCCCGCGAGTAACTGTGCGACCATGCACTGCTCGACAAGCGGCAGCGCCACGACGCCAAAGCTGAGCGTGGGCACGCCAAGGAGCTACGCGCCGAGCAGCGGAAGCGACGGGGCAGTCCCGCGATGAGCAGGATCCGGCCGGCGACGGTGGAAAACTCTACGAGGTCGGCGTCATCGGCCACGGACCTACCGGCGAGGACCTCGCAGCGCTGGTGGCCGAGCAGGTCCGGATCTGAGGTCGCGCCGGCCGTCCGGCCAGCCCACCCAGGTACGGCCCATCGCTGAAGCGTTGCTCCCGCTGCGTAAACGAGATGAGCGCCTAGCCTGCGAAGCCTCGGCTAACTCAGCCGGAGTCACCCGAGAGCGACGCCAAATAATCTTGAATTGACGAGGTCCTACTGGGTGGCGCCCGTGGAGCGGGCGGGCCTGCGGCGGTTGGTGAACCAGCGCAGCAGCCACTCCACCGGCCCGTAGCGGTGGCGGCGCAGCCACCATCCGCTCCAGACGGCCTGTACCGCGAAGATGCCGACGCCGATCGAGACCACGTGGAACGGGCTGAGCCGGTCGACCAGGCTCAGCCCGTAGCCGGTGAAGATCAGTGAGCTGATCAGCGACTGGCCCAGATAGTTCGTCAGCGCCAGCCTGCCGGGCGCCGCGAGAGCCCCGGCCAGCCGGGGCGCCGCGGGCAGCAGCCGCAGCAGGGTGACGGCGTAGGCCGCGGCCAGCAGCGGCGCGGTCACCAGGTTCACCGCCTGGCCGACCATGTGGTACGCGTGCCCGCCCCCCGACCAGGTCGAGTGCGCGTAGACCAGCGCCCCGGCGACCCCGGCGGTGAACCCCGCCCACTGCAGCCGCCGCAGCGTGGCCGTGTGCCCGGACAGGTCGGTCAGCAGCCGCAGCTTGCCCAGGGCGAGCCCGACCAGGCAGGCGGCGAGCACCGTGGGCCCCTGGAAGAAGACCCGCAACACGAAGATCTTGGCGAGCTTGTGCAGGTGCTCGTTGATGATCATGGACGCGGAGCCGTGCAGGGCCCGGTCCGACACGGCGGCCTGCGCCGCGCTCTCCGACACGGCCTCGGAGGCGTCGGTGCCCAGCGCCGCCAGCGCGGCCAGCAGCAGCACCCCCACGGCCAGCGCCACCGTCAGCGCGAGCGCGGCGATCATCGCGGTGCGCGGGGTGATCCGCCGCACCGCCAGCAGGACCAGCCCCACGATCGCGTACGTCGCCAGGATGTCCCCGGGAAACAGCAGGATCGCGTGGGCCATGCCGAGCAGGAACAGCCCGCCCAGGCGGCGCAGGAACCGGGGGACGAACGCCGCCGCCGACCTGCGGGCCGAGTCGATCTGGAGGGTGAAGCTGTAGCCGAACAGGAAGGCGAACAGCAGATAGAACTTGTTCTCGAAGAGCACCGAGACGACCCAGCGCACCTCCCAGTCGAGCGGCGCGGAGAACGACGGCGCCGCCAGCCCCGCCATCCGGTATCCCGAGGCGAGATAGGTGATGTTGACCACCACGATGCCGAACAGCGCGAAACCGCGCAGCGCGTCGACCGCCGCGATCCGCAGCCCTGTGACCTCGGTGGAGGCCCCCGCCCGGCCACGGGGTTCCCCTGCGAGCATCCAACCGTCCTTCGAGCAGCTTCCGAGACGTACGCCCCCCGGCGAACGGTGCTCAGTATGGCGCGCGCCGATCGTCCGCCGGGGGACTTTGTCCTCGTCCTTTACCGAGGCCGGGACCTGACGGGTTCTCCGCCGAGGTCAGGGCCGGATGGGTCTTTCACCGAGGTCCTGACCTCGACGAGCTCCTCATCGAGGTCAGGACCCGACGAGTCCTTCGCCGTGGTCAGGACCCGATGACGATGAACCTCTCCACGATCACCGCCACGGCCAGCACGAACGCGGGCACCGCGACGAACAGGACGCGTCTCCTCGTCCTCCTCGTCCTGGCCGTCTTATCGCGGCCGCGCAGGAGGACCACCTCGTAGCCGAACAGCGCGATCCACGTCACCCCCAGCGCGCCCAGGCCGATCGGCGTCCACGGAGAGGTCGGGTCGCTGCCGCCGAGCGGCACCCCCGGCTCGGGGATCTCGGCCCCCTCGGGGAAGGTCCTGAGCGTGTAGACGGCGGCGTCCTCACCGTTGAAGACCCGTTTGAGCTCCTTGTTGGCGTCGAGCGCGGCGCGGAACCTCGGTGCCCAGTCCGTCGGGAAGCCGTGGTTGAGCTGCAGGTATCCGGCCTGTCCCCGGGTGGCCACCAGATAGGTGTTGGGCGGCGACACCCGGAGCTTGTCGATCACGGAGGAGAGCTGGGCCGGGTTCTTGTCCACCAGCACCTGCTGGTAGGAGATCTTGTCGAAGTCGCGTTCGCCCCACGGGATGCTCGGGGTGACCTCCTCACCGAGCAGCGGGACCAGGTAGAGGACGCGGGCGCTCGGCTTGTCGTGGTCGTAGACGTAGTGCATCGCCGCGACCTCGCTGGCGGAGACCCGCTCGAACTGCTCGTTGCCGTATCGGGCGACGAGGAAGACCATCGCCAGCACCATCGCGCACCCGGCGGCGAGCAGCAGCGAGATCCGCCGCGTCAGCTCCGGGTTGAACCGGATGTTGCGCCTGCGGATCGGCACCGTCTCCTCCGGCGCGTCCTCGGTGCCCGCCGGGAGGTTCGGGAAGAAGGCGTACGCGGCCAGGATGCAGGCGCCGGGCAGCGCGAACAGGTAGATGCGCAGGCCGATCTCGCCGCCGTAGTTCTGCAGGCCGAGGGCGAGCACCGGGACGCACAGCAGCAGCAGGGCCGCGCGGTCGCCGACGCCGCGCCGCAGGCGGCGGAACAGGCCGGCGGCGGCCAGCGTCAGGATGACACCGCAGATGCCCAGGCGGGCCATGAGGACGAGCGCGTGCTTGGGGTCGCTGCCGTCGATCCGGTCGCCGGTGTTGCTCTGGAGGTTCTCCAGGATCCGGCCCAGGCCGCCGAAGAGCTGGTCGATGTGCCCGCTCCAGAAGGCGACCGTCTGGTAGCTGATCCACGCCAGCACCATCAGGCCCAGGAAGAAGGGCAGCCCCCAGCTGAGCGAGGAGCGCCGCAGCAGGATCAGGCCGGTCAGCGCGCCGAGCATCATGAACGGCGTGATCTGGTGCGAGGCGGTCGCGGTCGCGAACAGGCCGATCAGCACGATCAGCATGATGGTCCGGTCGTAGACGCCGGTGGAGTGCGGCAGCTCGCCCGGTGTCAGCCCGTCCAGGCGGGCCAGCAGCCGCCGGACGAAGCCCTTGGCGGGCACCGGTTTCTCGCGGGGCTCCACCTTGCCGAACCAGCGCAGCACGATCGCCACGAAGGCCAGGTAGATCGCGTACGTGAACCCCTGGGAGGAGAAGTAGTCCTGGCCGATCCACTGCACGATGACGAACAGCAGCGCGGCGAACCAGCGGGCCCGGGTGGTGGCGACGACCTGCCGCAGGATCAGCACGAACGGCAGGAGGTACAGCAGGTTCGACAGCAGCGGCGTCCACCGCATGATCGTCGTCAGGTCGGTGACCCCGGCGGCCTTCGTGACGAACCCCACCAGTGCGAAGAACCCCGGCCACGCCAGGCGGGCGTCGAGGAGGGCCGACGACTCACCGGTACGGTTGATGTACTCCACGAAGCCCGCGTGGACGTAGGCCGTGTGGAACCGGGCCTCGTCCTCGATCAGGGCGGCCGCCCCGTGCAGGGCGAAGGTGATCGCCGCGATCTGGAAGAGCAGCAGGAACTTGCGGTCGGTGTTCTGGCCGATCGTGACGAAGAACGCGACGACCATCAGCAGGATCGCGGCGAACGCGGTCGGCGGCATGGCCGAGATCAGGCCGACGCCGTCGATGTCGTTCAGGTCGACGCCCCGCAGCGGGCCCGGCGCCACGCGCAGGGCCAGCACGTACATGATCAGGCCCTCGATGGTGAGGACCGGCGGCAGCCACACCGTGGCCGACCGCAGCACGGCCTGCAGGCGTGAGGGCTTGGCGGCGGGGGTGGCGGGCTTGCCGGCCGGGGCCTCGACGGGGGAGGCCGCGAACGGAGGCATGGCGCTGGTCGCCGGGATCGCCTTCCCGGCTCCCCTGGCTCCCCTGGCTTCCGTGCCCGCTCCGGAGCCGGTTCCCGAACTCCTCTGTGTGCCCTGTGGGGCCTGGTGGGCCGCTGGGGCTTCTGTGACCTCGGGAAGGGGCTTCGAGTCCTCCAGGGGCTGCCTGGGCGCCCCGGTGGCCCTTTCCCACGGCTCCCCGCCGGAAAGCCCGGAGGCCTTCCAGGGGTCGGCGGGCGAAGAGGGGTCCGGAGGTTCCGCGGCCTGCGGGGGCGCCGGAGATCCCGAGGACGCCGAGGACGCCGGGGGTTCCGAAAGTTCCGAGGGTTCTGCGGGTTCTGCGGGTTCTACGGGCTTTCGAGGGGGGGAGGGGGGCTTGAGGAGTGGCGCGGACCGGCCCGGCAGGCGCATCTCCGCCGTGGTCTCGGCCCTGTCGTCCTCGTCCTCGTCCTCGTCCTCGTTCGCGTTCCCGGCGGGCGCGGGCGGGGCCCCGGCCCTCCCGGTCTCGGGAGCGCCGGACGAGGGCGGGGAGACCGGGCGGAGGGGGAGCCTGATGATGGCGGTGACCTCGGGGTCGTCGCCACGGACGCCGTCATCCGGCGCGTCGTCCGCGCCGTACGAAGCGTCCGCGTCACCCGGGGCGTCCTCGTCATCCGCGTCATATGAAGCGTCCGCGTAGCCCGGCGTGTCGTTCGTGTCGTTCGTGTCGTCCGTGTCGTCCGTGTCGTCCGTGTCGTCCGAAGTGTCCGCATAGCCCGGAGCGTCCCCGTCGTACGTGGAGTTCACGTCGTCCGAAGCGTCCGAAGCGTCCGAAGCGTCCGTGGAGTCCGGTGGCGTGTCGTCGTCCGCCGCGTCGCCGTCGCGGGGGTCGCGGAGGTCGTCCCCCGAAGCCTCCTCGCCATCGGACGCGGGGCTACCGGACGTCTCACCGTCGGACGTCTCGCCACCGAGAGCCTCGTCGTACGGACTCCTGTCGTACGGACTTCCGTCGCGCGGACTCCCGCCGGACGTCTCGCCGCCGGACGTCTCGCCGTGCGGAGCCTCGCCGTCGGCGGTCTCGTCGGCCGGGGGCTCGCCGGGAGCCTCGTCGCCAGGCGCTTCGGAGGGCGCCGTGCCGGTGGGCTCGCCGTCGGACCCGGCCCGGGTTCCGTCCGAAGGCGCGGGGTGGGTGGGATCGATCTCCCCGACCTCGGCGGCCTCCGCCGCCCCCGTCGTCGTCACGTCATTACCTGCCCGTTGCCTCACGTCTAACATCATGGCGGCTACGCGGACCAGGGTGTGACGAGTCACCGCGGGGATCCGTCATGTCCGGGCGCTTCGCGTAGATCGTTGGGAAGCGGTGTCGCGGCCGTGTCAGGGCCTGGCGGACCCTCTCCCGGCGCCTCCGCTCCCGGGGGAGGGGGCACCGGACGGAGCGAGGACCGCGGAGGACCGCAGATCACACCGGGCCGGCCACCGGTGCGCGACCCGTCCCGCGGATCGCGCGTCACCCGGGGCGCACCCGGCCGTTCAGGCCTGGCCGCGTACCTTGCGCAGACCGTATCTCGTGCGCCTGACGACGGCGTAACCCTTCGTCAGCATTCGCTCCCGCATGTAGATCAGCGGGACCTGGTTGCCCTCGACCGCCCGGCTGAACATCCTCATCGACGTGCTCTCGGCGACGGTCAGGCGCGGCAGCGCGAGCACGTCGTGCCGGTCGGCGGCGATGGCGTTGTTCACCGCGCAGGCGGCCCAGTATCCGGCCTTCCGCACCTCGCGCCGCACGCGCACGCTGGAGTAGCCGTACGGGTAGGCCATCGTCGAGACCAGGGCGCCGATCTTGTCCTCCAGCAGGGCCTTGTTGCGCCGCAGCTCCTGGCGGAGCTCGTCGTCGGGCAGCTGGTCGAGCTGGGGATGGCTGTGGCTGTGCCCGCCGATCTCCATGCCGCACGAGGCGGCCTCGCGGGCCTGGCTCCACGACAGCATCGTGTCGAGGGGCCTGCCCGCCGCGTCCTTGCCCGCGTCGCGGACCCATCCGCTGGTCAGGAAGACCGTCGCGGGGAAGTCGTACCGTTCGAGCAGGGGCAGCGCCTCGCTGTGGAAGTCGGCGTACCCGTCGTCGAAGGTGACCACGACCGGCCGCTCCGGGATGGAGCGGCCGTTGTTGTTGTGCAGCGAGGCGACCAGGTCGGCCACCGTCAGCGGCGTGAAGCCCTTCTCCTTCAGGTAGGCCAGCTGCTCGGCGAAGGCCGAGGGCCGTACCGCCAGCGGTTTCGTCTCGGCGTTGGGCCGGTCGGAGACCGAGTGGTACATCAGGATCGGTACGCGGATCATGAGGAACGCACCCGCTTCAGCTTCAGTCGAACGGAGCCGACGACGTAACCCCAGGTCGTCCAGGCGAGGCCGACGACGATCGCGCCTGCCCTGCCGAGGCCGGACCCGTCGCCCCGCAGCGCCTCGCCGACCCCGCGCAGCGCGCCCAGCGGCAGCGCCTTCAGCGCGTGGGCCCGCTCGCTCGACAGTCCGTCGCCGGCTCCCACGCTCTGGGCGACCAGCGCCTTGGACAGGCCCTCGGCGAAACAGCGCGAGCGGAAGTAGGCGAACGTCGCGCGTACGGGCGGCACCTTGTGGCCGATCACCGCGGCCGGTTCGAACAGCATCCCCGAGCCCGGCATCCGCTGCGAGAGCCGGATGCAGAACTCGGTCTCCTCACAGCCCAGCGGGCGGGGCTTGCGTCCCTGCACGCTGCGCCCGATGCCGGTGTGGAACCCGCCGACACCGCCGATGGCGTCCCTGCGGAAGGCCGCGTTGCCGCCCATGACGTTGCGGATCCGGGCCCGCTTGGTGGGCATGCCGAGATAGCTGCACCCGATGGTCCAGTCGAACTCGTGGGGATACCAGCCGGGCCGTCGCCCGGTCGCGGTGCCCCACAGCGGCCTGGTCAGCCCGCCCACCCCCACGATGGTCGGGTCCTGGAAGCCCTCCTCCAGCGCTTCCAGCCAGCCAGGCTCCGCGACGGCGTCGTCGTCCAGATACGCCACGATGTCGCCGGAGGCGGTCGCCGCACCGGTGTTCTTGCCACCGGACAGCCCCTTCTCCTGAGCGTTCTCCACCACGATCGCGCCGGGATACTCCTTCTTGAGCCTCAGGTGGAGATCCGGGTTGTAGTCGACGACCAGGATGATCTCGTGCGGCTCGTGCGTCTGGTTCTCGACCGACTCGACGGCCGCCCGGATGTCATCCCAGCGGTCCTCGGTGTAGACGCAGATGACGACGCTGCTTCTCATGGCTACGCGGCACCCTGATCGGCGGCCGGGGTGGCGGCGGCCGGCTCGTGGACGACGGGAGCCGGGTTGCTCCGCCACTCGCGGATGATGGTCTTCAGCACCCGGATGCCGTCGCGGACGGCGTGCAGGTTGCTCTCGCCGTGGATGCGGCAGCGCTCGTGGCTGGGGACCTCGTGGACCTTGAGACCGGCCTTGGCGGCGCGGACGTTCATCAGGGTCTCGATCTCGAAGCCGTCGCAGTCGAGGTTGAGGACGTCCAGGTGGCGGGCCCAGAAGGCGTTGTAGCCGTAGCAGAGGTCGCTGTAGCTGGTGCCGTACATCCTGTTGACCAGCGCGGTCAGCGACTTGTTGCCGAACTTGCGGATGAAGGTCAGGTCGTCGCTGCCGCCGCCGGACGCGTAGCGCGAGCCCTTGACGAAGTCGGCCCCGGTGACCAGCGCGCCCACGAACTGGATGATCTCGCGGCCGTCGGTGGAGCCGTCGGCGTCGATCATCACGATGATGTCGCCGGTGCAGGCGGCGAAGCCCGCCGACAGCGCGTCGCCCTTGCCCTTGCCCGTCTGGTGCACCACGCGGACGTTGGGACGCAGCCTCCTGGCCACGGCCACGGTGTCGTCCTTCGAGTTGCCGTCGACCAGGACGATCTCGTCGATCCACTGCGGCAGCGTCGCGAAGACGTGCGGAAGGTTCTCCGCCTCGTTCATGGCGGGGACGACGACGCTGACGGTGGGGGAGATCGCCATGTTGGGGGTGATCGGGGTGAACCGCTCGATGGGTGGCACCGCCCTCAGCGGCGGCTTCCTGTTGTTGTAGTGCTTGGTGATCTCGGGACTCATTGTGACGGATGTCCTTCCGGGCGGTCGGTCGTCAGAGGCGACTGGCGGACGGACCCGGGGCCATGGCCGACCGGGGCGACCGGCGGAAACGGCGAATGCGATGAGGGATGCATGCGAGGGTCCTGGCGGGTGGTGTGTTGATGACCGGAAGCGGGCTAGCCCACTCCCCATGGTTCCTTGACGACCGGAGTGCCTGATTGGTTCTGCGCGGGGGAGCGCATACGGCCGAAACCCTTCAGTACACGGTCAGCAAGCCTGTACAAATTCGGGCGATCCGTGACGATCGTTCGTGCCTTGTTGACTGGGGTGCGGCCGATCCAGTGGACGGCGGCGGCCGGGGAGGGACGCGACACGCGTCCTTCCGCGACGAAGAGGTCACCGCTCTTCAACCAGCTCTTGTACTCGCGTCCGCCCTTGCCCATGTCGACCTGCCGCAGCCCGGAGCCGGCGGCGTGCTCGGCCATGTGCAGGTGGTGCATGATGCCGGGGGAGTAACGCGCGAACTCGGTGTCGTAGGCCGGGAACCAGCCCACCAGGGTCGTCGCCGTCCGGAGGCCGAAGTGACCGGCGACGGGCCTGTCTCCGGCGTAGACCATGGTCAGGACGCCCGCGAAGCTCTCGGACCTCGCCGCGTGCATCTCGTCGAGCAACTGGACGATCCACGGCTGGGCGAAGCGGTCGACCCGGCCGGTCCTGCGGTACTGGTCGGACTTCCAGTTGGTGAGCGTGCGCAGCGTGGCCGGGTCGGCGGAGTACCACTCGAAGCGGATCTCGCCCTGCTCGCGGCCGAGCTTGCGCTCCTTGTAGCGGACCGTCTTGAGGTTCTTCGGCGAGTTGGCCTTCACCTGCTCGATGTAGGTCTCGAAGCCCACGCTGAGGTCCATCACCGGGGCCGGGCGCACGTCCGACTCGTACTCCGCGAACGTCGGCTGGCCGGGGACCAGGTGGTCGAAGTCGAAGACGGAGAGCCTGCATGCGCGCAGCAGGGTCCGGACGTCCAGCTTGAGGCCGGGGACCGAGATCAGCCCGTGGCAGGTGGTCAGGAAACCGCCGAGGGGCTTGCCGATCCCGAAGCTGTGGCGCTCGTAGGGGAAGAACCCCACGATCTTGCCGCCGTCCTGGATGACCGCGACACGGACGTAGTCACGCAGCCGCCCCATGGCGAGTGTGAACTCCACGGAGAGGAAGGGGTTGTCCAGCGACGGATCCGCCACCTGCAACTCCCGCCATCGCGAGATCTCGGACTCTCCGAGGTCACCCGGGCGAACGATGACGATGTTCACCTTGACCTGGCCCCCTGTTCGGTCTGCAAGCTCCCGCTCCCCCGATACAACACGCGTAGTACGTATATGAAGCCGCCGAGCACCGCGATCGTCGCGACTCCGGCACGGGGCGACCATGCGTCAAAAGTAAGCATGGCAGCGGCCAGGAGAACGTTCACCACCAGGCTCGCTGCCGCACCCACTGATAGTGCCGCAAGCGGGTCACGATCACGCAACAGTCCTACCACCGCGGCGCCGGGAACGACCAACAGGAACAGGGGCGTAAGGATCAAGCGTAACGGAGTGTCGATGTCGGCCAGGGCGATCACGGCCCCCGCGACACATGCGAGGGTGAGTGCCCACTTGAGCACCCTGCGTTTCGACATCTCCGAACTCCTGGTTGGTAATGATGTGACTGATCGCGCTCTTCATGTGACCAATCACTCAGCATGGACGTCAATGCCGACGCTCGGCACCAGTCCATGGTTTACCTGATCCCAGGGAGAAGTCTCGGTGTTAGGTAAAACGAGATGCGTGAATCAGCCCGTGGCCCCCTCGGAGCTCGCACCGGCGGAAGGGGTGGGGGTCGGGTCCGGGGGCGGGTCGTCCTGAGGCGTGGAGGCGTCGGGTTCAGGGCTTTCCCAGGAAATCGCGCATCCCGCGTTGCCCCCGGCGGACCTGAACGCGACCCGTCCGGTGCCGCTCTCCGACGGATCCTTGGCAGTGACCCAAATCACGCTGCTCGCACCGGCCCTCAGCTGCCCCCGCGCGGGGTGCACGGCGAGCCCGCCGGAGGTGCTCGCCGACCACGAGACCGTCGTGTTGCGCGCCGCGAGCCGGATCTGCCCGGCACCCTCCCCGATGTCGCCCGGACACGAGACGCTCAGCCGTCCGGCCGCGGGCCGCGTGGTGGCGGTGCGGGTGGGACGGGGACGTCCCGCCGTGGGCGCGCGGCTCGGCGCCGGTCGCGCCGCGGTGGCGGTGGGGGCGGGAACGGGCGTCTCGGTCCTCCTGCTCCTCCTCGGCGTGGGCGTCGGCGCGGCCTCCGCCTCCGGGTCCTCCAGCATCGGGTCGGGCTCCGGCTCGGGGCCGGGCTCCAGCGTGATCAGCGCGGGTTCCGTGCCCGGCGCGCTCTGGGGGTCCCTCAACGCCCCTCCGGCCAGGTCCTGCCCGCCCACCACGAACACCGCCCCGGTGGCGGCCAGCACGCACACCGCCGCCAGCAGCACGGGCCCCCTGCGCCCGCGCCGCCGTCGCGCGGGCGGCGTCTCCGTCCTGCGCCTCCCCTTCCCCTCACCGGCGGGCGGGGTACGCCGCGCCCCGGGGCTTCCCGCCGGTGGCGTGCGCCGCGCCCCGGAAGTGTCCGCCGGTGACGTACGCCAGACCTCGGTGCCACCGTCCGGCGGGGTGGCCCGGGCCTCACCGTGCGCGGGGGACTCTCCGAGCCACGTCTCGCCGTCGGCGGAGGACGCGGTCGACGCGGGCCACGGTTCGTCGTCAGGGGGTGACGTGTTCCACGCCTCACCGTTCGCGTACGGCGGCGTGCGCCAGGTCTCGCCGTCGGCGGACGGTGCCGGTGACAGCTCGGTGTTCGCGGGTGGCGCGGCACGCCACGCCTCGCCGTCCGCGGGGGGTGCCGGCCAGGCGTCGGGGTTCGTCGTCGGAGCAGGCCACGCCTCCGCGCTCACGGCCGGAGCCGGCCACGCCTCGACGTTCCCGGGGGGTGGCAGGTGCCGCGCCTCGCCGTTCGCGGGCCATGACGCGCGCGGGGTCTCGGCGTCCGTCCACGGTGCCGCGCGTCCGGGCCCGCCGTCCGGGGGCGACGCCAGCACGTACCTCGGCGCCGTCCCGGTCCCGGGGTGGCGCGGGCCGCTCTCCGGGGAGCGTGTCCCGGCCTCCGCGTGATCCGCCCGCCGCTCCTCGTGCCGCGCCTCCGTCCCGCCCGGTCGCGTCTCCCCGTACCACGCCTCCGCGTCCGGCGGTGGCGTTCCCGCGTCCGGGGAGGGCGCCGCGTGCCGGGAACGGGTGCCCTCGGGGAGTGTGGCCCCTTCGCTCGCGCTCGCGGAGGGTCGCTCGTCGCGGGCCCGCCTGCCCGCGCCCTTCCGCCCGCCCCACCGGCGGCCCCCCGGGCGCCGTTCCGGGGCGGTGGGGAAACCGGCCTTGTCGAAGCCGTTCCCGGCGGCGATGGCGGCGCGCTCCTCGCGCGCGTCCGGGTTCACGCAGGTCTCGATCACCCGGCGGCGCAGGGAGAGCGGGGGGTAGGCCAGGGGGACCAGGTCCAGCAGCCGTCCCGCCGAGACGTGCCGGTCCCTGCGTTCGACGCAGACCTCGCAGCGGCCGATGTGGGCCGACAGCCGCCTGCGCAGCAGCGTGGTGAGGGGGCCCTCCCACGAGTCCACCATCGCCGACAGGTCGGGGCAGTGCGCCCGGCCGACCTTGGCGAGCACCACGGCGGCGGCCGCGTTCTCCAGGTGGTCGCGGGCCCGGCCGAGCCTCGCCGTGACCTGGCGGGAGGTCAGCCCCAGCACCGCGCCGACCTCGCCGCCGCCGAGGTCGTGGCGGAGCGACAGTTCGAGCACCTCGCGCTCCTGGCCGCTCAGCTCCGCCATCGCCTCGTGGACGAGTGCCGCCAGCTCCCGCTCGCCCGGGTCGTCGTGGATGTCGGGCGGCGGCGCCGATTTTCTCGGGTCGCCCTGTCCCTCCTCCGCGCACCGGATCCGCACGAGCGCGTACAGCCACGCGCGCAGGCGGCCGGGCTCGCGCAGGCGGTCCACGCCGCCCTGGGCCGCGACCAGGGCGGCGTGCACGGCGCCCGCGGCGGCCTCACGATCGCCCAGCAGCGAGTGGGCGTAGTCGTTGAGACGTTCGGCATATGAGTCGTAGAGGCTCGCGGGCGCCGTTGTGTCGGCACGCCGCAGCGCCTCAACGAGTTTCTGATCGTCGGTTCGGCCGACGGCCGGCCATCCGGGCACGGACATTCCTCCCCCGCGAGACGGGCTCGTTCACGGGTTTCACCACTCGCCCGTTCCAGCCCACACGCGTAGGACGTCACCTCCCGCCAACCGGTTGACCAAAGGGGTCGATATCATGCCGACACGGTATGACCTGGGAAAACTGCTACGGCTGGTGCCAATGTGACACCAGCCGTAGAGGGTGAGGATGGGACCGGAGGGTCAGTCGCAGTTGGGGGCGCAGAGCCTGCGCTTCATGCCCTCCAGGAAGAACTTCCTGACCTCCAGGATGTCCTTGGCGATGTACGCGTCACCGGCCGTCGCCTTGGCCAGGGCGTCCATCTGGCGCTTGCCCTTGGGGGCGTCGGGGCCGAAGGCGATGATCAGGACGCTGACCGGCTTCTCCGGGTCGAACCGGTCCTTGAGACGCTTCAGGATCTGCGGGTTGGTGATCCCGCCGTCCGGGTCGTCGTTCCCGGCGCCGTCGGTGAGGATCAGCACTGTGTTGATCTTGTCGCTCTGGTACTCGTCGGTCATCTGCTCGTAGGCGGCGGCGAGGGTGTCGTTGAGCCCGGTGTCGCCGGTCGACTTCGCCTGGGCCGTGACCAGCCTCTGGTTGATCACGTCCCTGCGCAGGGCGCCGTTCATGTCCGCGGTGAGCGGGCCGACCGGGACCGTCTCGCGGTAGTCGACCCCCTGGCCGTTCAGGTGGGTGGAGAACTCCCACAGTCCCATTTCGCTCTTGGCGGGGAAGAGCTTCATGCCCTCGACGGCGATCCTGCTGATCGCCTGCATCCGGGTCAGCCCGGTGCCGGGCACCGGGAGGGCCATGGTGCCCGAGACGTCCAGCAGGGTGAGGAGCCTCGTGCCCAGCTTGATCCGGGACCAGGTCTGGGACATGCTCGCGACGGTCTTGCCGTCGGGCGGCTCGATCGCCTGGGGGGCCTTGGCCTGGAAACCGGCGGAACCGGAGATCGCCTTGCCGCCCTTGCCGTCCGGGGTGCGGAACCCCTGGTCCTGCAGCGTCTTCCTGGACGCCTCGCTGCCGAGCTCCTCGCGGAACGCCTCGGCGGCCTTGCGCACGGCGGCGTCCTCGGTGGTGACCACCACCGGGTAGTCGAGGTTGATGGTCCCCTCGGCCGGATAGAGCGGCACGGCGGGGACCTCGGGCTTCTTGGCCTTGTTGAACGCCCAGATCCCCTGCTCGGAGGAGATGCCCAGCGGGGCCTTGCTGCCCTTGACGCCGAGGCTGGACAGCAGCGCGTCCTGGTCGCGGACCGTCGACGTCGACCCCGACAGGCTCTTGAGCGCGCCGACCAGCTGCTCCTCGCCCGCACCCGAGGCCCTGGCCACCCCGGCGGCGGCCAGGAGCGCGCCGAGCCCGGCGGCGTTGAGCGAGGGATCCAGTACGAGGACGCGCACCTTGCGGCCGGGGCCGTCCACGTTGGCCACGTTGGCGGCGTTGATCATGCCGCCCCAGCTGGCCTCGCCGAAGCTCTTCCTCAGGTTCGGCACCACCGAGCCGGAGGCCACCATGACGATGGGGGAGCGGGCGACGGACGCGCCCGCCTCGGGCACCTCCTGGTCCCTGGCCCGCAGGTTCGTCACCCACAGCTTCGAGTCCGGGATCCACATGTCCATCGCGGCGGCCTCGCCACCGCCGAAGGAGGAGGCCACGGTCGCCGAGACACCCTTGGTCACCGTGACCGTGGCGCACCTGCCGTCGACGTCGTGGGCGGCCTTGTTGAAGCGCTCGGCGATCTGGGACAGGGCGGGCTGGATGTCCGGGGAGGCGGTGATCCGTACGGGGAGCGCCTCGCCCCCGCACGCCCCGGCGCCGCGGTCACGGTTGATGACCACGAACGCGGCGACGCCGAGCAGCACGGCGAGGGCGACGGACCCGGCCAGCGGGACCAGCACCTTGCCCCGTCCCCCGCGCCTGCGTCTGGGCTGCGGTTCCTTGTACGGGGTGTAGCCGTCCTCGAGTTCATCCGTCCGGTGACGTCCGCCCACGATGTCCTCTTTGGTGTCGATGTCCTGGAGCTAGCGGGTCACCCTATCGGGAGGTAGACCGCAATATTCACGGAACTGTACTTGGAATGGTTACTGGGGCAAAAAACGCATTTCGGTACTGCTGTTACTGCATGTGTCGATCATGGAGCCCTGCGTCCGCGAGGGCGACCGGCGACCGGCCACGGCGAAGATCACCTGGTCGGGCCGCGGAAACCACGGAAGATCGGCGACGGGGACACGGAGAGCCGGTGGCCGACGAGACCGGACGGCCGACGACGGGAAAAGGCGATCGGTGGCGGCGGGCGGGGAAGGCGACCGGTGGCGGCGGGCCGGGATAGGTGATCGGTGGGGAGAGGGTGATCAGTGGCAGCAGGACTGCCCGCGCCACGCCCTGAGGCCCTCGCGCGCCGCCACCGCCGCCAGCGGGACCGCCATCGCCGGATCGGCCCACCACCACCCGGCGGAGTTCAGCGCGAGCCCCGCCAGCACCCCCGCCGCGAGCAGGGCGCACAGGAGGTTCTGCGTCCCCCCAGGGTGGCCAGGGACAGCGCGCGGGCCCTGCGGGCGTCGCGCAGCCACTCGGCGCCCGGCGGCGCCAGCACGATCTGGTCGGTCACGACGGCCTCCGGGTGCCCGCTCGACGGCGTTCGGTAATCTATCCATCACAGAGTGTCGGAAGGCGGGAAAGCGGCAAGGCTCCACGCGACGACAACGGCGTGCCCTCACGAGGCCGCCGTGTCGCAAGATTGACCTGTCCAGCAGATCGTCGGAGGGAAATCCGTGCCGTTCACGCCCAGTCACGTCGCGGCCGTGCTGCCGTTGATCTCCTCGGAGCGGATACGCCGGTTCCTCGACCCCTGGGCCCTCGCCCTGGGCGCCATGGTGCCCGACCTGCCGATCTTCTTCCCGTTCCTGCCCGACTACATGATCTGGCACTCCGTCACGGGCGTCCTCACGATCGACCCGTTCGCCGTCGTGGTGCTGCTCGCCGTCTTCCACCTGGTGCTCCGCGACCCGCTGACCGCGCTCCTGCCTCCCACCCTCGCCGGGCGCGCCGCCTCGCTGACCCCCGGCATGTACGGGTTGCGGCGGCTGCCCGCCGTGATCGCCGGAGGTGTCGTGGGCGCCCTCACCCACAAGCTCTGGGACTCCTTCACCCACTCGTACAGCTCGGCCCTGTGGGGCTGGAGCTGGCTGGACATCCGGGTGGCGGGGGTGATCTCCCTGTTCCGCCTGCTGCAGTACACCTCCACCGTGATCGGCCTGGCGGTCGTCCTCTGGTGGGCCTGGCGCGGGCTGGCCGGGATGGAGCCTCGGCCGGTGCCCGAGCGGCTGCTCCTGCCCGCGGGTAAGCGGGTCGCCGTGCTCCTGGCCACCGCCGTGTCGATCCCGCTGGGCGCGGTCGCCTGGGCGGTCGCCTTCCCCTCGGGCAGCAGGGTCGAGCTCGTGACGAGGCTGGGCGCGGGAGTGGTCGTCGGCTGCTCCGCGATGCTGCTCGTCTACGCGCTGACATGGCAGCTCAGGCGGGTCATGGCAGTATTCGAGGGTGCCTGAAGCCATCGACCCCCACCTGGCCGACTACGCCAACCTGCGCGACGTCGAGCTGCGCAAGAGCATGGAGGCCGAGCACGGCCTCTTCGTCGCCGAGGGGGAGAAGGTCATCCGCCGCGCCGTCGCGGCGGGCTACCCCGTGCGCTCGGTCCTCCTCACGTCCCGCTGGGCCGCCCCCCTCGCCGACCTCCTCGGCTCGCTCGGCGACCGGGTCCACGTCGTGGACGACACCGTCATGGAGGACGTCACCGGCTTCCAGGTCCACCGGGGCGCCCTCGCCGCCATGGAACGCCTCCCGCTTCCCGAGGTGACGGACCTCCTGTCGGGGCACGGGACACGAAGCGCTCCCGTCGGTCACGTGGCACGGTCAGGTGCCTCTGCCACGCGAAGTGCTTTCGCCGAGAACAAGGCGCGGTCAGGCGGCGAACTCGGGACGGGCCACTCCGCCGCGCGAAGCGCTCCCGTCGGGCATGTGGCGCCCCGGCGCGTCCTGGTCCTCGAAGACCTCGTCGACCACGGCAACGTCGGCGCCATCTTCCGCTGCGCCGCCGCCCTGGGCGTGGAGGCGGTCATCCTCTCGCCGCGCTGCGCCGACCCTCTCTACCGGCGCTCGGTGAAGGTCTCGATGGGCGCGGTCTTCGCGATCCCGTATGCCCGGATGACCGACTGGTACGCGGGCCTGGCCGAGCTGCGCGGGGCGGGCTTCCAGACGCTCGCCCTCACCCCGGACCAGTCCGCCACTCCCATGGACAGAGTCACCATGGCCGATCGGGTGGCCCTGCTCCTCGGTTCGGAGGGGGACGGGCTCTCCTCCCGCTGGCTGCGCGAAGCCGACGATGCGGTGTGCATCCCGATGAGCCCAGCCGCGATGGGCCTGGGCGTCGACTCCCTCAACGTGGTGGCCGCCGCCGCCATCGCCTGCCATGGACTCATGCGCGCGGGGTGAGCTATTAGGGCGGGGTCGACTTCTCATGAATCCGCGAGTGCCCGCATCGGCGGACGAACCGAACGAGCACTTCCCGATGTCATTGTCCTATCCAGTTGTCCTACCCATCGGACGACGGGGCGGTGAGCTCACACCAGACCGTCTTGCCGGACTCCGCCAGCCGCACCCCCCAGCGATCGGCGCACGCGTCGACGATCAGAAGCCCTCGCCCCGTCTCCTCCTCGGAACCCGGCTCCCGCCATATCGGCAGGGTGGTCCTGTCACAATCGCGGACCTCGATCCTGAGCGTTCCGACCGTGTATGTCAGCAGCACCTTCACGGACGCGCCACCCGCACGGGCGTGCCTGACCGCGTTGGCCGTCAGCTCAGTGACAAGGAGATCGGCCCGCTCCTGGAAGTGCGTGATCTCCCATTGGGTGAGTGCCTGCCGTACCAGCATGCGTGCCATGGGGGCCGACGCCGGAACCGGGGACAAGGTGAATACCCGCGACAGGTCATCGCTCGTGTACGTAGGGTGGCGACTGGTCATAGCTCAGCAGAAGACATCCCCGCGCCCTCTCGTTCCACAGCACAACGGTGCGGAAACGACGCATCGATGTCGCGTTGAGCCTGATGAGCTGCGCGAAGGAGAGGAACACTCCAGGAGGAACTCCTGACAGTCCTACGGCCTCACGGGAGGAGCGAAGCATGCCGACCAGACGACAACGGCTTACACAACGGCGCAAATCGCTGGGTTTCTCGCAGGAGAGCTTCGCGCACGCCGTTGGGGTCGAACGCTCGACCGTCGTGCGGTGGGAACTCGGCGAGACCGAACCGCGCCCGTGGCAACGTCCCAAACTCGCGGTGATCCTCAAGGTCTCCCTGGAAGAACTCGAAGGCATCCTCTCCAGCTACATGGATGGCGCAGCAGGGCTGGATCGACTCGAATTCGTATTGCGAAATCCCGTAGCCGTCGACCTCGTGGCGGTCGCCCACCTGGCGCAGGAGGTGCAGCGCCTCACCGCCGAGTACGACACCGCGCTCTCCGCCTCGCTGCTCGCCGCCGCAGGTCAGTGCCACAGTCACCTGTCCCTGCTGCGGAACCACGCACCGAATCGGCGGATCCGGCGCGAGCTGTGCGTCTCGATAGCCGAATCGGCGACGCTGATGGGACAACTCGTCTGGGATGCCTCGCAGAGACGCGACCACGCTGTTTCGGCGCGCTATTTCGATCAGGCGGTGAGCGCCGCCAGAGAAGCCGGGGATCCCGTTCTGGAAGCTCACGCTCATCTGCGCAAAGGATTCGTGGCGTTGTACGGGACCAAGGAACTCAAGGAAGGGCTGAGGCTCTGTCACGAGACGGCGATCGTCGGTGAATCGGCGAGCCAGGTGCTCGTGGGCCTGGGGTTCCTGCACGTCGGTGAGGCGCACGCCATGCTCGGCGAACGCCGCGACTGCGAGAGGGCACTGGGAGCGGCGGGGGAGGCCTTCGCCCGGATCCGCGACGATGACGAGGCCGTTCACATGTTCTCGTTCTCTCAGTTCGACCGCATGGCCGGATCCTGCTACCTGTTTCTCGGGGTGCACGACAGAGCCGAGAAGATCCTCGCCAGAACCGCGCGAGAGCTCGTCCAGTGGAAGAAGTCCCGTTCCATCGTGCTGGGAAATCTCACGCTGGCCCACATCCGTCAGGGAAAGCCGGAGGAAGCCTGCGGCACGCTCCACGAGGCGATCGACCTCGTGGAGGCAACGCGAGGTGGCGGCGGGCTGAATATCGTCTTCACCGCCGGACGTGAACTGTCCCCCTGGAGGCATGAGCCGTGGGCGCGGGAAATCAGCGACCGTCTCTTCGCGCTCATGGCAGCGTGAGAGGTAGGAGACATGAGCCTTGACGAGGACAAGCGGGCCGTCCGCGAGCGTGTGTGGTCCGCTCTGATCGAGGCGGGGATCTCGACCCCTGACGCTTATGGCTACATCCCCGACTTCGTGGGCTCCGACAGGGCCGCCGAGTTACTTGCCGCGACTCCTCCGTGGCGGAAGGCGCGAACGGTGAAGGCCAACCCGGATATCGCCCAGCTTCCCGTACGGGCGAGTGCGCTCACCGATGGCAAGGTCCTTTACATGGCGGTTCCGAAACTTGCCACGATCGAGCCCTTTTATCTCATCGACCCGGCGCGCTCCACACTGCCTCCGGCTCAGGCGGCATCGAGCAAGGTCGCGTTAGAGGCCAGCCCCAGGGTGGGGATCGAGGAGATGTGCCCGATCGACCTGGTGGTCTGCGGAACCGTCGCGGTCAACCGGGAGGGTGTCCGGCTCGGCAAGGGAGCGGGCTACTCCGACATCGAGGTGGCACTACTCGTCGAGGCGGGCCTGGTGAGCGACCGGACAGTGATCGTGACCACCGTCCATTCGCTTCAGGTGCTCGACGAGCCTCTCCCCAGGGGCGCGCACGACTTCAGGGTGGATCTCATCGTCACGGAGAAGGATGTCATCGCCTGTCCGCCTCATCGTCGGCCCAGCGGTCTGATCTGGTCCGGTATGCCCGCAGAAAAGATAGCCGCGATTCCTCTCCTGAAAGCACGAGCCAAGAACAGCATCAGCCCTGGGGATACGCCTAAGCGGCTAAAAGAAAATCCCGTGAGCGGCGTTGGCGAGATTCGCTAGTCCGTCTTGCTCTCGCTGACGTTCGTGATTGATCCATTCTTTTCCTTCAGCGGCAACGCCTTCGAGGATGTGCAAGGTGTTTCCTAGTCCTGCGGCGTCGAGTGTCACCTGCGACACAGTTCGTGTGTCCTCTCCCGGTTCGACGATATCCGGTGGAGGTCCGGTCACCTCGACCTTGATCGGATGGCCGTTCACGAGTGTCAGTTCGAAAGTTCTGTGGCCGTCGTCGGCTTCGGTGACCTGAACCGCAGCAACTGCGTCGTATCGATAGTTGATCCGCCCCCGATCATGGAAAGCAGCCTTCTCGAAGTCGAGGTCGACGGTTATCTGCCGTACGCCGTCCACAGTGAGCAGGAAGATCAACAGTTTGTACCTCGAATAGCGCCAAGGGCCCTTTCGGACTCGCGCCCGCTTGTAGTACGTGGCGGGCGCTTCGATGAAGGCATGGGCGATGACATCACGCGGAGCCAGCTTGTAGTGCCGCATCGCCTCTTCCATCAATGCCTTGCGGTCGCAGTCCAGCCAGTGAGCCATCTCGAGATCGCCGGGCTTGTCTGCAAGCTTGCGTGTCCACCGTTGGAAGGCCGACTCGCGATCGGCCAGCAGTTGTTTGGCTTCTTCCTGTTCGACGGCGAATCGCTTGTGCTCCATGATTATGCGTAACCAGTCGCCGACAGCGATCCGGCCACTCCCCAAGGCAACGACCGTGGCAGCCGCGACACTGAACGGTCTGACGTGCAGCCCACCCCAGATCGTGATCGCTCCGCCCACAGCCAGTGCGGCGGCTCCCAGGATGAACAACGCCTTCGTAGACGTGGGGACTCTCAACTGGTCGCGGTACTCCCAGAGGGTGCCCGCCTGCCATCGCGTTTTCACATCGCTGACGAGATACCTGGTGAGCCAGGCGACTCGTTTGGCGTCGATTCTGCTCTCCCGGTACAGGTCGACGACTTCATCACGCAGAGTCTGGCGAACGCCAGCTGTACGAGCGAGCCACTCCGTCCTGTCCGTGCTTCGCGGGACATACCTTGCGAAATAGTCGTTGAACTGTCGGTCGATCTTATTCGCGAACCCATGTTGCGAGGTAGAGGTCGGACGCTGCCCCACGGCCAGGTACTCCTTGTCCTTGGCTTGGCGGCGCTCGATCCGGAACCGCCACTCCACGCCGCTTCGCGCCCACGTGTAGCAGCCGGTGACGAAGAGCAGCAGGGCTGGGGCTGCCGATGACCAGGCGTGCTGCCATGACAGGGCGCCGATGAAGCAGGCGGACGCCAGCGACAGGATCGTAGTCGTGATAGACCGAATCCAGGCGCCGGTCGTGGTTACGGCCGGTCGCGGCCATCGCACCCGTGCCGGGATCGGTTCTGGCTGGAAGAACTTCCAGACCCGTTGCAAGCGTCGGCCCTCGCATCGATCTTTCCTTGCCGAGTCGAACGCCCGAGCCCAGAGACCGTCTTGGACAGGACCGTTCAGAAACATCTCGAGATTCCGGAGAATCTCGTCTCGCTGGCTGATGTCCAATCCTCTGAGCTCCTCGTCGATGGCAGGAGAATCAACGTCCCCCTTCTCAAGAGACACCAGGAGGCGATTGATCACCTTGATCGCCCTGCTCCACCGATCGTCGGCTCCTCCGACGACCTTCCCCTGTACGAAAAGCAACGGAGAAAGGTCTTCCTTCGGTACCTGCTGCAGCGTCCGGCCACTCAGCAGGGCGAGCAGCAGATAGAAACAGGAGCGGCTCGTCACGTAGCCGTCAACCACAGCTTCGCCGATGTACTCCCGCGCCTTCGTTGGCATACCGCCGTGTAGATAACGGACACCCACCTCGAACTTTTCCTGGGGTGAGGCATGGGGGGGAACCTGGTACACATTGACATCTCCGTGTATGGTCTCCGCCTGAACGCCGACGGTGGCCGAGTCCTCCGCGATGTTGGTTGAGATGGCGCCTGGGATGCTCATAAGACGCCTCGGACCGCCGCGATGATTGACGTCACCTTCGATGCCAGATCAACCACATCCATCAGCAGACCGCGCAGCCTCTTAAGCGCGATCATTGCCCTGTTCCTGCCCTTCTCGGTGCTCGCCGACAGAGACTCGGTTGCGACGATGATTTCTTCCTCTGCTGCGGCGAACGTGGCTTCGTCCACTTCCCCCGCCGTTCGCGCCCTTCCGAGCCTGTCGCGGAGTTCTACGAGCTGTGCCGCCACATCGAGTACAGCCTCAGGCGGCTGTCCGATCGAGACATTGCCGTAGATGCGCCCAGCTTGTACACCCACTCGCGCGTTGCCGCTGGCGACGTTTTTAATGCTCTCGGTCACCGGTTTACCTCCCGCCTTTCCTGCCGTATCGGCAGATCGACCGTGGTTTGATTCCAGAGCCAGCTCTTCGGCGAGGGCGGTGGCGAACGCCGCAGCGTTCGCTACCGCCCTCGCCTGCCAGTTCGCGCCATCGGTGGCCACTTTGGTACCGTCGGCCCGGTCGCTGATGCCGCGTATCACGACCATCGGCAGTGATCTGTTCAGATGGGCGGCTTGTGCCACACCAGCGGCTTCCATCTCGATAGCCAATGCATCGTTGTAGGTTTGACGAACCCACTGGGCATGCGCGGAGATCGCAGAGTCCTGCACAACCTCGCCGGCCGCGATCGGCCCGAAGCGCACCTTTGGGATGGCTACGCCGTCGGCGAGGCGCCGTGTCCAGGCACCGCTTCGGGCGAGGTGACGCGCGATCTGATCTGGCTCGTGCGAGATCTCCCAAGCGCGGGGGCGCGCCTTGAATCCGTCGTCCTCGCTGGTACCACCGTGGTAGGCATAGACGTGGGTCGCGACCACCACATCGCCTAAGCCGATGTCGGGCCATAGAGCGCCGGCAACGCCTACGAACAGCAAGGCGAACGGGTTGAACTCGGTGATCGCCCGCTCGGCGAGCACTGCGGCGGGCTGGTTTCCCTTGCCGACCAGCCCCAAAACCACTTGGCACCCGCCGTCCGGGAGCTGGCCGACCTCGAAACGCGTACCGGCCCGATGACGATGCATTCGCAGTCCGGTCAGGTTCTTTCGAACGGCCTGGTACTCCAAATCCAGTGCCGTGAGGATCACAATGGGATGCTCGTTCATAAGTGCACGCCTCCTTCGGGCACGCTCTGGACCGACGGACTGTCAAGGTCTTCAGACACGGCTTGAGCCGAGCGGATCATCGGGGGGTACAGCACTTGGACCGGACCTGCTCTGAAGAGCCGAGCAGGGCGACCGGTCTCCGTTCGGCGCGTAGGGCCGTTTGCAACGATGAAACCGCGCGCGTTCTGAACCTTGCGGTAGAAATTCCGGGGATCAAGCCGGACCCCCCACACAGCCTCGTATACCTGTTGAAGTTCTGAGATGGTGAAGGTCTCGCCGCAGAACGCCGTCGCGAGTGCTGAATGCTCAAGCTTGACGCGTGCGCGTTCGATGCCATCTGCAATGATCTGCCCGTGGTCGAACGCCAGCTCCGCGGGTGAGGATAAAGCGTGCTCTACCGGTTTCCAGGAGGCACTGGTGGCGTCCGTACCTGAGATGGGTTCCGGCAAGCGTGGTGCGATTGCCAGGTGGGCGACCGACACCACACGGCCGCGAGGATCACGCCCCGGTTTGCCGTACACCCCTAGTGTCTCCAGATGTGGCACGTCATCCAGGCCCGCCTCTTCGGACAATTCCCGACGCGCTGCCACCGCGATGTCCTCATCCTGGTTGTGGAGAAAACCTCCCGGCAAAGCGAGTGAGCCGCGATAGGGCTCGACACCACGTTCGACGAGCAGCACGTGCAGGCGCGCACCGCGCAAAGTCAAGATCACCAGGTCGACCGCAAGCAGAACACTCGGCGGCTCCCATTGGTCGTCGTTCATGGATACACGGTAGCTTTTTGTCAGACTGACAGGAAGTCCTGGAGGGGGGCGACTTTCAGCACGACAGATGGCCCAGGCTTGATAAGTCCTGGGATGCGGAGGTAGCGGGCGGAGCCGTCAGCTCTTGCTTGGCCGTGTACGGTATGCAAGAAGGCGGACACAGAAAGCCCTGGAGAACGGCGATCGCTCACGATTGAGTCGCCCGGTGAGGCCTCGTTCTCCGTTCAGTGCGCTATGCCATCTGTCCTGTCCGCCAACCAGCGTTCCGTCGGCCGCTGGCTAGCGTCGACTGCGGACTGCTGTCGACAAGATCGTGGAGATGATCGATCTACGACAGATGCGAGTGCAGGTCCCTGATGCCTATGATCCACACGGGCGATGCCATCTCTTGATGGCCCCCCTTCTCCTGGTCAAGGCGATAACCGTGTTTGGTGCGGTTTCAGGTGGCGATTTGGCACACAAATAGCTGATTGCTCTCGACAGGCGAGAATTCCATCACCCCTGGAATACTGCGGGGCGGCGCGCGTCCACCTCGATCTCGATTCTCATCCGGGGGTCGGCGAGGCCGCACACGAGCATCGTCGCGGCCGGGCGGACCTCGCCGAAGCGGCGGTGCAGGGTCGGCCAGCAGGGCTCGAAGTCCGCCCGGTCGGGCAGCATGTACCGCACCCGGACGACGTCGGTGAACGAGCAGCCCGCCTCGGCCAGCGCCGCTTCGATGTTGCGCAGACACTGCTCGGCCTGCTCGACCACGTCGTCGGAGATCGTCATGGTCGCGTAGTCGTAGCCGGTCGTCCCGGACACGTGGACCCGGTCGCCGTCGACCACCGCCCGCGCGTATCCGATCTGTTCCTCGAAGGTCGAACCGCTCAGGATCGCGAACCGCTCGGTCATGCGGAAAACGGTAGCAACCAGCGCCCGCTACCACCGAGGCCGGAACGACCGAGGAGTCGTCGCCGGATCGTCAGGGCCGTGGCAGGGAGAGGAGATAGTCCGGCCAGTTGCCGTGGTGGCTGATGTCGGGGGCCCGCTCGATGGCGTACGGCTCGCAGAGGAAGCCGTGCACCGCGCGGCCGTCGGTGAGCTGGACCGTGCCGAGGCCGAGAGGCGGGGCGGTCTGCGTCAGCAGGACGCCGAGTGCCGACGGGCTCAGCTCGTACAGCTCCACCTCCACCTGGACGCCGCCGGAGGTCGAACGGACCAGCCCGGGGAGGGGGAGATCACCGCTGTTCAGGGCGTAGAGGCGATAGAGGGGGGCCGTCAGGGCGGTTCCCAGGCCGGTGGCACCGAGGGAGGTGAGCCGGTCGTGCAACGGCTGGCCCGAGCGGTGCGCGCCGACCACGGCGAGCACCACTCGCGCCTCGGGGGCGGGGGCGGGGGTGAGGGCGGGGAGCACGGCCGCTCCCGCTTCCGGGGGGTGCGGGGCCACCGGTCGAGCGTCCGGTACAGAGGTGGTCGCCGGTCGCGTGTCCGGGACGGGGATCGGGGGACCGCCGGTCAGGGCGTGGAAGGCGGCGCCGAGACCGGCGAGGAGTTCGTCGGAGCCCGCCGGTCCCAGGAAGGTGACGCCGTGCGGGCGGCCGGCGGTCGTCGTTCCCGCGGGCACGGAGATCCCGGCCAGGTCGAGGAGGTTGGTGAAGGTGGTGTAGTGGCCGAGGATCGCGTTGCGCTCGATCGGGCTTTCGAGCATCTCCGCGACCGTGAAGGTGGTGGGCACGGTCGGGACCGCGAGGACGTCCATCGAGGCCCACGCCCGCCGGGTCTCCGCGTCCAGCGCGCGCAGGCGGTAGAGCCCCTCGAAGGCGTCCACCGCGCTGAGCGCTCCGCCGCCGGACAGCACCTTCAGGGTGACCGGGTGGACCTCGCCGGGGTTGCGGGTCACGAAGTCGCCGACCGCGGCGAGCCGTTCGGCGAGCCACGGACCCTCGTAGAGCAGCCGTCCCGCGGCGAGGAACGGGTCGAGGTCGACGGGGACGAGCGTGTGGCCGAGGCCGCTGAGCCGTTCCGCCGCCTCCGCGAAGGCCGCCTCGGCGGCGGTGTCGCCGAAGAACTCCGGGTCGCGCGGCACCCCGACGCGCAGGGAGTACGCGGCGGGCGGCACCTGGCCGGGGACGGGGAGTTCCCGTGACCAGGGGTCGGCGGGTTCGAAGGCCGCGATGGCGGACAGGACGGCCAGGCCGTCGGCGGCCGAGCGGGCGAAGACGCTCGGGCAGTCCAGGGACGCGCACGCGGGCACCACGCCGAGCGTGCTGACGAGGCCCCGGCTCGGCTTGACCCCGACGGTGCCGGTGAGCGCGGCGGGCACCCGGCCGGACCCGGCCGTGTCGGTGCCGACGGCGAACGAGACCAGGTCCGCGGCCACCGCCACCGCCGAGCCCGAGCTGGACCCGCCGGAGATCAGGCCCGGGAGCAGCGGTGACTCGCACGCGCCGTACGGGCTGCGGGTGCCCGACAGGCCGGTGGCGAACTGGTCCAGGTTCGTCTTGCCGACGAGGAGGGCGCCCGCCGCGAGCAGCCGTTCCACCAGCGGCGCGCCGCGTTCCGGGACGTAGGAGTAGGCGGGGCAGGCCGCGGTGGTGGGCAGCCCGGCGACGTCCACGTTGTCCTTGACCGCGAACGGGACGCCGTAGAGCGGCGGCCGGGTGTCCGGGTCCGGCCAGCGGCGGGCCAGCTCGGCCGCGTCGCCGAGCAGGTCCGCCGCCGGGCGCAGGGTGATCCACACGTGGTCGTCACCCCGCGCCGCGATCCGCGCGAGCACTTCCCTCGCGACGTCGGTGGGGTCGGCGGTCCCGGAGCGGTAGAGGCCGGAGAGACTCTCCAGGTCCAGGTGGAGCGGGCTCTCCAGGGTGGGCATGCTGTCCGGATCAGGCGGAGGGTGCATGTGCCTTTCCTGTTTGTGTGCTTGTGGGTGCGTGGTTCCCGACGTCACGTGCTCTCTGTAGTCGACACGGAGGCGCGGATCGGTTCGTGAGGGGCGTCGGTGTGCGGGTGTGCCCCGCGAGCGGGTGTCGGCGGGGGCCAGTCGGCTCGCGGGGCGGCGCTCACGGGGTGGCGGGGGCCGCCGACGGACCCGCGGCGACCGGCGTCGCGGCTGTCGGCTCGGGTTCGTCGGCGGCGACCGCCGTCTCGTCCGACGGCCGGGGCTTGAGGAAGATGAAGGCGAGCAGGATCAGCCCCGCGAAGAGGTAGCCCAGCGAGACCTGGCCGTTGGCGTTCCACTCGACCCGTTCACCGTGGATCAGCCCGATGAAGGCCAGGGCCGCTCCGGCGAAGGCGTACCCGGCGGCCCACAGGAACGACCGGTCGATGACGAAGGCCGTGATCGAGCCGAGTATCAGACCGGCGAGCACGGCGCCGCCGCCGAGCAGGGCCGTTCCCTCGTAGACCGTCCCGCTCTGCGCGATCGTGTCGTACCCGACCTCCCGCGCGCTGGTCCCCGCGGCGGCGAGCGCGTTGTCCATGTAGCCCTGCGCCCAGGAGGCGATGTTGGGGATGATCGCGATCACCACGGCCACCGCGTGCGCCTTCGGCACCGACTGGAAGGCCTGGGCGCCGATGAGCAGCCCGATGTAGAGCAGGATCGGCACGATCGCGGGCGTCGGCAGCACCGCGCCGAGCAGCGCGAACATGCCGAGGAAGCAGAACAGCGCGATCACGACGCCGCTCGCCATCGAGTAGCTCGTACGGCCGCCCGCGGACTTCCACCCCGGGTGGCCGATGTAGACGGCGGGCGGGAACGGCGAGCCCAGCATCGAGCCGACCACCGCGCCCGCGCCGTCGGCCAGGAGCACCGAGCGCAGGTTGTACGAGTCGCCCGCGGCGGCGGCGCTCTCCACGTTGCTCATGCCCTCGGTGAAGTTGTAGATGCCCAGGGGGATGGCGGTGGCGAGCAGCGGGGAGACCTGGCCGAGCCCTTCGAGGAGGCGGTCGATGTTCAGCGACGGCAGGCTCACCGCGATGTTCTCGGCGGCGGCGCCCACGTCGGCGGGGTTCATGTAGCCGCCGATCCAGGCGATCGCGGTACCGGCCAGGAGCGCGGCGAGCCCGACGGGGATGTTGCCCGGCAGCCTCAGGTCGGTGAAGAAGCCGACCATGATGATGACCAGCACCGGCAGCGCGATCCAGGCCGCCTCCCACATCTGCGCGGCGGGCCGCATCGAGATGAAGGCGATCGAGATGCCCGCCAGGGTGCCGAGCATCGCCGCCCTGGGGGTGAAGCGGCGGATGTACGGGCCCACGAAGGCGCCGATCAGCACGATGACGCCGATGATGAAGCACCAGGCCAGCCCCGCCACCCAGGCCTGCAGGGGGTTCCTGGTCGCCAGGTAGGTCGGCAGCATGATCACGAACACCACGATGAACATGTGCGGGACGCTGGGCCCGTACGGCATCGCGCACACGTCGGTGCGGTTCTCGCGGCGGGCCAGCCGCCGGGCGAGGTAGGTGTAGTACACGTTGCCGATCAGGAGCTGGATGCCCATCGCCGGGAGGATGACGCCGAAGACGTCGGAGCCGGGCAGGTGGACGACCCCGAGGCAGAGGCCGCTCAGCACCAGCACGTTGACCATCACGTTGAAGCCGAGGCCGAAGAAGGCGTTGGTGTCCCCGCTGACCCACCAGGGGAGTTTGAGTTTGACGGGGTCGGTTGTCGTGGTCATCGGTCAGCTCCGTGTTTCGAGTGCCTTGAGATAGCCGCCGGAGGGGGCGACCCAGCCGAAGATGCCGCCCTGCGCGGCGATCATTTCCAGCCCGTACCGCTGGAACTCGGCGAAGTACGAGCCCACGCAGTCGGACAGGACCAGGCACTCGTAACCCCGGTCGTTCGCCTCGCGGACGGTGGTGTGCACGCACACCTCGGTCGTGACGCCGGTGACGATCAGGCTGCGGATGCCGGCCGCGCGGAGGGTCTCGTCCAGGCCGGTGGCGTGGAAGGAGCCCTTGCCGGGCTTGTCGACGACGAGTTCGCCCTCGATGGGGGCCAGCTCGTCGATGATGTCGTGGCCGTACTCGCCGCGGATCAGGATCCGTCCCTTGGGGCCGGGATCCCCGATGCGCAGCGACGGCGCGCCGCGGCCGAGCTTGGCGGGCGGGCAGTCGGACAGGTCGGGCAGGTGCCCCTCGCGGGTGTGGATGACGGTCATCCCCGCCGCGCGCGTGGCGGCCAGCACCTCCTGGAGCGGCGGGATGACCCGCCGCAGCATGGACACGTCGTTGCCCAGGGTCTCCCCGAAACCCCCGGGCTCGACGAAGTCCCGTTGCATGTCGATGAGCAGCAGCGCTGTGTGTCGCGGATCGAACCCGTATGCGTACGGCTCGGCCTCGACGAGAAGCGGATCGGACACGTTGACTCCGTTCCTCGGATCCTCCTTTTGTCGATTGTCGACAGAATTATGTCGGCAGGTTTCCCGTCCGGTTACGCTTCTGTTAGCGGCTCGGGCCGGAGCGTGATCGTGCCGTCCGGCGTACGCCCCTCGCGTGGCCCGGGGCGTGGTCGTGCGTCCGGCGTACGCCCACTACGTGGCTCAGCCGGGATAGTTGCTGAGCTCGATCAGGTTCCCGTCGGGGTCGCGGACGTAGACGCTGGTCATCGGGCCCAGGGCGCCGGTGCGGCCGACCGGTCCCTCCTCCACCGCGACCCCGGCGGCGGCCAGCTCGGCCACCACGCGATCGAGGGGCGTGCCGATGACGAGGCACAGGTCCGCGCTGCCCGGCGTGGGACGTTCGGCCCTGGGCTCGAACTCCTTACCCGCCTGATGCAGGTTGATCTTCTGCTGCCCGAAGGACAGGGCCCTGCGCCCGCCCTGGAAGGTCACCGGTGTCATCCCGAGGACCCGCACGTAGAAGTCGACGGTGGCCTCGATGTCGGCCACCGTGAGAACGAGATGATCGAGCCGTTCGACGCGCATGGCGTCGCCCTCCTCCCGTGAGAACCCCCTTGGGCCTTGGACGGGAACCTTCCCCGTTTCCCGCGAGGACCCGCGCCGGATTCCGTGAAGATCTTTCCTGGTGCCCGCCGGAGACCCCGGAGGACCCGGAAGGCCCTCCCGGCCAGGTGGTCAGCCGATGTAGGTGCGTGCACCGTGCCGGGACAGGGCGTCGAGCGCGGTGGCCGGGTCGCCGGAGGCGATGGCCTCGAAGAGCCGCCGGTGCCGCTCCACCCCCTCTGACGGGGCCCGCTGCTCGGCCTCCCTGCGCAGGTTCGCGGCCATGTAGAGCTGCAGCTTCAGGATGACGGGCTCGTACGCCATCAGCAGCTGGCGGTGGCCCGCCAGCGCGACGAGCGCGACGTGGAAGCGCCGGTGCGCCTCGTTCTCGCTGAGCGGGTCGTCCAGCCGTACCGCCGACGCCATGCCCTCAAGGGCCTCGGCCAGCACGGTCAGCGCGGTCATGCCGTGGGCGCCGGAGAGCGGCAGCGCGGTCTCGACCGCGTAGCGTTCGAGCACGTCGCGCAGCCCGAACAGCTCGTCCACGTCGTCCCTGGTCAGCTCGGTGACGCGGGCCCCCCGCCGGGGCAGGTGCTCCACCAGCCCCTGCTGCCCGAGCGACCGCAGCGCCTCGCGCAGCGGCGCCCGGCTGATGCCGAACCGCTGGGTGAGCTGCTCCTCGATCAGCCGCTCACCCGGCGCGAGGGCACCGGAGAGGATCTCGTGCCGGAGCCGCCGCATCGAAAGCTCGACCAGGCTGGGGTGTTTCAGCTCCCCATCGGGTTCCACCCGTCCAACTCCTCTCGACGTGTGGAACAAACTCTCTCAGAGTTCGGCCGGATTCCCGCGCGCGGGATGGCGGCGCGGCCGGGGGCCGGTCACGCACTCACCGGGAGCACGCCGCTCCCGCCGTCCTCACAGCTGGGGCGGAGTCAGCTCGGGCGGAGTCTGCTCGCCCGCCCAGTCGAGGAGCCGTGTCGCGCTCTGGAAGCGCCGGTCGGCGTTGGACTCGCCGAGGATGACACCCACGAGCCGGTGGCCGTCGCGGTCGGCGGCGAACGACAGGCAGTATCCGGCAGCGCTCGTGTAACCGGTCTTCAGGCCCATCACCCCGGGCGTCTTGCCGAGCAGCTTGTTGGAGTTGGTCCAGGAGTGCGCCCGGTGCACCTTGGTCTTCGCCACGACGTGGCGCCTGGTGGACGCGATGATCCGCAGCAGCGGGTCGCGCAGCGCGAGGTCGGCCAGCTTCGCCTGGTCCAGGGCGGTGGAGTAGCCGGGAGCCGGCTTCGGCAGGCCGTCGGCACTGGCGTAACGGGTGTCGACCAGTCCCATCGAGCGGGCCGTGGCGTTCATCTTCGCCACGAACGCCGCGTTGCCGGGACCGTAGACGCGGGCCAGCGCGTGGGAGGCGTCCGCCCCCGAGGGGAGCATGACCGCGTAGAGCAGGTCCCTGACGGTCAGCCGCTCCCCGGCGCGCAGGGAGGCGTGGGTCGCGCCGTTCGTCGCCGCGTGCTTTACGTCCGCCGCCTGGATCGTGACGGTGGCGTCCAGTTTCGCCTCCCTGAGGACGACGTACGCCGTCATCACCTTGGTCAGGCTGGCCACCGGCATCCGCTTCCCCGCCTGCTTGCTCAGGTGGATCGTTCCCGTGCCCGCGTCGTACAGGTACGCGGCCCGTCCCGGCACCGAGGGAACGGAGGCGCGTCGCCCGGCGGCGGGCGCGGCGGTGAAGGCGAGTGTGCGGGACGCGGCGGTGAAGGCGGGCCTGCCTGACGCGGCGGTGCGGACGGACGCGCGGGGCGCGTACCGTGCGGGCGGCGCGGCGGGCGGCGCGGACGCCAGGGTTCCGGTGGCCGGGACGTGCGCCGGAGGCCTGCCGGTCAGCGCGGGTGCCGAGGCCTCCGAGGCTCCCGCGGCCAGGGCGGGCACCGGAGACACGGTGGCCAGGGTGACCGCGGTGACCAGCGCGGCGCGGGCTATGAGGCGTGTTCCCCCGTGATGCATGCGAGCCATGCTGACAGAGGCCACCGTTAATATGCGGAAGTTGGCGGTTTGGCTATGGAAAAGTTGACATCGGTGCCGTGGGGGGACAGGAAGGCGCTGGCGCCGGGGCGTGTGGGAGTGCGCGACCACGAAGTCGGGGGTGCCCGATCACGGGACGGACTCGCGTGGCCCATGTGCCGCCTGCCGCAGCGCCGCGTCGAGGATCGCGTCCAGCATTCCCTGGGAGCTCCGGAGCTGGGCGATCGTCTCGGCGATGCGGGCGCGTTCGCGCCGCAGGTCCTCGACGAAGGCCGGGCAGCCGGACGACACCATCAGCTCGCCGTCGTCGTGAACGCAGTGCAGGACCCGGGCGATGACCGCGGTGGGAAGCCCGGCGGCGAGCATGGCGCGGATGTGGCGCACCGTCGCGATGTCCGTCCCGGTGTACTCGCGGTAGCCGTTGACCAGCCGGACCGGCCTGAGCAGGCCCTGCTCCTCGTAGTAGCGCAACAGCCGCCTGTGCACCCCGGTCTCGCGGGCCAGGTCGCCGATCCGCATCCGGTTCCTCTCGCTTGACATTCACATAGATGTGACGCTTTACGGTCCCAAGTATCGCTGATCACGAAAAGTGGGGAGATGTCGATGCCGAGTGCGGTGATCATTGGTGCGGGTCCGGGGATCGGGCAGGCTGTGGCCCGCCGTTTCGCCAGGGAGGGGATGCCGATCACGCTGATCGCCCGGAGCGGGCGGACGCTGCGTTCCGTGGCCGAGGCGGTCGCTCCCCATGGTGTCCCGGTTGTCACGGTGGAGGCCGACAGCACCGACCAGGACGCGTTGGACGCCGCACTCGACAAGGCCGTCGGCGAGCACGGCGTGCCGGACGTCGTCGTGTACAACGCCGCGATCATCCAGGCCGACGCGCCGGGCGAGCTGCCGGTACGCGCTCACATGGAGGCGTGGGCGGTGAACGTGGTCGGCGCGCTCAACGCCGCCGCCCACGTCGCGCCCGCGATGGCGGCACGCGGTGACGGGACGTTCCTCATCACGGGCGGCATGCCCGAGCCCAAGCCGCGATACGTGAGCCTCTCGCTGGGCAAGGCAGGCGTCCGTACCCTGGTCACCCTGCTCGACCAGGAGTACGGGCCCTCCGGGGTGCACGTGGCGAGCGTCACCGTGGCCGGTCCGGTCGCCCCCGGCACCGACTTCGACCCGGATGACATCGCCGAGCACTACTGGCGGCTGCACACACAACCACGCCACCAGTGGGAACGGGAGACTCTGCACGCCGGCCGCCCGCGATGACCGGCGCCGAGGCCGCGAACGCTCTCACCGGCGGCGGGCTTCGAACGAACACCACCCGGCCGAGATCGTCTCGCTGTTCGGCCGGGATCCGCCCGGACACCACTTCGAGGCCCACAGGTTCGAGGCCCACCGGCTCGCCGAGCCGGTCGTCTCAGGCCGTGGCGGCCAGTTTCTCCGCCTCGCGGCGGGCGGCCCGGTGACGGCGCCAGCGGACGAATCCGACGATCACCGCGACCGCCGCCAGCGCGGCCAGGCCCGCCAGGAGCGGCGACCGGGCGGCGAGCCCCAGCCAGCCCCAGATCACCGAGTACAGGCCGAACGAGGTCACCGGCACCCAGGTCAGGCAGCCGAGCGCGCTGGCCACGACGTACCAGGGATAGGAGATCCGCAGCACCCCGGCCACCCAGGGCAGCGTGTGGCGCAGCCCCGGCACCCAGAAGCAGGCGTAGACGGCGAGCGCGCCCCACTTCCTGACGACGTTCTCGACCCGGGTGATGTTCTCCTGGCCGATCTTGGTGCCCAGTCGCGAGGTGTAGAGCTTGGAGCCCAGGACGTGGCCGATCCAGTAGTAGGCCTGGAACGCGCCGAAAAGGGCCACGCCGCCGACGATCACCCAGAGCCACAGGGGCATGCCCAGGAAGGACGCGGAGGCCGGGTCGGGGATGCCCGCCACAACAGGTCGCACTCTGAACATCACCACCACGGTCGTTCCACCTGCCTACCCCGATATTAGGCCAGGCTTACCTGAACCGGCAGACCGGCGTCCCCCCGAGCGTTCCGGCTGCAAGCGGACGTCAACTCCAGAGCAAGAACCGTGGCGTACACCTGGGGTGTAACGAAGAAAGGTGTATGTCATGAGTCCGCGTAGCAGTGTGGCGCCGATGATGGCGAGTGGAACCGCGAGCGCCGTCAAGCTGCTCGTCGCCACCCTCGCCTTCGCCGGAGCCTACCTGGGGGTCGAGGCCACGTACGGCACCCCCGCCCGGATCCCGGCCGGTGCGGCGGCGCAGGCGCCGGTACGGACGGTGGAGCTGTCGTCGCGGTCGATGCCGGCCACGGAGCAGTTCGAGGCCACGGAGCGGGTCCGGGCGACGGAGCGGGTCTCCGCCGCGGGCCGGGTTCCCGCCGCGGACAAGATCACGGACAAGACGGCGGACAAGGCCACGGACAAGACGGCGGACAAGGTCACGGGTAAGGTCACGGACAAGGTCGCGGCCTCCGGCACGGTCACCGTCAGCGCGCTCGACGCGCTCGGTCCCTGCGACAGGCCGTACCAGGCGCGGAGCGTCGTCGACAACGACGACCCCCGGGCCACCGTCTCCTACGGCTGGCGCCTGGAGCGCTGGAGCCCGGGCACCCGCCGCTGGCAGACCTACCTGGGCACCGGGTCCGGTTTCAGCGGCGGGAGCCAGACCGTCGAGTGGCAGCCCAGGATCGTGAACAACCCCGGCTGGTACCGCGTCGTGCTGTCGGTCTCCGGCGACATCCCGCTGCGCAGCGAGAAGTTCCTCGTCGGCTGCTGACCCGCCCCGCCCGAGGAAGCGCAGGCCCGAGGAAGCACAGGCCCGAGGAAGCCCCTCGGAAGGCGTCAGCCGCTGAGGGAACGCTGGGCCGCCTCCACCCACCGGCTCACGCCCACCCGCTCGGCCACCGCGAGGGCGTTCTCGTAGTGCGGCTTCACCGCGTCGGCGAAGCCCAGCCGCAGCGCCAGGTCGCCCAGGGTCAGGGCGACCGGCCAGAGCGCCACCACCCCGGTCCCGGCGCCCGCGATCCGGTCGGCGAACGGCTTCAGCGTGTCGTACGCCTCGATCATCCGCTCCCGGTCGTCCAGCAGCATGCCCGCCAGGGCCCGCCAGATCATCGCCAGCTCGTAGAGGAAGTCGGGACGCACCGGCGTCTTCACCGCGATCACGGCCCGCGCGTCGCGGTGGTGGCCCGCCGAGGCGAGGGCCACCGCGTAGGCGTCGAGGGTCCACTTGGCCCCGCGCTGGTGCGCCTCGGCCAGCGGCTCGACCATCTCCGCGGCCCGCCCGTTCACCAGGTGCAGGCAGAACGTGGTGATCAGCGGCAGGTCCTGGCGGCCCTCCAGCATCCCGGCCTTGGCGGTCAGCCGGGCGGCCTCGCGGTAGGCGCGTTCCGCGCCGGCGAAGTCACCGGCGATCATCAGGCGCTGCCCGGCGTACCAGGCGACCACGGAGGCGGGCGCGGACAGGCCGTACTGCCTGGCCAGCCTCTCGGCGGCGGCCACGTGCGCGTCGGCCTCGGCGAACGCGCCCGAGGCGGCCGCGCACTCCATCAGCACCAGGTGGGCCAGCGCCTGCACCGAGATCTGCCCGGTCGCCTTGCCGACCTCCAGCAGCTCCCTGCCGATGACCTCGCGCTCGCCCACCGGGGTGATCCCGTACGACTGGCGCAGCCGCCCGCTCAGCGCGGTCGCGAGCAGGGCGGGGTCACCGGAGCGCCGGGCCAGCTCCTCGGCCTCCAGCGAGGCCTGCTCGCCCCGGGGGGTGGCCGACCCCTCAAGCTCCAGGGCGAGCGTGGCCAGCAGGCTCGCCCGCAGCGACTGCTCACCGGCGGGCAGCTCGACCAGCGCCTGCTCGGCGACGTCGACGATCTCCCAGGCGGTGCGGGTGAAGTCGCGGGCCATGCCCTTGTGCGGCACCGCGAGCGAGGCGGCGACCCGGGCGGTGAGCTCCAGGTTGCCCAGCGGCAGCGCGGCGTCCATCGCCTCGCGCCGCCGCCTGCGGGCCGCGGCCATGTCCCCGCAGAGCGCCAGCGCCTTGATCAGCCGCAGGGTCAGCAGCAGCCGCTCCCTGGTGCTGTCGGGCGTGTGGGTGATGCCCGACCTGTCGAAGGCGGCGATGGCCTGCTCCCACAGCGTGGCCGCCTCGCGGTGGGCGAAGCGCCGCTCGGCCTGCTCGGCGGCGAGCCCGGCGTAGTGCACCGTCTTGCCGGCGGTCTCGCTGGTGCCCGCGGAGTCGTAGTGGTGGGCCAGCGCGGCCACGTCACCGGGGTTCCTGCGCTCGATCACCGAGGCCACCGCGGCGTGCAGCCGGGAGCGGCGCAGCCGGGAGGCGTCGGAGTACAGGGTGTCGCGGACCAGGTCGTGGTCGAAGCGGAGCATGCCGGGACCCGGCTCGGTGACCAGGCCGGCGAGCAGCGCCGCCTCCACCGCGTCGACCACGGCCTCCTCGTCGCCCGAGACGTCGACCAGCACGTCCACGTCGACGTCGCGGCCGATCACCGCGGCCTGCAGCAGGATCTGCTGGGCGATCGCGGGCAGCCGGGAGATCCGCCTGCGCAGCACGTCGCGGACGCCGGAGGGCACGCCGGAGATAACCTCGGCGGCCGTCGCGCGGTCGCTCACCGCCTCGGCGTCGAGCAGGCGCACCGTCTCGCGGACGAAGAAGGGGTTGCCGCCGGTGCGCTCGACGATGCTGTTGACCGCGTCCTCGTCGACCTCGCGCACGCAGGTCGCCCTGACCAGCTCGGCCACCGCCTTGGTGTCGAGCCCGGTGAGGCCGACCCGGACGGGACCGAGCCTGGCCAGCGCGGCCAGCACGTCGGCCTGCTGGTCGCTCAGCTCGCTGTCGCGGCAGGTCACCACGAGCAGCACCCGGCTGGTGGCGAGCAGGCTCGGCAGCGCGCGGAGCAGCGCCAGCGTCTGGTCGTCGGCCCAGTGCAGGTCCTCCAGGGTGAGCAGGATCGGCGTCTCCTTGGCGACGGCGGCGAGGTAGCCGCCCACCGCCCGGTGCAGCCGGAACCCGCCGGAGGCCTGGTCGTCGTCGGGCTCGGGGGCCGCGTCGTCGAGGAGCGGTGCCAGCAGCGAGGCGTACTCGCCGGGCCCGGCCGCGTTCACCAGGGTGCGCAGGATCTCCACCCAGGCCCAGCCGGGAGGCGTGGCGCTGCTGTCGGGACACGCGCCGGAGGAGATGCCCCACCCGTCGTCGGCCAGCCGCCTGATGAGCTGGCGGACCAGCGTGGTCTTGCCCGCACCCGCGTCTCCGCTGATGACCGCGACGGTGAACCGGCCGGTCCTGGCCGCGGCGGTGGTGAGCCTGCCCAGCTCGGCGTCGCGGCCGACGAACGGCTCCGGCTCCAGCGGGGGAAGCTCCACCGGGGCCACCGTGGGCCTGGGCGGCCAGGTCTCCGCGGCCACCTGCTGGCGCTGCCTGGACGGCGGCGGGGCGGCGAGCTGCAGGCCGGGATCCTGGGACAGGATGTCGGACTCCAGCTTGCGCAGCGCCGGGCCCGGGTCGATGCCCAGCTCGTCGGAGAGGATCGTGCGCGCCCGGCGCAGCGCCGCCAGCGCGTCGCCCTGCCGCCCGCAGCGGTACAGGCCAAGGGCGAGCAGCCGCCAGCCCTCCTCGCGGAGCGGGTGCTCGGTGGTCAGCGCCTCCAGGTCGGGCACCGACTCGGCGGGCAGGCCCATCCGCAGGCCGCTGTCGCCGTGCCGCTCGCGGGCGACCAGGCGCAGCTCGGTGAGCCGGTTCACCTCGGCCTCGGCCCACGGCTGGTCGGCGAAGTCGGAGTATGGAGTGCCGCGCCACAGGCCCAGGGCCTTCTCCAGGCGGGTCCGCGCGGAGGCGGGGTCGTCACTCTCCAGATGCTCTCCGGCGGTGCGGACCAGCGTCTCGAAACGGAGCGCGTCGACCTGGTCGGGGGCGGCGCGCAGCGCGTAGCCGGAGGCGACGGTCACCAGCAGCCGGTTGGGCCCCCCGCGGGGACGGCCCGGCTCCAGCACCCTGCGCAGCCGGGAGATGTAGACCTGGAGACCCGACTGGGCACCCTTGGCCGCGTCGTCGTCCCACAGGTCGTACAGCAAGGAGTCGACGGGGACGACCTGCCCGCGTGCGACGAGCAGGCGTGCCAGGACCGCACGCTGACGAAGCCCGCCCAGGTCGAGCTCGTCCTCACCGGAATGCGCCTCGACCGGGCCGAGAACTCGGAACGCCACCATGTCAGCCGCCACGCTATGTGGGCCTTCCAATCGCATACAAGGTATTTCGTATTTCCCAATCTAGCGGCTGATCGACTCCTTTTCAGGGGCCGTCGCGGCGTTCTCACGCCTGCGCAGGAACGTCCACGCACCGAGCGCCAGCCCGCCGAAGGGGATTTCGACAGTGTAGGTCCAGAACCCGAAAAGCAGGGCGGCGGCGGTGGCGGAGTCCAGCGGGGCACCGAAGAAGACGAGTGCGCCGATGGTTCCGGCCTCCATTATCCCCGTACCGCTGGGAGTCACCAAAGCCGTCGTCAACACCCGGGACAGGGCGAAGGCGGCGATCGACTGCGCCAGGCCGGGATAGGCGCCGGTCGCGTGCAGGCAGACGACGAGGATGAGCCACTGGAAGGCGAGGAAGAAGAGCATGCCCAGCGTCAGCCCGGCCCAGCGGCTCCGTACGATCTCGGAGGTGTCGGCCCGCAGCTTGACCAGCGCCTCGGAGGCGGCGTGCCGGCCGGGACGGATCCGGCGGGGGAGCACGCGGGTCAGGGCGTCGAGACCGCGGCCCAGGACGTTCGCGGCGCGGTCCCAGTAGAGGGCGACGGTCACCACGGCGACCAGCACCAGGATGGACAGCACCCCCACCCAGCCCGCCCTGGTCACCGACGGGCTGAGCGGCTCCCCGCTGAACAGCAGGGCCACGATGCCCGCCGCGGGCAGCAGGAAGCGGAACAGGGTGTTCCAGACGCCGGTGGTCAGCGTGGAGACCACGACGGCCCGCGCGGTGAAACCCCAGCTCTTGGCCATCGCGAACGTCATCGCCACCCCGGCCGCGCCGCCGAAGGGGAGCAGGTTGCTCACCGCGCTGCCGCTCGCGTTCAGCGTCAGCGCCTGCAGGTGGGTGAGCCCGGGGAGGGAGGCGGTCAGCACGAACGTGTACGCGAGGAGGCTGAGCAGCCAGACGGCGGCCATCAGCGCGATCTCCTGACCGCTCAGCGCGGCGAACTGCGCGCCGATCTGCGCCCAGGAGACGTGCTTGCCCGTCAGGGCCGCGACGACCTGGGGCATGAAGAACACGAGCGTGGCGGCGAGTGCCAGCGACACGACCGACAACCCGACCTGGAACAACCTGCTCTTCATCCGAACCCGACCCGCCCGCTCCTCATCCGGCACCCCCGGCCAAGTCTGCCGGTCCCGGCCTCATCCTTTGGGAGGAACTTCGAAGGGATGCCTCAGCCGGGAGCCCAGGGGGGCGTCCCGGCGGACGTACCACTCGGTGCCGAAGACGAGACGGTACAGCGGCTGGGGGATCTTGAGCATCACCCCGAGCGTGCGGGTGTCGGCGCCGGTGGCCTGGGAGGCGTGGGCGGCCATGCTCGCCCGCTTCTGGCGGGCGAAGCGCCGCACGGCGACCCGGTGGGTGATCACCTCGCCGGGGGAGTACGCCCGCTCGAAGGCCCGGATGTCGAGCTGCGGGTAGAACCTCCTGGCGAGCCGCAGCCCCCGCAGCAGGGGGTCGCGGTTGACGGTGGCCTCCAGCACGATCGGGGTCCTCGCGATCTCGGCCGCCCGGCCGCCGACCCGGTGCACCTGCACGTGGTCGGGGTGGCCGTAGCCGCCCGCCGGGTCGTAGGTCGTCAGCAGGTCGGCCTTCTCCTCGGTGAGGATGGCGGCGAGCCGCCGCGCGGCCTCCTCGGCGTCGGCGTCGATGAAGGCGTCGTCGGGCCGGTCGTCGGCGACCCCGCCGCCGGGCGCGAGCCCGGAGTCGCCGTAGCCGAGGTTCACCACCCGGGCGCAGCCGAGCGCCGCCGCCGATTTGTACAGCTCGGCCACGCGGGCGGCGCCCAGCGCCTCACCGGGTTCGAGGTCGGCCTGGCCCCGCTCTCCCGAGGTCGCCACGACGAGCACCACCCGGTGGCCCTCGGCGGCGAGCATCGCCATGGTGCCCGCGGTGAGCAGGGCCTCGTCGTCGGGATGGGCATGAAAGAACACTGCTGTCTTGACGCTGCTGATCAGGCTCACTCCGTTCGCGCGACTCGGACGCGCCCTCGCGGGGCACGCAGGCATGATCTCACGCGGGTCTACGCTGGCACGGTGAGGATCCTCCACATCAGTGACTGTTACCTGCCGCGTCTCGGTGGGATCGAGGTGCAGGTCGCCGATCTGATCCGGGCGCAGCGGGAGGCGGGCCACCAGGTCGAGGTGGCGACCGCCACCCCGGGTGAGAGCCTGCCCGGCGTGCACAGGATCGTCGCGAGACTACCGTTCGACCTGCCGGTCCATCCGTTCGGGGTGGGACACCTGCTCCGCCTGGTGAGGGCGCGGCGTCCCGACGTGGTGCACGTGCACACGGGCGCGGTCTCGCCGTTCGCCTGGATGGGCGTGCGGGCGGCGACCCGCGCGGGCCTGCCCGTGGTCGTCACCGTGCACAGCATGTGGGACCCGGTCACGCGGGCGCTCTACCGGGGGCTGCGGCCGCTGTTCGGGTGGCACCGCTGGGGGCTGGTGGGCACCGCGGTGAGCGAGGCCGCCGCGCTGCCGATCCGCGCGGTGGCCGGGCCCGGCGTGCCGGTGCACGTGGTCTCCAACGGCCTGGACCTCTCCGGCTGGCGCTCGTCACCCCTCCCCTCGCCCTCCTCGCGGCCCCCCGCCGATCCCGTACGGGCCGATCCGGGCGGGGACCCCTCGCGGCCCGTGCCGGAGGAGGGCGGTCCGGTGCGGCCGGAGCCGGTGCACGTCGTCGCGGTGGGGCGGCTCGCGCCGCGCAAGCAGCCGGTCCGGTTGCTGAGGCTCCTGCGGGAGGCGCGCGCCCAGGTGCCGGGGGAGACGCCGATGCGGGCGACCGTCGTCGGGGACGGCCCGGCCCGGTCGCAGATGGAGCGCTACCTGAGGGCGAACGGCATGACCGGCTGGGTCTCGCTCCCCGGCCGCTACAGCCGCGACCGGATCCGCGAGCTGCTCGCCTCGACGGACGTGTTCGTCGCCCCCGCGCCCCGCGAGTCCTTCGGGCTGGCCGCGCTGGAGGCGAGGGCCGCGGGGGTGCCGGTGGTGGCACGCGCGCAGAGCGGGGTGGCCGACTTCGTACGGCCGGGCAAGGAGGGGCTGCTCGGGGAGACTTTCGACGACCTGGTCGCGTCGGTGGCCAGGCTGGTCCGCGACCGCGAGCTGCGCGAGTCGATCGCGGCGAACAACCGGGAGACCGAGCCCGTCCGCAGCTCCTGGCCCGTGGTGCTCGAAGGCTTCGAACGCTGCTACGAGCAGGCCCGCGCCGCCAGGACCTGACGTGCCCCGCCCCCGGACGCGCGAGGCGAGGCCGGGAGAACGCGCGAGGCCCCCGCCGTGCGGTGGCAGGGGCCTCGATGGAACCCGGTGGAGATGTGGAGATGGTGGTACGGCCGCCGCGCCGCACTGCCCCCCGCAGGCGGTGCGGCGGCCGTACCGGGAGTGCCTCCTGTCACCAGGGGGCACGAGTCCGGTCGACGGGTTCGTCCGGGAGCGAGTGCCTAGGAGCAGGCCTCGGCGAGCTTGGTGCTCGCCTCCTGGGCCTTCGTCGTGAGCGACCCCAGGGCCGTGGCGGCCGCGGTGGGGTCGTTCGGGTCGATCTTCACCGACTCGAACGTCGCGGCGAGGTCGGTGAGGGCGGTGGCCACCTCGCCGTCGGCCGTGCCCGCCAGCGCCTTGAGGTCGGTGGCGAGCTTGGCGGTGGCGTCGTTGTACTTGTTGAGGTCACCGGCGCTCGCCGCGGCGGCGGTGGTGAAGTCCGCGAAGGGCTTCGACCAGGCGGCCTCGGTGCAGACCGCGCTGTTGGCGGTCGCGCCGCAGGCGGCGGTCATCGATATGAGAGCGATTCCCGCGGCGGTGACGGCGAGGCGGCGGGAAGAGAGGGCGCGGAACATTTCTGCCTTTCATTGCATTTCGTGACAGTTGGAACTGTAGGCAGGGTTCCTTGCGGATCACTTTCATGGTGCTTACAGCAGTGACTCGTGTGACCTGACGTGATTTTGCCCCCGCGGGGGGTAAGGGCGGGGTATGGCTGAGGCGATCGTCGATCCCGGTTCCGGTCAGCACTCGCTCAAGCGGGTCATCGGGCGCAGGGTCCTTCTTCTGTTCGTGGTGGGCGACATCCTCGGCGCGGGGATATACGCCCTGGTCGGGAAGGTCGCCGGACACGTCGGCGGAGCGCTGTGGGTGCCCTTCCTGGTGTCCTTCGTGCTGGCGGCGCTGACGGCGACCGCCTATGCCGAACTTGTCGGCAAATATCCTCAAGCAGCCGGTGCCGCGCTTTACGCGAACAAAGCGTTCAATATTCCTTTTGTCACTTTTATTGTGGCGTTCGCGGTGCTGATGAGCGGGATCACCTCGGCGAGCGCGGCGGCGCGGGCATTCGGCGGCGACTACCTCGGGGAGTTCGTCAGCCTGCCGGTGGTCGTCGGGGCGTTCCTCTTCCTCGGTCTGGTCGCGCTGGTGAACTTCGCCGGGATCTCCGAGTCCATCAAGGTCAACGTGGTGCTGACGATCATCGAGGCGTTCGGCCTGCTGGTCATCATCGCGATCGGGATCTTCGCCCTGCTCTCCGGCGACGGCGATCCGTCGCGGGCCCTGGAGTTCCACCCGGCCAATGGCGCCTTCCTCGGCGTCCTGGGCGGTACGGCTCTCGCCTTCTACGCGCTGCTCGGCTTCGAGGACTCGGTCAACCTCGCCGAGGAGGCCAAGGACCCGCAGCGAGACTTCCCCCGCGCGCTCTTCGGCGGCCTGACCATCGCGGCGGTCATCTACCTGGGCGTCGCGTTCACGGCGACCATGCTGGTCGACACCAAGACGCTGACGGACTCGTCCGGCCCGCTGCTGGAGGTCGTCAAGGTCGCCGGGCTGGCGTTCCCGCCCAAGCTGTTCGCCCTGATCGCACTGCTCGCGGTGGGCAACACCGCTCTGATCAACATGCTCATGGCCTCGCGCCTGGTATATGGCATGGCGCGTGAGGGGATCGTGCCGCGAGTCTTCGCGTCGGTCCATTCGACGAGGTCCACCCCGTGGGTGGCCATCGTCTTCACCGTGGGTGTCGCGGCGGTGCTGGTCGCCACCGGCGACGTGGGCGGCCTGGCCGACACCACGGTGCTGTTGTTGCTGTGTGTCTTCACGCTGGTCAACGTGGCCGTGCTGGTTCTCCGCAAGGACCGGGTGGACCACGATCACTTCCGGGCGCCGAGCTGGATGCCGGTCCTGGGGGCGGTGGTCTGTTTCGTCCTGGCGCTTCCCGTCACCGGCCGGGGCGTGGACGTCTACGTCCGCGCGGGGGTGCTGCTCGTGATCGGGGTGGCCCTCTGGTTCGTCAACCGGCTGTTCCTCTCAGAAGGGCAGCGTCCGTCCTGAGGGCGTACGGAGGTCCAGGGAGATGGGTTTCCGGGGCGGCCGGGGCTTTTGGAGGATAAGAACCTTTTTCATGTGATACTCCCTCTTTGTTGGAGTTTGAGAGAGACTACGTCACCTGACCGACTTTTTCACGGATTTTTTACCAAGCGTGTGCAGGTCTGGGGTTGATTCAGGGGTTCTAGGGGTCGCGTGAGCGCACGGAGGTGGGCGGCGTCCGGGGCGGAAGTCTGACCTCCGGCGTCCCGGCCGTGTCGTCGAGGGCTCTGTCGTGGCGTTTGGTGGATAAAGTCCGCCATGTCCGCACAGTAAGCGGCTCATGTTTCCGGCAGCGACACCGTGTGTTCCAAATCCGCGACCTCGGCACCGCGCGGGAGGCGGCAGAGCCTCGGAGACTTCGGGGGACTTCGGGGGACTCCGGGGGAATCGGGGCCTCAGCGGCGGAGCATGAAGGCCTTCTCGTCGTCGCCCACGCCGACCGAGCCCACCGCCCACAGCGTCTCGGTGCCCGGCACCCGGGCCAGGACGGTCCCGGCGACGTCGTCGGTCTCGTCGTACTGCTGGGTGGTGGTGTAGGTACGGAACAGCGGACCGTACTCGCGTGACCAGGTGGTGCCGTCGAAGTGGAGGATGAGCACCTGCCCGGTGTGGTCGGCGTCGACGCCGCTGATCCACAGGTCGCCGGGGCCGGAGGCGGTGACCCCGTGCAGGCTCCCCCGGGAGACCGGCACCTCGACCCGCGTCCAGCGGGTCCCGTCCCAGCGCATGACGAGCGGCCGCGCCCCCTCGCCGCCCGCCCCGGCGTCCGGCCCGGCCTCGCTCCCCGGCCCGGTCGCCGGGGCGGCGGAGACCTGCCCGACCGCCCACACCTCCGACGGCGAGACCTGCCAGACCCGGTTTAGGCGGCCGCCGGGAACGGGGGGCGTCTCCAGGTTCTCCCACGATCCGGCCGTGCCGTGCCAGACCAGCGGGGTCGTGGTCTCGCTCGTCCCCACCGCCCAGACGTGTCCCTCCCCCGAGGTGATCGCCTCGAAGGTGCCCCCGGTGCTCAGCGCGTTGCGGAACCCGCCGCCCGCCCACTCCAGGACGACCGCGCCTGAGGGGCCGTTCGCGGCGAACCACGCGTCGCCGCCGCTCGCCGTGACGTCCGCGAGCCGGTAGTCCTCGGCTACCCCGAAGGGCCGGTGCGGAGCCCAGGCCCGCCCGTTCCAGTGCGCGGCGAACGCGCTGGGGCCGTTGCCCGCCACCCACACGTCGTCGGGCCCGGCCGCGCCGACCCCCTCCAGGCGGTGGGCGCCGGCTCCCCCGCCCAGCGGTATCTCCCGCCAGCGGGTCCCGTTCCAGCGCAGGACGGCGGGCGTGCCCTCCCGGTCCTCCGCGCTGTCCTGGTATCCGACGGCCCAGGCGTCGCGGGGCCCGGTCGCGGCCACGTCGAGCAGCGCCGTGCCGCCCGACAGCTTCGCGCCCCCCACGGCCGCCCACTCGGCGGACGCGGCGACCGCCCCGGTCGCCACCGGGCTCGCCGAGGGGCCCGGCGACGCGGGACCCGGGGAGGTGGAGGAAGGGGCGCCGGGGGAGGCCGGGGTCGCGGTGGTCGCGGTGGGCGCGGTGGGAGCCGGACCCGCGCCGCACGCGGCGATCAGGAGCGTTCCGAAGACCAGGATCGCCGTCGGGCGCGCTTTCACCATGCCACCATTGTTCCGCATGCCTCCGTCCTCCGGCCGTGCCCGCGATGATTAGACCCGCCTGGCTGGGGCACCGGGGACGTACGCGGGAGAGGATGCCGATGTCGAAGGCTGAGAAGGACGCGAGATTTCGCGTCCGGGCCGACAAGCACAGCCATTTCACCGCCCTGCACGCGGTGGGGGCACTGGACTACGGGTCCTCCCCGCTGCTGAAGGAGCAGGCGGACGTCGCGCTGGGCGCGACGGACCACCCGCACCTGGTGATCGACCTCACCGAGGTCACCTTCTGCGACTCCACCGGATACGGCGTGCTCATGTACGCCCTCACCCGCGTCCGCCGGGTCGCGGGCTCGCTCGTCCTCGTCGGCCCCTCGACCGTGATGAGACAACGGCTGAGCCGCCTGGGGGTGGCCGAGCTGTTCGACACCCGGCGCACGGTCGAAGAGGCGATGGAGGCCTTTCCCAAGCCGACGTGAACGGCCGTGCTTCTCCACATCGAGGCGATCCGCGCCGTATGAGACAGTTATGGTTGCTTGGGCAAAGGGTCGGTCAGAGGGTTGGTCATGTTCGTGGGAGATGAGCCGGAGTCGGTTTTCACCGTCACCTCCGGACTGCACGGTACGACGCTCGTCGTGCGTGCGAGTGGAGAGCTTGATCACTACCACACGTCCGTGCTGCGCGAGGAGATGGGCAGGGCATGGGACTCCCTGCCCTCGCCGATACTGATCCTCGACCTGTCCGCCCTGACCTTCTGCGACTCCTCCGGGATCGGCGAGCTGCTCCAGGTGCGCCACCAGGGCCTGAACCGGGAGGTGCGGGTCATCCTCACCGGCGTCCAGGGCAACCTCGCCAGGCGCCTTCACCTCGCCGGGCTGATCCAGGTGTTCGAGGTGCTCCCCTCCGTGGCCGACGCGCTTGAGGTGGCCTGAGGCCGTACGGCGGCCCCGATCTCTGTTCGGCTCACCACTCCTGGCCGGCCCACCTCCTTTGGTGGGTGCCCTTCCGCTCTCCACGGGACGTGCTCTCCGTCTGACGATCGACCAGGTCAGGGGCCCGATATGAGCTTGCGGCCTAGGCTCTTCATGTAGATTCAATCTAAGTAAGACTTGATATTACTTAGGTGGGATTTATGAAGTTCGCAGGCAGGACCTTCGACCTCGACCGGTTGGACGCACAGTTGCGGCTCGTACTGGAGGGGAAGGGCGGGACCCGGGGTCGGGCGGTGATCCTCACCGGCCGCAGGCGAGTGGGCAAGTCACGCCTGGCGCAGGAGTTCTGTGATCGCTCCGGCCTGCCATATGTCGTCTTCCAGGCGACGAGAGGGCGCGGCCCCGTCGCGGAGCGGAGCGACTTCGCCGAGGCCGTCGCCTGCTCCGGGCTCGCGGGAGGCGAGCTTGTGCAGGGGACGGTGCCGCAGGACTGGAACCACGCGCTGCGGTCGCTGGCGCTGGCCGCGGGTGACGAGACCCCGTGCGTCGTCGTTCTCGACGAGGTCCCGTGGCTGATCGAGCAGGACGGGGAGTTCGAGGGAGCTCTGCAGACGATATGGGACAGGTACCTCTCCACACGGCCGATCCTGTTGATCCTGGTCGGAAGTGACCTGTCAGTGATGGAGTCCTTGCAGGAGTACGGTCGTCCGTTCTTCGGCCGGGCCGCTCGCATGACGTTGAAGCCGCTTGACCTCCATGACGTCGCCGACATGACGGGGCTGCCCGCCGCCGACGCGGTGGACGCGCTCCTCATCACTGGAGGTTTCCCCGAAGTGGTCCGTTCGTGGGAGCGAGGTGTGGCCAGGGTTGATTTTCTGCGCGATAGCCTCGCCAGCCCGCTGTCCGCTCTTCTCGCCGCCGGGGAGTTGTCCCTGCTCGGGGAGTTTCCGTCGGCGACCCACGCCCGGGCCGTACTGGAGACCATCGGGGCAGGGGAGCGCACCTTCGGCGCGATCGCCGCGAACGTGGGAGGAGTGGCGCCGTTGCCGTCCGGTACCCTGGCGCCGATCCTCACGAACCTGGTCGCCAAACAGGTGGTGGCGGCCGATTTTCCCCTTTCCGATCGGCCCGACACCAAGAACAAGCGGTACCGGGTGGCCGACCGCTACCTCCGGTTCTGGCTCGCGTTCCTGCGGCGGGCCATCGCCGACAGCGACCGGGGCCGGTCGGATCTGGCACTGCGGCGGATCGAGCGTTCGTGGACGACCTGGCGAGGCCGAGCGGTGGAGCCGCTCGTGCGCGACTGCCTGGCCAGAATGCTTCCGGATGACGAATGGCCGGACACCGAGGTCGTGGGCGGCTGGTGGAACCGGCAGAACAATCCGGAGATCGACCTCGTGGGCGCGGACCGGGAGCCGGTTGCGAGCCGGGTCCACTTCGTCGGATCGATCAAGTGGCTCGAAGCGCGCCCCTTCGATCGCCACGACTACGACGCTCTGGTTCAGGGCTCCGCAGCCGTCCCCGGCGTGACCAACGACACTCCGAAAGTGGCGGTCTCCAGAGCGGGGTTCGAACCGGGGCTCCCACTGGCCGAAGCCTGGACGCCGGAGGACCTGCTGGCGGCGTGGCGGCACCGAGAGAACCGCCCGGAATCTGCCTAGCCCTGCCCACCGCACCAACATCAGCACCTGCTACTGAGGTTGAAGCTCGGGGGTTAGATCATCGATGGTGATTCATGGCCGTTGGATGACCTCGCGTTCGGTATGCCGGAGGTATGAGGTATCCGGAGGGCGGTGGATTGACCGCCAAGGACCGAGCGCGACGTGAGGCGGTGCGGCTGCGGGCGGCGGAGATGTTCGCGCGGGGGACGTCGCAGGCTGAGGTGGCGCGGTTGCTGCGGGTCTCGCCGATGTCGGCCAGTCGCTGGTATCGCGCCTGGCAGGTCGGGGGAATCGCGGCGCTGGCCTCCAAAGGACCGGCCGGGTGGCCGTGTCGGCTGAATGAGGAACAGCGCGAGCGGCTGGAGGCCGAACTGCGGGCCGGACCGGCCGCGCACGGCTGGGGTGAGGATCAGCGCTGGACGCTGGCGCGGATCGCCGAGGTGATCGCCCGGTTGTTTCACCTGCGCTACAGCCTGCGCGGGGTGTCGTTGTTGTTGCACCGGATGGGCTGGTCGCCGCAGATGAGCGTGCACCGGGCCGCCGAGCGTGACGAGGTGGTGATCACCTGGTGGAAGACCGAGCAGTGGCAGCGGATAAAAGGACGGCGGCGGCTTCGGGCTCGTGGATCTGCTTCCAGGACGAAGCCGGTCAGATCCTGAGGCCGCCCCGGGCACGCACCTGGTCGTGGCGGGGACACCCGCCGGTGGTGACCGTGTCGGGCAAGGGCTCGGGCCGGGTGTCGATCGCCGGCCTGGTCTGCTGCAAGCCTGGCCGGCGCAGCCGGTTGATCTACCGGATCCGGCTGCATCGAGGCATGAGGGTGAGCGCCGCAGCTTGGCCGAACGTGACTACGCCGACCTGCTGGACGCCGCCCACCAGCAGCTTGGCGCGCCGATCATACTGGTGTGGGACAACCTCAACACCCACATCAGCCGGGCGATGCAGTCCTACATCGCCGCCCGCGATTGGCTGACGGTCTACCGGCCGCCCGCCTACGCGCCTGAGCTCAACCCGGCCGAGGGCATCTGGGCCAACCTCCGTAACGGGCTGGGCAATCTGGCGGTCACTGGCCTGGACGCCCTCAACGCGATCATCAAGACCCGGCTGAAACGCGTGCAATATCGGCCCGACCTCATCACCGGCTTCTTCAACGAGACCGGTCTGCCCTTCGAACTGACCTAACCCTGGAGATTTAGTCTCAGTAGTCGAAATCGATCTCTCGGGGAAGTCCTGGTTCCGGGGAACTTGATGTCGTCGCCCTAGTCGGGATTGGGGAGAAGGAACCGCCTGAAGTCGGGGGCGTCACCTCTGAGGCGACGGTATTCGGCGATGTCGATGACGACGGCCACCTCTTCCCCATGCCGGGTGACTACCTGAGGGCCTTCGTTCACCGCACGCCACACGACCTCACTGAAGCGCTGTTTCGCCTCCTGGACCTGCCATCCGCTCATGACCGTCCCCCTGTCTGGTCTGTCTAGACCTGGACTAGCTCCGGAGCGAGATCACGCGGGTGATTCTCGCTCCTGCCTGACGGCTGTCACCTGACAGATCCCGCGCTGATCGAGCACGTGATCCTCATTCTTCCCCCACCCGCTGGGACGCGGTTCGTCTGATCTTCGGGGAGTTCTCGCCGGGTCAGACGGTGGCGTGCTCCTGGGGCAGGCGGATGCCGACGCGTCCCTCGCGCTCGCGGAGGATGGTGCGGAGCACCCGCAGGCCGTCGCGGACGGCGTGCAGGTTGCTGGCGCCGTGGATGCGGCTGCGCTCGTGGCTGGGGACCTCGCGGATGACGAGACCGGCCTGGGCGGCGCGGATGTTCATCAGGGTCTCGATCTCGAAGCCGTCGCAGTCGAGGTCGAGAGCGTCGAGGTGGCGGGCCCAGAAGGCGTTGTAGCCGTAGCACAGGTCGGTGTAGCGGGTGCCGTACAGCCGGTTGGTCATCTTGGTCAGCATCGTGTTGCCGAGCGAGCGGATCGGGCTGATGTCGTCCGAGCCTCCGCCGGGGGCACAGCGGGACCCCTTGGCGAAGTCGGCGCCCTCGACCAGCGCGGTCACGAAGGCGTGGATCTCCCGGCCGTCGGTGGACCCGTCGGCGTCGATCATGACGATGATGTCACCGGTCGCGGCGGCGAAGCCCTCGGTGAGAGCGTTGCCCTTGCCCTTGCGGGTCTGCGTGACGACGCGCAGCCCGGGGCGCAGGGCCTTGGCCACGGCCACCGTGTCGTCGGTGGAGTTGCCGTCGACCAGGATCACCTCGTCGATCCAGGACGGCAGGGTCGCGAAGACGTGGGGGAGGTTCTCCGCTTCGTTCATGGCAGGGACGATCACGCTGACACTGAAAGCGAAAGGGGCGCTGTTCATGGTTACAAGGTCTAACGAACCACCTGCAGAACACTTGAAAGCCTCTTGCAACCCCGTATGCGACGGAGGATCGTGCCTCTTGACCTCCCCTTGGGGGCGGCGGGAAGGTCTCTTCGCCAACCGTTCCCAAGGGGGAGGCGCGACCCGATGCGGATCGCCGGGATCGTCAGAAGGGGAGCGTACGACCCGAGGGGCTGCGCAGATCGAGCGGCACCGGCTCACGGGGCGGACGCGGACGTTGCACGACCAGGATCCTTTTCACGGTGCCGCTCCATTCTGGGCTTGATCACCGGGTGTTACCCATGCCAGGCCCAAGAATCACCTATCTCCGTATCACATGAAGAACACTGGCCACACGTTCCGCGGCCGTCGCGACGTCCTCCGCGTGGCCGATGCGCCCCGCCCAGGACAGCCAGAACCACCACTCGCCGTCCTCCTCGTGGGCGGCGAGCACGTCCTCCGTCCTGGCCGGGGCCATGGGGTTGATCACATGAAGCCGTGGATAAAGTCCCGCGGCCGACCTCAGACGCACCTGAAAGGCGTGCGCCTCCAACTGGGCGGCCAACCGACGCAGATGGTCGATGCCCTCGCCGCGCTCTGTCATCATCCGGATCACTCCTGGCGGACACTCGTGACTTGCCTCTCTGCAGAGTGCGGTTTCGTGGCACTTGAGGCAATCGGTCCCTCCGCAACCCCCCTCAGGATCAGTGGAATAGACCGGAAAGTCGCTGATGTTCCGTGGGGAAACCGCGAATAAAAAGAACGTCGCGCACAGCTGCGTTTACGCTGAGGTGCGTGTTTGTTAATGTTGTGTAAACAGCGACCGGGAGGGGCGCCGTGGCCCGAGGTGAGCATTCCCCCGCGTGCGCGCGACGATGGCGGGAGCAGGCGGCGTCCAGGCAGTGGACCCACTGGCAGACCGCGCAGGCCATCCACGGCTGCTGCGGGGTGAGCCTGCTCAAGGCACACCGCCTGGCCAGGGGATGGTCCGCCAGGCAGTCCGTCCAGGAGCTGGAGGAGCTCTGTGAGCGCCAGGACCTGGGCGAGGCGCGGGCCAGCATCGACCTGCTCAACGCCTGGGAGAACAACCGTGCACGACCGCGCCCGCAGACCATCGATCTGCTGGCCCGACTCTACCGCGCGAACGCCGTGAGGCTGGGCCTGGCCGGAGACTACTGCGAGGACGGCGGGGGCACCAAGGTCGTGGTCGTCTCCGGCGGCGAGGCCCGCGCGCCGTACCAGACGGAGGAACGGGAACGGTCCGAGGACGACATCGAGCGGCGGGCGCTGTTCCACCACGCCCTGCTCGGCTCGGGGTCCGTGATGACCGGCCGGCTGCTCGCCGAGGTCGAGCGGACCCGTCAGGACCTGGACCGTACGCTCGCCGTCGCCACCGTCTCGGAGGAGCAGCTCGACCGGCTCGACGAGCAGGTGCTGCGCTACCGGCGCGAGTACATCAGCAGCGCGCCGGTGCCGATGCTCTACCGGCTCATGCTGGAGCTGTCGGACGTCCGCACGCTCTCGCTGGCCCGCCAGCCCGCGATGGCCCAGCGCCGCCTGCTCAACGCCACCGTGATGCTCGCGCTGCTGTCGGCCGACGCGCTGATGAAGCTCGGCGACACCCGCCAGGCCCACGCCTGGTACGGCACCGCGCGCAACGCCTCCGACGACATGGGCGACGTGCGGCTGCGCGCCCTCGTCCGGGCGCAACAGGCGATGCTCCCCTACTACTACGGCGACCTGGCCGAGACCGTGCGGCTGGCCCGCGAGGCCAGGATGCTCGCCGGCAGCGCGCCCAGCTCCCCGGCGGCGCTCGGCGCGGCGGCGGAGGCGCGGGCGCTGGCCCGGATGGGCGAGCACAAGGCGGCGAGGGTCGCGCTCGCCGAGGCGGAGCGGATCTTCGCCAAGATGCCCCCCGAGGGGCACGACCACCTGGCGTTCCGGTTCTCGGAGCGGCGGCTGCAGTTCTACCGGATCGGCACCCTGATCGAACTGGGCGAGGACGTCGACTGGAAGCCGGGGCCCGCCGGGCCCTCGGTGCCGTACGCCATCGACCCGGTCCTCCTCCTGCTCGACCAGGCCGCGCACCTGGTCCGCGACGGGAAGATCGACGACGCCTGCCACCTGGCGGAGAAGGCGCTGCTCCAGGTCCCGCCGGAGCACCGCACCTCCATCGTGCTCAACCGCGCGCGGGCGCTGCTGTCGGAGGTGCCCCAGACCAGGCACAGGGCGGCGGCGGTGCGGCGCCTGACCGACCTCGTCACCGGCGCGGCACCGGTCAGCTGATGAACGCGCTCGCCGAGGAGGCTTTCACCGTCCTGCGGGAGGTCTGCGAGGACCTCGGCATCGACCACAGGGACGCGGAGCTGCTGCGGGTGCGCAGCAACGCCGTCTTCAAGCTGCGCAGCGAGATCGTGGTCAGGATCGCCACCGCTCCCAACGCGCTGACCCGGCTGCCGCTGGTCCTCGCGGTGGCGCGCTGGCTCGCCGAGCAGGGGTTCCCCGCGGTGCGCCCGGCCGACGAGATCTCCGAGCAGCCCGTGGTGCACGAGGGCAGGGTCGTCACCTTCTGGCACTACGTCCCGGCCAGCGGCCGTCCGACCACCACGGAGCTGGGCGAGATCCTGCGCAGCCTGCACCTGCTGCCGGTCCCGCCGGTGGCGTTGCGGCGTTTCGTCGACCCGCTGTGCGAGGTGCGCCGCGCCGTGGACCGGTCCGAGGAGCTCACCCCCTGCCAGCGGGCCTGGCTGCGCGACCGCATCGCGGAGCTGACGGAGCGCTGGTCGGACCTCGGCATGGACGACGCGCCGGTGCTGCTGCACGGCGACGCGTGGATCGACAACCTGCTGCGCTGCACGGACGGCCACGTGGTGCTCTGCGACTGGGACGGCGTCGCGGTCGGCCCCCGCGAGTGGGACCTGGTCCACACCTACCACGGCCAGCGGCGCTTCGGCCTGACCTCCGCCGACGTGGACGCCTTCGCCGACGCGTACGGCAGCGACCTGCGTTCCTGGCCGGGATACTCCACCCTCATGGAGGTCAGGGACATCTACGCGGTGGGCATCCACATCCGCAACGCCGCCGCCGACCCGTTCTCCAGGCGCGAGCTTCCCCGCAGGCTGGATTCCCTCACCCGAGGTGAGCAACATGCCCGCTGGTACATGGCCGAACCCGTTACTGTCTCCCAGTAAAGGATCTTAAACGGGGGCATACATGCCAAAGGTCACACTGCGTAACACCTTCCATGTCCGCAACACCCCAGAGGCGCTGCACGCCCATCTGAGCCAGCCGCAGAGCTACGTGGGGCTCTCGCCGATGGTGGTCGCCGTCAAGGACGTCGAGCGGGACGAGTCCGAGACCCGCTACACCTCGGTTGAGCGGTTCAAATTCTTCGGCCTCGTCAAGTACGACAACATGATCAAGGTGACGTTGCGGAGCACGCCGCGGACCGTCGAGGGCGAGGTCGACAGCCCCGGCGGGGTGCGCCTGGACTACCGGTTCACCCTCAACGAGAAGGAGGGGGGCACCGAGGTCGAGGACATCCTCGTGGTGCACGCCTGGATCAGGCCGTTGCTGGGCTACGCCGCGAAGAAGGCCCGCGAGGTGCAGCTCGCCCGCGCCGGGGTCCTGGCCGCCCGCCTGGGCTCCGCTCCCTAGGCTCCCCATCGCGGCCATCGCGGCCATCGCGGCCGTCGTGGCCGTCGTGGCCGGCGCGGTCGGCGCGGCGGCGGTGGGCCCGCGCCTAGGGTGGGGCGCGTGAGGGCGCCCACGGTCACCGGGAAGGTCATGGCCATCCTCGGCGCGTTCCTGCCGGGAGACGTGCGGCTGACGCTCACCGAGATCTGCCGCCGGGCCGAGCTGCCGCCCGCCACCGGCCACCGGCTGCTCAGGGAGCTGGTGGCGGGCGGGTTCATGGAACGGCTCCCCGACGGCTCCTACCGGGTGGGGATGCTCCTGTGGCAGATCGGCGCCCAGGCCGCCGAGCCGAGGGAGCTGCGCGAGCTCGCCCTGCCGTACATGGAGGACCTCTACGTCGCCACCCGCGAGAACGTGCAGCTCGCGGTGCTCCGCGACGACCGGGCGCTGTACGTCGAGCGGCTGCGCGGGCCCACCTCCGTGCCGGTCGTCTCGCGGGTGGCGGGGGAGCTGCCGCTGCACGCGACCGGGGTCGGCAAGGTCCTGCTCGCCTTCGCCGACCCGGAGACGGTGGAGCGGGTGCTCGCCGGGGAGCTCACCCCGCACGCGCCGAACACGGTGGTGGACCCGGCGCGGCTCCGTACCGAGCTGGAGGAGGTCCGCAGGACCGGGATCGCCCGCACGCAGGAGGAGATGTCGGTGGGCACCTGCTCGGTCGCGGTGCCGGTGCGGGGGGCGGGCGGCCGGGTGGTGGCGGCGCTGTCGCTGGTGACCTGGCGGCACAACGCCGATCCGCGGCGGCTGGCCGCGGCCGTGCTGTCCGCCGCAGCCGCTCTCTCCCGCGACCTCGCCGCCGCTCCCCGCTGAGCGTTCACGGCCGCTGGTTGCCCGCGTCTCCTGTTCTGTACGGCCCCGTTCCCGCTTTCCCGCCTGCGCTGGACGCGTACGGCCGCTTCCCGCTTCCGCCGGGCGGGGTTTTCCGCTGAGCGGAAGGGTGCGCTGTGCGGGGGCGGGCGGTACGGAATGCTCGGTGCATGCGAACTCAGGTCGGGATCGTCGGCGCGGGACCCGCCGGGCTGCTCCTCTCCCATCTGCTCCACCTGCGGGGCATCGACTCGGTGGTCCTGGAGGCGCGGAGCAGGGAGTACGTCGAGCAGCGCGTGCGGGCCGGGGTGCTGGAGCAGGGCACGGTGGACCTGCTGAACGAGGCGGGCGTCGGCGACCGGATGCGCGCGGAGGGGCTGCCGCACCACGGCATCGAGCTGCGCTACAGCGGGGCCGGGCATCGCATCGCCTTCGAGAGGCTGGTCCCCGGGCGGGCCATCACCGTCTACGGCCAGCAGGAGGTCGTGAAGGACCTCATCGCCCGGCGGCTGGCCGACGGGGGAAGGATCCTCTTCGACGTCCCCGACGTGGCGCTGCACTCGCTGGAGAAGGACCCCTACCTCACCTTCCGGGGCGAGCGCCTCGACTGCGACGTCATCGCCGGGTGCGACGGCTTCCACGGCGTCTCGCGGCCGTCGATCCCCGAGGGGGTCCTGTCGGTCTTCCAGCGCGACTACCCGTTCGCCTGGCTCGGCATCCTCGCGCGGGTCCCGCCGTCGTCCGAGGAGCTGATCTACTCCCGCAACGACCGGGGCTTCGCGCTGCACAGCATGCGCTCCCCGGAGATCAGCCGCTTCTACCTCCAGGTCCCCCCGGACGCCTCGCTCGACGACTGGCCGGACGAGCGGATCTGGGCCGAGCTGCGGGCACGGCTGGAGACGGTGCCGGGGTTCGCGCTGGCCGAGGGGCCGATCATCTCCAGGGACCTGTCGGCGATGCGCTCGTTCGTCGCCGAGCCCATGCGTCACGGCAACCTCTACCTCGCCGGGGACGCCGCCCACATCGTGCCGCCCACCGGCGCCAAGGGGCTCAACCTGGCCGTCGCGGACGTCCGGCTGCTGACCGCGGCGCTGGCGGAGTTCTACGCGACGGGCTCCACGGCGCCGCTGGACACGTACTCCGCCAGCTGCCTCAAGCGGGTCTGGCGTGCCCAGCACTTCTCGTGGTGGATGACGACGCTGCTGCACACCCTGGACGACGACGACCCCTACGGGCGGCGCCTGCAGACCTCGCACCTCGACTACGTCACCTCCTCCGAGGCCGCGGCGACCACGCTCGCGGAGAACTACGTCGGCCTGCCCTTCGACTTCGGGGCCCACCCGTGACTCCCACCGGCCCGCCCTCGCTTCGGCCCCCCCCACCGGCCGGGAGGGTCCCGGACGGGCCGCCTCGCGGGTTCCGTCCTCGGGGGCGGAACCCTGAGGGGGAATGCCATACCGTGGCGGGCTTTCGTGCAGATCAGGGGTGCATATCAGGGAATATCCCCGGAGAGTGAACACCACCCCGTCCCGGGGGGCATCCGGGACCGTTCAGGGGTGGGCTGGGGCTGTCTCCGATATTCCGTGATCTTGGTCGCCGCCATCGTTGAGACATGGGAAGCCAGGCGTTCACGCGGCACACGATGATCCTCGGCGGCTACGCGGCGATCGGCGCGGGGGCCGTCGCGATGCTCGGACTGCACGTGGTCACCGGCCTCGACCCGGTGCACACCGTGATCAGCGAGTACGCGTTCGAGGCGGCCGGATGGATGCTGCCCCTGTCGCTCACGCTCTTCTCCGTCGCGGCGACGATCATCGGCGCCATGCTGGCCCGTCGCGGGGAGGACCGCGCGGTGGCCCTGCTGGTCGGGACCTGGGGCCTGTGCATGCTGCTGATCGGCGCCTTCCCGACCGACGAGCCCGGCGTGCCGCTGTCGATGTCCGGCGGCATCCACAGGTACGCGGCGTTCGTGGCCTTCCTGGCGATGCCGATCGCCGGGCTGCTCCTGGCCAGACGGTACGCGGCCAGCCCGTACGCCCGCCCGGTCCGGCTGCTCAGCCTGGCCGCGCTGGGCGTGCTGGTCCTGGTGGTCCTCCCGTACGTGGTGCGGATGTTCGGCGTGGACCTGACCAACGACGACATCCCCGCCGGGGTGGTCCAGCGGCTGGTGGTGGGGTTCGAGGTGGCGGTGCTGGCCATGCTGGGACTGGTGGCCGGTGCCAGGCACGGCGGCCGCGTCCACCGCCCGCTCCCGGCGACCGCCCGCGCCTGACCACCGTTCCCGCCCGGCCGCCCGCGCCTGACCGTTCCCGCGCGGGTCGCTCCGGGTGGTCTCGGCCTGACCGTTCCCGTGCGGGTCGCTCCGCGTGGCAGGTTGACGGTCCCGGGGGCCCGGCCTACCTTCGCAGGAAGCGACCGCTCGGTACGTCATCGCCGTCAGGTCGGACCATCCCCGGAGGGCGCGCATGCCGGTCGTGAACACCGTCAGAGGTCCCGTCGACGTCGCCGACCTGGGCCGGACCCTCATGCACGAGCACGTCTTCGTCCTCTCACCCGAGCACGTCGACAACTACGGCAGGGGCGCGTGGTGGGACGAGGAGTACCGGGTGGCCGACGCCGTCACCAAGCTCAGGGCGGTGGCGGCGACGGGCGTGCGGACCGTCGTCGACCCGACCGTGTGGGGACTGGGCCGCTACATCCCGCGTGTGCGGCGGGTGGCGGACCAGGTGCCGGAGCTGAACATCGTCGTCGCCTCCGGGATCTACTCCTTCGACGAGGTCCCGCACCAGTACGAGCACCGGGGCCCCGGCCTGATGATGGACGTGCCCGAGCCGATGGTCGAGGACTTCTCCCGCGACATCGTCGAGGGCATCGCCGACACCGGGGTGAAGGCCGCGTTCCTCAAGTGCGCGATCGAGAGGAAGGGGCTCACCCCCGGCGTCGAGCGGATCTGCCGGGCGGTCGCACAGACCCACCTGCGGACCGGCGTGCCGATCACGGTGCACACCAACCCCTCCACCGGGAGCGGGCTGGTCGTCCTGGACCTGTTCCGGAAGGAGGGGGTCGACCCGGCCAAGGTCGTGCTCGGGCACTCGGGCGACTCCAACGACCTCGACCACCTGATGCGGCTGGCCGACACCGGCGCGACGCTCGGCATGGACCGCTTCGGGCTGGACGCCTACAACCCCACGGCGTCGCGGATCGCCACCGTCGTCGCGCTCTGCGAGCGCGGCTACGCCGACCGGATGGTGCTCAGCCACGACAGCGCGTGCTTCATGGACTACTTCGGCGACGCCTGGGACGAGGGCGTACCGCTCGCCGCGCCGAACTGGCACTTCGGCCACATCCACGGCGACGTGCTCCCGGCCCTGCGGGAGGCAGGGGTGAGCGACGCGCAGGTGGACCAGATGCTGATCGACAATCCTCGCCGCTACTTTTCCTGACTTTTCGCTATTTGTCGTACGGCTGCCCTACGCTCCCGGAAAGTCGATCGACCGAGAAGGTGGAGCATGGCCGCGCGGAGCACTTACCTGGAACTGTCCGAGGACGGCGGGAGCTCGCACAAGTTCTACGAGGTCGTGGTCGACGGGACCGAGGTGACGATCAGGTACGGCCGCATCGGCGAGTCGGGTCAGGCCAAGGCGTCGGCGTTCGCGAGCGAGGCGAAGGCCGAGGCGGCCGCCGCGAAGAAGATCAACGAGAAGGTCCGCAGGGGGTACGCCCCCGCCGTCCAGGGGGTGCGCCAGCGCCGCGCGGTCACCCGGCGCAGCGTGGAGAGCAGCCGCTCCACCGCGACCCAGGCGCCCGTGCTGTGGCGCTTCGCCAGCGGCGCGGCGGCGTTCGGCGTCTTCGTCGACTCCGAGCGCTGCTGGGTCGGCAACCAGCGCGGCGACGTCTACACCGTCACCCACGGCGGCACCGTCACCGGCCGCTTCAAGCTGCCCGACGGGGTCAAGTGCATCGTCGGCGACGACTTCTGGATCTACGCGGGCGCCGACGACGGCAAGGTCTACGACCTCGGCGGCAAGGTCCCGAGGGTCGCGTACGAGATCGCCGAGGACGTCGACATCTACTGGCTGGACATCCACGACGGCGTGCTGGGCGTCTCCGACAGGGCCGGGCGGATCACCACCATCGACCACGAGGACGAGTTCCAGTGGGCGCGCAAGGGCAGGGGCGACTCGGCCTGGATGGTCCGCTGCGACGACGAGGCCGTCTACCACGGCCACTCCACCGGGGTGGCCCGCTACGACGCCGCCGACGGCACGCCGGTCTGGGAGACGCCCGTCAACGGCGCGGTGCTGTTCGGCTGGCAGGAGGCCGACTCCGTCTACGCCGGGACCTCGCGCTCCACCGTGCACCGCCTGCGCAAGTCGGACGGCGCCTCCCAGGCGGTCTACCGCTGCGACGCCACGGTCTTCTCCTGCGCCACCGCCCCCGGCGGCCGGTACGTCTTCGCCGGTGACAACCACTCGTCGATCTACTGCTTCGACGAGAGCGGCGAGCGCCTGTGGAAGCTGGCCACCGGCTGCGGCTCCGCCTTCTCCATGCAGTATCTCGACGACCGCCTCTACATCGTGACCACCGACGGCACCCTGGCCTGCATCGACGCCACCGAGGCGGCGATCAGGGCGGCCCAGGAGGGCACCGTCCCCGAGGTGGTCGACGTCAAGGCGTCCGCCGGGCTGGCCGTGGTGGAGCCCACCACCGCGCTGGAGACCGTGGTGTTCGACACCGTCGCCGACACGGGCGACGGCGTGGTGGTGGAGTGCTTCCGCGAGGGCGAGCGGCTCCGGGTGCGGGTGGTCAGCGAGGGCTACGACGTGCGGCGCAACGTGCAGTTCCCCAAGGGCGTGCGCGAGGCCGGGGCCCGCTATCTCGTCGAGGGGGTCCGCTTCTCCGAGCGGGGCGGCTTCTACCGCGCGTACGGCGACATCAGGCGCCTGCTCTGATCCCCCTGCTCTTGATCCTCCCGGTCCCACGTCGGACGGGCATCGATAAAACTGACGAGATTTTGTCAGATACTGTCGCTTCCTGACCTCCCCTCAGCGCGGATGTCCTAGCGTCCGATACATGGTGCGCGAATTCCGCGGTGCGACCCCGGTGGGGGCGGGGGAGAACTCCGCAGGTGAAGGCCCGGCGCGCGATGGGGGGAGCGCGGTCGCCGTCGTCGTGGAACTGAACGTTTTCCCGATCAAAAGCGCGGGCGGCACCCCCCTGGCCGAGGCCGAGCTGACCCCGACCGGGCTGCGGTACGACCGGGAGTTCATGCTGGTCCGGCCGGACCTGCGGCACCTGTCACAGCGGGAGCTGCCCCGGCTGGCGACGCTGCGGCCCGCGTACGACGGCGGGAAACTCGTCGTGGGCGCGCCCGGGGCGGTGACGTCCCTGGTCCACGAGCCGGTGGACGGGCCGGTGCTGGACGTGACCGTGCACGGGACGCCCTGCCAGGGCGTGGACCAGGGGGAGGAGGCCGCCACGTGGTTCTCCGGCCTCCTCGGAGCGCCCTGCCGCCTGGTCCGCTTCACCGGCACCCGGTCCACCTCGCGTGGCGGCGGCACGCTGACGTACGCCGACGGCCACCCGCTCTCCGTGCTGTCGCGCGAGTCCCTCGACGACCTGAACCGGCGGTTGGACGGCCCGCTGCCGATGGACCGGTTCCGGCCCAACATCGTGCTGGAGGGACTCGGCCCCTACGGTGAGGACGCGCCGTCCACCCTGCGTATCGGCGCCGTGGAGATCGAGCTCACCAAACCCTGCGGGCGCTGCGTCATCGTCAACGTCGACCAGGAGTCCGCGCGCAAGAGCGGCGAACCCCTGCGGGTGCTGGCCGGCTACCGGACCCGGGTCTTCGACGGCGATCGCGGCATCATGTTCGGCCGGCTCGGCATCCCGCGCGCCTTCGGCACGATCGCGGTCGGCGACACGGTCACCGCGTCGTGAGCGGCGGCGAACGGCACAAACAGCACAAACGGGAAAGGCCCGTCGCGGGCCGGAACCGGGGGTGTGGGTTCCGGCCCGCGACGGGCCAGGTGAGGCCAGGCCGGGTCAGGCCGGGACGGTCCACTTCTGGTTGGGGGTGCCGGTGCAGGTCCAGATCTGCAGGCGGGTGCCGTTGGCGCTGGACTGGCCGGTGGCGTCCAGGCACTTGTTGGCGGCCGGGTTCACGAGGTCCCGGGCCGACGAGTTGTAGGCCCACCGCTGGGCGGCGGTGCCGTTGCAGTCGTACAGCTGGATCTTCGCTCCGTCGGCGGTGGAGGCGGCGGTGACGTCCAGGCACTTGCCGAGGGCGCGCACGGTGCCGTCGGTGCCCAGGGTCCACTGCTGGGCGCCGCTGCCGTTGCAGTCGTACAGCTGGATGGGGGTGCCGTTGGCGCTGCTGGCCGCGGCGACGTCGACGCACTTGCCGCCGATGCCGGTGATCTGTCCCGTACGGCCGCCGCCACCGCTGGGCGGGGCGTAGACGCGGACGTAGTCGACGGTGAGCTGCTGGGGGAAGGTGGTGGAGGCGTCGGGCGAGCCGGGCCAGTTACCACCGACGGCGAGGTTGAGGATCATGAAGAACGGGTGGTCGTAGACCCAGGGGTTGCCCCGCGTGTCGGCGGGGGTCTTCCTGGAGAACTGGACGCCGTCGACGTACCAGGTCACCGCGCCGGGCTCCCAGTCGACGGCGAAGGTGTGGAAGGCGTCGGCGAAGGCCTGGCCCGCCGGGAGGTTGTAGCTGCCGCTGAGCGGGCTGCCCCCCGAGTAGCCGGGGCCGTGGAGGCTGCCGAGCACCTGTCCTGGGACGGTGCCGACGTTCTCCATGATGTCGATCTCGCCGTTGGCGGGCCAGCCGGCCCCTCCGGTGCCGAGCATCCAGAACGCGGGCCACATGCCCTTGCCCCGGGGGAGCTTCATCCGCGTCTCGAAGCGGCCGTAGGCGCGGGTGAAGGTCGCGGCGGTGGTCAGCTTGCCCGAGGTGTACTCGCACGAGCCGTACCAGCAGCCGAGTCCCGCGGGGTTGCCCTTGCGCGCGGTGATGACCAGGTTGCCCGCGCCGTCGTGGGCGATGTTCTCGTTGCCGGCCGTGTAGTACTGCCGCTCGTTGTTCCCCCAGCCGCCGCCGCCGACGTCCCGGCGCCACTTGGTGGTGTCGGGCCCGGCGCCGGAGGCGGCGTTGAACTCGTCCGACCACACGAGGGGGCCGGGCGCGGGGGCCGCCAGGGCGGCGGTGTTCTTCTGTACGGCGGTGGCCTGGGCGCCCGCCTGGGTGGGGACGAGCGTGGCGGAGCCGAGGGCGAGGAGTGTCGCGGCGAGGAGGCCGCCGATCCGCGCGAGCCGTGTCCGTGAGTGGCTCCGCGCGGGGCGAGGGCCGGGAAGGGGCGCCGGGCTGGTGGAGGTCATCGGCTGTTCCTTTCGAGCCGGGGTCCGCTGGAAGGGGGGCACGGTCTAGAAGCCGGCCGTGATGCGGGTGAACTCCCAGTTGGGCTGGGAGATGCCGCTGCACTCGGAGCCCGCGTCGCCGCCGGGGCAGGGACGGTCGCGGTTGACGGCCCAGTAGGCCAGACGGGTCAGGCCCTTGGACTTGGCCCAGTCGCGGATCTGGGTCCAGGCCGCCACGGTGGTCAGCTCGCCCTGGTCGGACAGGCCGTTCATGCCGGAGATGCCCATCCGGGCGTACGCCTGCGCGTCGGTCCAGCCGTTGGCGGCCTTGAGCGCGTTCTTCAGGCCCTCGGAGGAGCTGACGGTGGCGTTGTAGATGTTCGAGGCGCCGAAGTTGAACGGCATGATCGTGTAGTTGTCGATCGGCACGGCCAGCGCCTTGGCCTGGTTGATCAGGCGGACGCCGGTCGAGCTCGGGCCGTTGATCCCGGTACCGAAGGTGACGGCGATCTTGACGTTCGGGTTGTTCTGCTTGACGATCTTCAGGCCGTTGAGGATGCGGTCCTGGACGGTGTAGTTCTCGAACTCGTCGGTGTTCTCGATGTCGAAGTCGACGACCGCCGGGCCGACGGCGTTGATGACCTGCTGCACGGCTCCGGCGAAGGCGGCCGGGGTGGAGCAGTTCGGGCCGAGCTTGTTACCCGACCAGCCGCCGAAGGAGACCTGCACGCTGCCGCCCGCGGCCTTGATCTGGTTGATCGCGGCCTGGTCGGTGCCGCCGGTCAGCGGCCTGGAGCCGTCCCAGCGCGGGGTGCAGCCGCCGCCGGACAGGATGAACGCCATGGTGAAGGACTTCACGCCGGTGGTGCTCATGATCGTCGCCGGGCTCGGCGGGTTGCCCCAGCCCATGTAGAGGTACGGTGCCCCGGCCATCTTGCCGGCCGGAGGGGGCGTGGTGCCGCCGTCGCTCGGGGCGTTCCACTTCTGGTTGGCGGTGCCGGTGCAGGTCCAGATCTGCAGGCGGGTGCCGTTGGCGCTGGACTGGCCGGTGGCGTCCAGGCACTTGTTGGCGGCCGGGTTCACGAGGTCGCGAGCCGCGCTGTAGGTCCACTGCTGCGCCGAGCTGCCGTTGCAGTCGTACAGCTGGATCTGCGCTCCGTTGGCGGTGGAGGCGGCGGTGACGTCCAGGCACTTGCCGAGGGCGCGCACGGTGCCGTCGCCGTTGCGGGTCCACTGCTGTGCCGTGCTGCCGTTGCAGTCGTACAGCTGGATGGCGGTGCCGTTGGCGCTGCTGGCCGCGGCGACGTCGACGCACTTGCCGCCGATACCGGTGATCTGCCCGGTGGCGGCGGCGGCCGGCGACGCGGTCGTCACGCCGGCGAGGGCGAGGACGACGACGGTGAAAATCCCGCCGAGAGTGGTGGGGAGCGAGATACGACGGCGCCGGCGAGGCGACTGTCCGGTGTCCATGCGCGGACTTCCTTCCGTCTTGGGGAGGCGACGTACGGGTGACGCCACGCCCGGGTGGGGACGCGACGCGCGCGTGACGTCACGACCCGTATCAGGGGGGTGACATGCGGGTGGTGCCGGACACGGCGAGCGTGCTTCCCGCGAGCGGCCGCACGGTGGCCCGGGGCGGGCCCGCCTCGCGGCGGCACGCGCTTGCTCGGCGCGTCCTGGGCCCTGCCGCGACGGATACGGCAGGGGGAACGGGGACCTTCACGGGCGGTGGGGCGGCCAGTGCGCCCCGCGCTCGTGACGGGGTGTGGTCAGGGCGGTGGGGCGGGCGCGATCGTCACGCCCGTCGCCGGCCGGTGTCAGGGGAGGCGAGTCATGGGGGGTCCCTTCACGGCAAGGTCTCGCTTGCCCGGGACCTTAGGCCAGCCTTCATTCTCAAGTCAATACAAGCAGTAAAAAAAGCGGCACGCCCCCGGGTTCCGGTTTGCACGAAACGCTGTGGATCGATGGGAAAAAGGAAAGTTTACTAACTGTGGAAGCCCTGACGGGAACGTTCCATGCGGTGGTGTTGTCAGGATCTTCTGTCAGGAAATTCGGGGCCGGTGGAGGGAGGGACGCGCGCGGCCCGGCGCGGTGGTGTGCCCGGCCGGGGTGCCGTTGCGTTCCGGTGCCACGTGTGCGCGGCACCGTACGCTCCGTGTCGTATGGGCGTGGCACCGTACGCTCCGTTCTGCCCGTGCTTGCCCGCGCCGTCCTGTGCCGCCGTGTGCCGCCTGTGTTACTCGTGTCGCCATGCGTCGCCGGTGCGGGCCCGCGCCCGGTGGCGGGACGCCGTTCGGATCATCCGTGGCGTGGCGTTATTCGGTGTCCTTACCGACTTTTCGTGTGGTGTGATGTCCGGTAGGTGGCGAGCCCTCGCGCGCCGCCAGGCGAGCGACAGTGGGGTCCAGATCATGCTTCGTGGAGACAGGGTCCTGCTCAGGGCCATCACCAAGGAGGACCTGGTCCCGCTCCACCGGCTGAACGACGATGTGGAGACGGCGGCCGGAGCCATCACGACGCCCTGGCTTCCCGAGACGCTCGACCAGGCGATCGCCCACTACGAGCGGCGCAAGCCCGACCCGGCCAACGTCGAGTTCGCCGTCCAGTCCCTCTCCGGGGATCTGCTCGGGTCCTGCGTCGTCTGGGGGATCGACACCCTCAACCGCAACGGGCACCTGGGCATCTCGCTGCTCCCCGAGGCGCGCGGCCACGGCTACGCCCCTGACGCGCTGCGACTGATGTGCGACTACGCCTTCCGCATCCGCGGCCTGAACCGGCTGGGCCTGGAGACGCTCGCCACCAACAGCGCGATGATCGCCGCCGCGGAGAAGTCCGGCTTCCAGCGCGAGGGCACGCTCCGCAAGCACGCCTGGGTGGCCGGGTCCTTCGTCGACGAGGCGCTGTTCGGCCTGCTCGCCTTCGAGTTCCGCGACCCGCGCACCACGAAGGATCTGTGAACGATGAAGACCTGGCTTCCGATCGGCCTCGGCGTCCTGCTCGTCCTGGCGGGCGGCCTCTGGGCGCTCCAGGGTCTCGGCTACGTGGGCGGCAGCTCCATGAGCGGCGCGCGGGAATGGTTCTGGATCGGCCTGGCCACCCTCGCCGTCGGCCTCGTCCTCGCCGTCCTCGCCGTCTCCGCCCTCCGCCGGGGCCGCCGCCCCCGGTGAGCGGGGCCGCCGTTCTCGCGGGGTGACCGGTACGGCCGCCGTCGCGTGAAGGCGGTGGCCGTACCGGCCCCGACGCCGTCCGGGTGTCCGGTGGCATCGGGAACGGCACGGCCACGGGGGCGGTGTGTCCCGTACGGGCGCGCGGGTGACCTGACGCCCGCCTAGCGTTTGCCGCCGGAGTTGCCGGAGCCGTCGAGTCCGGCGCGGCGCAGCGCGTCGGCCATCGCGCCGCTCGGCGCGTTGCGCTGCCGGTCGCCGCGCCCCTGACCGCCCTGTCCGCTCTGCCCGCCGCGCCCCTGACCGCCTTGCCCGCCCTGGCCGCCGCGTCCCTGCCCGCCACCCTGCCCGCCACCGCGCCTGCCGCCGCCGTCGCCCTGGCGCTGACCGCCACCGCCCTGCTGGTCGCGCTGGTCGCGCTGGTCGCGCGGCCCACGGGGACCTGCAGGCTTGACGTCGTCCTCCAGCCGGAGGGTGAGCGAGATGCGCTTGCGCGGGATGTCGACGTCGAGCACCTTCACCCGGACGATGTCGCCGGGCTTGACCACCTCGCGCGGGTCCTTGACGAAGTTGTGCGACAGCGCCGACACGTGGACCAGGCCGTCCTGGTGCACGCCGACGTCGACGAACGCGCCGAAGGCGGCGACGTTGGTGACCACGCCCTCCAGCAGCATGCCGGGGGTGAGGTCGGAGAGCTTCTCCACGCCCTCCTTGAAGGTCGCGGTCTTGAAGGCGGGTCGCGGGTCGCGGCCCGGCTTCTCCAGCTCGGTGAGGATGTCGGTGACGGTCGGCAGGCCGAAGGTGTCGTCCACGAACTCCTGCGGGCGCAGCGCCCGCAGCGCCGTGCCGTTGCCGATCAGGGACGCGAGGTCGCCGCCGGTGCTCTTCAGGATGCGCCGCACCACCGGGTACGACTCCGGGTGCACGCTGGAGGTGTCGAGCGGGTCGTCGCCGTCGCGGATGCGCAGGAAGCCCGCGCACTGCTCGAAGGCCTTCGGGCCGAGCCTGGGGACCTCCTTCAGCGCCTTGCGGGAGCGGAACGGGCCGTTGGCGTCGCGGTGCTGGACGATATTGTCCGCGAGCCCGGAGCCGATGCCGGAGACCCGGGTGAGCAGCGGCGCCGAGGCGGTGTTGACGTCGACGCCGACCGCGTTCACGCAGTCCTCCACCACGGCGTCGAGCGAGCGGGAGAGCTTGGTCTCGGCGAGGTCGTGCTGGTACTGGCCGACGCCGATCGACTTGGGGTCGATCTTGACCAGCTCGGCCAGCGGGTCCTGCAGCCGCCGCGCGATCGACACGGCGCCGCGCAGCGACACGTCCATGCCGGGCAGCTCCTGCGAGGCGAACGCGGAGGCGGAGTATACCGAGGCCCCGGCCTCGGACACCACGATCTTGGTGAGCCCGGGGACCAGCTTCACCAGCTCGCCCGCGAGCTTGTCGGTCTCGCGCGAGGCGGTGCCGTTGCCGATGGAGACGAGCTCGACATCGTGCTTCTTGGCCAGCGCGGCGAGGGTGGCCAGCGACTGGTCCCACTGGCGGCGCGGCTCGTGGGGGTAGATGGTGTCGGTGGCGAGCACCTTGCCGGTCGCGTCGACCACCGCGACCTTCACGCCGGTGCGCAGCCCGGGGTCCAGCCCCATGGTCGCGCGGCTCCCGGCGGGCGCGGCGAGCAGCAGGTCGCGCAGGTTCGCGGCGAACACGCGCACCGCCTCCTCCTCGGCGGCCTGCCACATGCGCATCCGCAGGTCGATGCCGAGGTGGACGAGGACGCGGGTGCGCCAGGCCCAGCGGACCGTGTCGGCCAGCCACGCGTCGGCGGGCCGTCCCTGGTCGGAGATGCCGAAGTGGTGCGCGATGCGGCCCTCGTAGGTGCCGGTGGGCTCCTGCTCGGGCTCCAGGGTGAGGGTGAGGATCTCCTCCTTCTCCCCGCGGAACATCGCCAGGATCCGGTGCGAGGGCAGCTTGGTGAACGGCTCGGCGAAGTCGAAGTAGTCGGAGAACTTGGCGCCCCCCTCCTCCTTGCCCTCGCGGACCGCCGCGACCAGGCGGCCCTTCGTCCACATCCGCTCGCGCAGCTCGCCGACCAGGTCGGCGTCCTCGCCGAACCGCTCGACCAGGATCGCGCGGGCACCCTCCAGCGCGGCGGCCGCGTCGGCCACCCCCTCGCCGACGAACGCCTCCGCCGCGGCCCGCGGGTCGACCGACGGGTCCGACAGCAGGCCGTCGGCGAGCGGTTCGAGCCCCGCCTCCCTGGCGATCTGCGCCTTGGTCCGCCGCTTGGGCTTGTACGGGAGGTAGATGTCCTCAAGACGGGCCTTGGAGTCGGCCGCCAGGATCTGCGCCCGCAGGGCGTCGTCGAGCTTGCCCTGGCCCTGGATCGACTCCAGGATCGCGGTGCGTCGCTCCTCCAGCTCCCGCAGGTAGCGCAGCCGCTCCTCCAGCGTGCGCAGCTGCGTGTCGTCGAGCATCTCGGTGGCTTCCTTGCGGTAGCGGGCGATGAACGGCACGGTCGCCCCGCCGTCGAGCAGGTCCACCGCCGCACTCACCTGTCGCTCGCGCACACCCAGCTCTTCGGCGATCCGCTGATGAATAGACGTGGTCACGATCTCTCTTCCTCTGTGATGGCGGTCTCCAAGCTACCGCCTCACCCCCTTGGCGGGCCGGGGAGCCGGAGGGACGAATCACCTGAGATCAGGAAAAGAACCATGTGGCCGTACGGGAAGCGGGGACGTCAGGGCAGTACCTCAAGGGTGGGGGTGAGCCGGGTCCACTCGACGGTCGCCCCGGCCGCGTTGCCGCCGGGGGTGCCGGTCACCCAGTGCGTGAGCTGGGGGCTCTCCCTGCTGTCCTGGATCACCCAGGTCGCCCCGGTGTCGGCGCCGTCCCTGAACAGGCGGGCCGTCCCCGCGCTGTCCACCCGTACCCTCCAGGTCGCCGTCCGTCCGGCCGCGTCCAGTGAATAGGCCTTCTCCCAGACGGCGGAGCCCTTGCGCATCGTCCAGACCCCGCTCCGCTGCACGGTCAGCATGAGCCGCCTGGCGCCGTTGGCCACCTTCGCGCCGAGACAGACCCCGTCGCCGGTACGAGGGTCGAGCGCGCTGTCGTCGTCCACCCGGCCGCGGAACTCCAGGGTGAAGTCGCACCCCTTGGAGGCGTCGAGGGGGAAGGAGGCCCGGCACGACGCGGTGCCGGTGCTCGCGAGCCGGAGCCCGCCGCCGGAGCCCCCGGTGACCCGGGCGCCGCCGCCCAGCGTCCAGCCCCTCGCGTTCGCGCCGGTGGTCCAGTCGCCCGCGGCGAGGGGCGCGCCGGAGAGGGGACGGGAGATGTCGAGCCTGGCGACCTTGATGTTGGTCTGGTTGTGCTCCCAGACGACGAAGAACCGGCCGGGTTCGTACTCGTCGGCGCTGGGGTAGACATCCCACCCCCGGGCCGCGCCCTTCGTCAGCCGGGGGCCGTCGGCGAAGAGCCGCGCCGGCTCCCAGGGCTCGCCCGGCCGCCTGACCTTGTAGTAGAGCACCTCACGATACTGGTCGGGCTTGCTCGCCGAGGAGCCGGTGAACGGCCCGGCCAGCGTGTTGAAGACGGCCAGCTGCCGGCCCGCCGAGTCGCGGGTGAAGAACGTCTTGACGTAGTAGTTGGGCAGGTCCGCGTCCAGCCTCAGCGGCGACCACGTCAGCCCGCCGTCGGTGCTGGTCGCCGTGGCGCTGTGGGCCGCGCCCGTGCGGTAGCGGGCGTCGCGCGCCGCCGCCGAGGTGCCGCTCCTCAGGTCCAGGGCGCGGGTCACCATCACGAGCGTCCCCGGGTCGTCGTGGGAGAGCGCGATCTGCGGCTCCTCGATCGCCACTCCCGGCGGGTTCTCCGCGAGCGCGCCGGTGGTCCAGTTCACCAGGTCGGCCGAGCGCAGCACGCCCGCCCTGTTCGTGCCGTCCGCGTGCCGCCAGTACGGCACCAGCCACACGCCGCCGAACCGCAGCGGCTTGCCCGCGACGACCACGCCCCTGCCGTTGTCCGGCACGCCGACGGTGACGGGGAAGGCGGTCCACGTACGGCCTCCGTCGGTGCTCCTCCTGACGACCAGCGAGGTGGGGAAGCCGTCGACGTCGCCCTCCCGGTCGCGGTCGCGCTCGACGGAGATCAGGCCGAGCAGCGCGTACAGCGTGCCCGCGTCGTTGAGGAAGATCACGTAGTGGTAGCGGGTCGTGGCGGTGGCGGCGGCGAGCGTGCCCACGGTCCAGGTCAGGCCGCCGTCCTGCGAGCGGGCGTACATGATGGAGCCCTGGTCGGTCGGCGCCGGGTCCCGCGCGTCCTTGACCCCGGCCCGCCAGGCGACCACCAGCCGCCGCCGGTCCAGGGCGACGATGTCGGGAACCCGGTTGCCCTCGTGGGCGAGCTCCCCGTCGGGGCTCCTGTCGACCTTGCCGTACACGGTGACGGGAGGGCTGACGTCCGATCCGACGATCTCGGTTTCCGGCCAGGGCATGGATCACAGCGAACAGGGGGCGGATGGACGGGAGGTTGCCGGGGGGTGAAGCCTGCCCGGCCGTCGTCCTCCTCGGTCCCACCCGACAGGGTTCTTTGGGCGGGAATGTCCAGCCAATGAAAACCGTTATCACCGGCATCGTGCGATCCACCACCCCGAGAGGAGCCGACCGTGGCCAGGAACGAGGTGCGCTCAGTGATCAAGCTGAGGTCCACCGCGGGCACCGGTTTCACCTACGTGACCCGCAAGAACCGGCGTAACGACCCCGACCGGCTCACCCTCGTCAAGTACGACCCGATCGTCCGCCAGCACGTCCCGTTCCGAGAGGACAGATAGCCATGAAGAAGGGCATCCACCCCGAGTACCGCCCGGTCGTCTTCCGCGACCCGAGTGCCGGTTTCGCCTTCCTGACCCGTTCGACCGTCGACAGCCGCAAGACCGTCGAGTGGGAGGACGGCAACGTCTACCCGGTGGTCGACGTCGACGTCTCCTCGGCGAGCCACCCCTTCTACACCGGACGCGGCCGGATCGTCGACACGGCCGGACGCGTCGAGCGTTTCAAGCAGCGCTACGGGAAGCGCTGACGCCGGACGGATCCCGGCCGGTCCGGCCCGGCCGGGGCCGCGGCCTCCACGGGAGTACGCGGCGGGAGTGCCGCTCACGGTCCGGGCCGGTGCCGTCAGCCGCAGGTGATCTCGGTGAAGGTCGGGGGAGTGGTGGCGGCTCCCACGAAACCGATGTCGGAGACGGTCGCCCCCGGCGGCAGCGACGGCTTCTCCTTGGGAGCGTGGATCATCGCGACGGGACCGCTCTGCATGTGGGTGCCGTTCCACGACTGCCTGAAGGTCGCCTCGCGCGGCTGCATCCACTGGATGTACCAGTCACGCATCGGCCGGTCGGTGGTGTTCTCGATCGTCGCGGTGCCCCGGTAGCCGCCCGGCCACGACTCCACCAGGGTGACCGTCGCCCGGCACCTCGCCGAGGCCGAAGCCGAGGTTGAGGCCGAGGTTGAGGCCGTGGTCGTCGTGGTCGTGGTCGTCGCCGGAGTGTTCTGGCGGGCGTTCCCCTGGGCGGACGGGGACGCCGGGGCGGCGCTGTGGGAGGGCGGGGAGAGCGGGTGCGCCACGGCGTGCCCGCCCTCCCCGCCCTCCGCCGTCTGTCCGGCGCAGGCCGCCGCGACCAGGGCCACCGCCGCTCCGAGCGAGACGAGACCCAGCAGTGAGGCGATCTTCGTGGTGGGCGGCACGGGACTCCCTTCCGCCCTTTCACGAGGGCGCGGCCTTTCACGAGGACGTGGCCTTTCGCGAGGGCGTGGCCTTTCGCGAGGGCGCGGCGGCCAGGCGGTTCGCCGGACTGTCCGCCCCGCCCTGTTCCGCCGGACCGGCGCGACAGGGCGGGGCGGGCGCGGGCCGGTCCCCGCCGGTGCGTACCGGCGGGGACCGCGTCCCGCTAGGGGCTGGTGCAGGTGACGGTGGGGGAGCCGCTGGTCCCCGTCCCGGTGAATCCGAAGGTGGTCGAGCCGCCGCCCGCCAACGTCCGGTTCCAGTCGACGTTCTTCGCCGTGACGGTGGACCCCGACGTGGTGTGCGTGGCGTTCCACAGGCTGTTCACCGCGCTGCCGCTGCCGAGCGTCCACCTCGCCGTCCAGCCGTTGATGACGGCCGTGCCCGAGTTGCGTACGGTCACCTCGGCCTGGAAGCCGCCGGACCAGGAGCTGATGATCCGGTAGGTGGCGCTGCACGCCCCGCCGGGGCCGGGCGTCGGCGTCACGGTCGGGGTGGGCGTCGGGGTCGGGTTCGGGGTGGGTGTCACGGTCGGGTTGGGCGTGGGGCCCGTCCGGCCGACACCGGTCACCTCGCCGTTGCCGCCGTCGAAGACGACGTCGGAGCAGTTGTAGAACGTCTCCGCGCTGTCGGAGCGCTTCCACACCGAGTAGATGATGTGACGGCCCGACTTGCCGGACGGGAGCGTGGCGTTCCAGTAGTAGTGGGCGTCGTTCGTGCCCGGCGAGCCGACGCTCTGCGGGTGGTCGGCCGTGTGGAAGGGTTCGCTCTCCAGGTCGTCCCAGGTCAGCGCGCGGTTAGGGTTCCAGCCGTCCTTGGTGATGTAGAGGTAGAACCAGCCGGGGTGCGCGGCCCACTTGTTGTACTTGAACTGGATGGGCGCGCCCGAGGTCAGGTGCGTCACCGGCCAGTTGGCGCTCGGGAGGTCGTACCCGCTGTAGCCGGGGTTGCCGCCGCTGCACGCCTGGCCGTCGGGGATGAACCCGCGGGTTCGCCCGGCCCCGTCGGACCGCAGCAGGCTGAACCAGTTGTACAGGGAGTTGGCCCCGCTCTGGGCCACCGCCGCCGAGCACGCCTGGTTGATGGGCACGATGTTCCCCTGCGGGGAGAGACCGTCCTGCCAGCAGAAGAAGGTCCGGCTGCCGGGTGTCATCATGGCGCCGTGCGCCGAGGCCGACTGGGGAATGAGGACGACGGCAAGAAGCGCGGTCATGAACGTGACCACACCGGCGATAGCCATACTTCGCCATTTACTCACAGAATTACCCTCCCTTTCGAGGGGTGACGAGCCGCTGATCAATGGCGGTGAGGCGCTCACGCGAGACGGACTCTAGGTCGCCGATCCCGGGGTGTAAACGAAGCGCCTTTCCCGTGGTGCGGCGACGACTCGTCGTACCAGTTCAGGGAGGGTGTGCGGGGGTTTCGCGAGATGAAAGGTTCACGGCCGGAGCCGTGTCCCCGTGAGGTTTTCCCGTGCGGCTTCCGGGAGATGGGAGAAAGCCGTGCGGGGGATGGAAGATCGGCCGGAAGGGCGTTCCGGCCGATCCTCGCCGCGGCCCGGCCCGGGACGAAATCCCTTTTCCGGTACGGCTACCGCGTGTTTCCCGCCGCGACCTTCTCCAGCGCGGGGCCGGAGAGCCGGTACCTGTCCCATTCGCCGAGCGGTTCCGCGCCGATCGCCCGGTAGAAGTCGATGGCCGGGGTGTTCCAGTCGAGCACCGACCATTCGAAGCGGCCGTAGCCGCGCTCCACGCAGATGCCCGCCAGCGTGGCGAGCAGCTTTTTGCCGTACCCGCCACCCCGGTGGTCGGGGTGGACGAAGAGGTCCTCCAGATAGATCCCGTGGGTGCCGAGCCAGGTCGAGTAGGAGACGAACCAGATCGCGAACCCCGCGATCCTCTCCCCGTCGACGGCGATGTGGCAGAACACGCTGGGAGAGGGGCCGAAGAGCGTCTCGTGGAGCATGCCGGGGGTGTTCCGGACCTCGTCCAGCGCTCTCTCGTACTCCGCGAGTCCACGGATCATGTCGATGATCGCCGGGACGTCGTCCGGCGTTGCGGGGCGAATCATGCCCGAAGTCTAGGTGCGGGTCGGGGACACGCCTGTGTCAAAAAGGGATTTTTGGTGATAAAAGATGTTATATGGGGTCGCTTGGCTGGACGGGGCGCCCCTCCCGTAAGTTGTCTGCTGATCGAAGTGCGGGTCGTTGAGAGAGGTGGGTCACCATGTCGACAGAGCCCAACGGGGAGCGTCTGGCGGAGCTCAGGCAGGCGTTCGCGGCCATCGACACCGATGGCGACGGGTTCATCACGGAGCGGGAGTTCGGTGCGCACTTTCCCGCGCTGCCCGCCGAGGCCATCGGGTCGCTGAACCAGAACGGTGACTCCGACGGCGACGGCCGGTTCTCGTTCGAGGAGTTCGTCCGCCTGGTCTCCCGCGACTGATCCGCCTCCCGCTCCCGGAAGCGGACCCTCCCGGAAGTGGCTTCGCGCTCGTCGCCGGAACCGGCGGCCCCTTCCGGGAGCGGGTCCCTTCCCCGTCCGGGCCCTCCGCCGACGGGAGTTCCGTCGATGAGAACGTTGACGGGAACGTCGATGGGGAACGGTTGATGGGAACAACGGGAACAGGGCGGGGTCAGCGCGAGACGGGGACGATCCCGTCGTAGACCTCGCGCAGTGACTCCTCGACGGTGGAGTCGATGGGGAACGCCTCTCGCAGCCTGGTCAGGTCGAGCAGGCGGCCTAGGAATCCGTGCACGCCGACGAGGCGCAGCCACCCCTTCCGCTCGTAGGCGCGCCGCAGGCTCGTCAGCAGCACCCAGATGCCCGTGGAGTCGCAGAATCCCAGCCCCGTCGTGTCGACGATCAGGCAGACGTGGCCGCGTCTCATGAAGTCCGTGAGTCTCTCCTCAAGCAGGGGTGCCGAGGACTTGTCCAGATCGCCGATCAGAGTCACCACGGAGAAGTGTGGATGCGCGTCCACAGTGACGGATAGTCGAGTCATATCGCCCCGCTGTCTACGGCAGTTGGAGACAGCGCCCTGTTGGGAGCCGTACGAAGGACGGGTGCCATTGGCCCCACCGTACGCCCGTCGCTCATGACAGTTCAACAAGCGATTGTGAAACGCCGGCGGTCAAATATCCCGGTGGCCTGGTGCCGCGACCCGTTCCGGTCACCCGGTCCCGAGCATCGTCACCCCAGGTCGTCGCGGTAAAACAAGCCCCCACGGCGCCTCGGCGACCCCCCTCGGGCGCCCGCGCGGAGCGGTGAACAACGGGACACCGTTTACCCCGTTCACCCTCGGGCGCGCCGGGAGAGAGGGGGCGCCGTTTGTCCTGTTCGCCCTCGGGCACGCCAGGAGAATGGGAACCACTGATCCGGCGGTGCTCACCGTCAACGCGGGATCGTCGAGCCTCCAGCTCCACCTCGTCCGGGACGGCGAGGTCCTGCGCACCGAGCACAGCGAGCGGAGCCCCGGCCCCGAGACGGCCGAGCGGGCGATCACGGACTTCCTCGACGCCGCCCCCGGCACGGACCTCGCCGCGGTCGGCCACCGCCTCGTCCACGGGGGCGAGGCCGTACGGGAGCCGGTGGTCGTGGACGACGGCGTGCTGGAGGCGGTACGGGAGTACGCCGACCTCGCCCCGCTGCACGTGCCGCCCGCCCTCGCGCTCGTCGAGGCCGCCCGGCGCAGGCTGCCCGGCGTCCCGCACGTGCTCTGCCCCGACACCGCCTTCCACGCCGGGCTTCCCGACGCCGCCGCCACCTACGCGCTGCCCGCGGAGTGGAGGAGCCGCTACGGGTTGCGGCGCTACGGCTTCCACGGCCTGTCGTACGCCTGGGCGCTGGGGCGGGCCGCGGAGCTGCTCGACCGGCCCGCGGGAACCCTCCAGGTGGTCCTGGCCCATCTCGGCGGAGGCTCCTCGGTGTGCGCCGTCCGCGAGGGCCGCAGCGTGGACACCTCGATGGGGTTCACCCCGCTGGAGGGGGTCCCGATGAGCAAGCGGTCGGGGAGCGTCGATCCCGGCATGCTGCTGTGGCTGCTGTCCGGTTCCCGGCTCACGCTCGACGAGCTGCGCGACGGCCTGGAACACGGGTCGGGACTGCTCGGGCTCTCGAACGGGAAGTCGGGCGACACCCGGGAACTGGTCGCCTCGGGGGATCCCGCCGCCGCGCTGGCTCTGGAGGTGTTCGAGCACCGGGTGAGCCGGGAGATCGCCGCCGCGGCGACGAGCCTGGACCGGCTCGACGCGCTCGTGTTCACCGGCGAGATCGGCTGGGACCAGCCCGAGGTCCGCGAGGCCGTCTGCCGCAGGCTCTCGCTCCTCGGCGTCGAGCCGCCCGCCCGTACCGCTCCCGACGCCGACGCCGACGGTACGGTCAGCGCGCCCGGCGCGTCCGTGCCCGTGCTGGTGGTCCGGCCGAGAGAGGAACTGCAACTCGCTCGCGACACTCTCGGCGCGCTCGGCTGACATCGCCGAGAGGCAGGCGCGAGGGCCGTTCGTCCTCAAGGCCGTTCGTCGCCGTCGCTGTCGGTCCGACGGATTCGACGGGTCGGGGGAGTTCGATGGATCCGGGGAGTTCGGCGGGTCCGGGGAGGGAGAGTTCGGCGGGTTCGTCCGCGAGTTCTCGCGGGGCGGCCCGCCCCTTCCGTGTCCCTGCCGGGAAGGAACGGGGCGGGCCGCCACACTGATCGCGGAGACGGTGGAACGGTCTGCCCCGCGAAGGGGATCCGCTCCTACGGGCGGTCGCCGAGATACTAGGAGGCGGCCACCGAAGCCGTGACCGGCTGCCCGGCCGAGAGCGTCTGCCGCATCGGCTTGCCGACGTTACGCGCCGTGTTGGGGCCTTCCGGCGCCTCCTGGACGTCCGCGGGATTGATCCGGCCGCCGTGCTCGTCGTGGTGGTCCGCGTCCGCGTCGTCGAACCACACGCCGCCGTCCGCGAGATAGCGGAAGCGGATGGGCTGCCGTGCGGGGACCATCAGGCTCACCTGGTAGGTGCCGTCGTCCCTGCGTTGCATGGGATGGGCGTAGGGGTCCCAGCCGTTGAAGTCGCCGACCAGCGAGACTCCTCCGACGGTCGGGCTCTCCGCTATGCTGAAAGTCAGCTTGACCTGGCCGTTCTTGGTCGGCTTACCGCGCTTGATCACTGAAGTCCTCCTGACATCGCTGTCTCCGTGCGTAACGTGCCGTGATCTTGGTTGCGGAAAGACGTGAAGATCACGCCAACTACCGGATCGCGCCGACATGGATGTGACGCGACCAGGAGGCCGACGCCCAGTCACGGCCGAACCGTCGATCCATATGGATCGTTACCGCCCGTAGCGGCGGGACAACCCGGACAGACCGATATTTGATCGGCATCACGTCCGACTTTGACCGGGTCATGATGGTTGCCCGGTCCCGGCCGGAGACGGGTGCGCGTCGGCCAGGATGGTGGGGTGAACATACGGCCGATCTCCCCGTCGTCGCTGGTGGAGCGACTCGCCGACCGGGTGGCCGCGGAGCCCCGCGACTCCTGGGTGCGCGTCGCGCTCGACGGGGCTCCGGCGGCGCGTCCGGAGAGCCTCGCCGACGCGCTCGTCGAACCGCTCCGGCTCCGCGGCAGGGAGGTGCTCCGCGTCTCCACCGCCGACTTCCTGCGCCCGGCCTCGCTCCGCTTCGAGTACGGCCGGACCGACCCCGACTCCTTCTACGCCGACTGGTTCGACTACGGAGGGCTGGCCAGGGAGGTCCTGAAGCCGCTCGATCCCGGCCGGTCGGGGAAGGTGCTGCCCACGCTGTGGGACAGCGCCGTCGACAGGGCCACCCGCGCGCCCTACGTCACGGTTCCCCCTGGCGGGGTGCTGCTGCTGGCCGGACCCCTGCTGCTGGGCCGGGGGCTGCCGTTCGAGCTCACCGTGCACCTGCGGCTCTCCCCGGGCGCGCTCGCCCGGGGCACCCCGGACGAGCGGCGCTGGACGCTGCCCGCCTACGCGCGCTACGAGGAGGAGGTGGCTCCGGCGGAGGTCGCGGACGTGGTCGTCCGCGTCGACGACCCGAGACATCCGGCCCTGGTCACCCGGCCGTGACCCGTCCCCGGACGGAAGCCCGGACGGGGTGACGGGCGGACGCGGAGGCAGGGCGCGTCCCTCGGGACGCGCCCTGCCTCCGATCGTCCGGCGGTGGCGCTACACGCCCGCGCGCGAGGGAATCCTGCCCTCGGAGTCGGAGTACGAGCCGCGGAGCGAATCCTGCTCGATGGAGGACCCCATCTCCTCGCGGGTCTCCTCCATGCGCAGCGCGATCCCGATCGCGAAGAAAGTCGGCGCCCACTCGCCGATGAAGATCCCCCACCGGTCGGCCCGGTCGACCCCCGCGCTCTCCTTCGAGTTCGACGTGAACCACACCGCGACCGACGCGCCGATCGAGGCGAGCCCGGCGACGTACATCGTGCTGGACTTTATGCCCATCTTGTGAAGCGTATTGATCATTTCATCCCCCTGATGATGGTTCGTTCTTATGGTTACCCCGGGAAACCATGGATAACCGAATGTGACGAACCGCAGGTGGGGGATCCCCCGGACGGGTGGACGTCGTCGTCTATGTCGTCCCGCGTGGTCGCACGTGGTCGTGCTCGTCCTCCCCGCCGAGGCGTTTGAGGAGGTCCTCGCGCCGGGCTTCGAGCTCGCCGACAAGGATCTCCTGCTCGTCGGCCTGATTGATCATCATCGACCGCTCGGCGGGGTCGGTGGGGCCGACCTCACCGACCTGCCTCCGCATCTCGGCGACCTCGGCGCGCAGCCTCTCCAGATCCTCTTCGACTTGCCGCAGTTCTTCCTGAAGGCTCATTCGCTGTCCATACCCCTGCGTCCGGCTTCAACCCCACGGCCCCGGCCGTGTCGCCCCGGTCCGTGACCTCGACGGCCGGGAGATACTTCGCGGTGGCGGGAACCCGGCCGGCCCGGCCGGTGTACCTCCCGCATGAGACGAATCCTTCTCCTCCTGGCGTTCATCGTCCCCCTGCTCGCCCTCGGTGCCCCGGCGCGTGCGGGAGGCTGGGCGCTCACCGTGATGGACCCGGTCCCGGCGACGAGCCCGGACACGACGTACACCCTCGGCTTCTGGTTGCTCCAGCACGGCACCCACCCGTACGAGGGCGCCGACCTGGGTGAGGTCGCGCTGAAGTTCACCGACGGCAAGAGGACCTTCCAGTTCTCCGGCGTGGCGCTCAAGGAGCCCGCCCACTACGCCGCCGCGGTCTCCCTGCCCAAGGGCACCTGGGAGGTGGAGGGAATCCAGGGCTGGTTCTCGCCCTACCCGATCGGCACCCTGACCGTGCCCGGCGGGCTGAAGGTCGCCCCGGTTCCCAGGGAGTTCAGGCAGATGATCGCCAACCAGCCGCCGCAGCGAGATCACTGGGGTGTGATCCGCCCGCCGAGTGTGCCCGTCGGCGACGTCACTCCCGGCACTCCTCCCTCCAGGGCCGCCACCCCCACCCCCGCCGCCACTCCGGCGGCGGCGCCCGCCGGAGGCTCGCCGGGGGAGACGACCAGCGTCGCGATCATGGAGCAGGGATCCTGGTGGCGACCCTCGTACGTGATGGCGGCGCTTGCGGGGGCCGCCGCCATCACGTTCCTCGTCCACCGGGTACGGCGGCGCTGACCGACGGGACGGGTACGGCGGCCCCGAACGCCGTGGGCGAGCCCGGAACGGCTCGCCCACGGCCCGGGCCGGCTCACGTTTCGGGCCGGCTCACGTTTCGGGTCGGTGAGGGTCGGTGAGGTGAGGGCCGGTGCGAGTCGGTGGAGTCTTGCCCATGGTTCGGGCCGGGTCGGTGGTCTCGCCTGCGGCCCGGGTCAGCGGAGCAGGGATCTCGCCGTCGGCGTCAGGTTCATCCGCTCGGGAGGAGAGACCAGGCGCGCCGACAGTTCGGGAAGGACCTCCCGTGCCCACCTCTCCGAACGCGCGAGCCGTGCGGCGTGCTCGTCGTGCCGTTCCCGGCTCGCGAAGGCGGAGAACCACACGAAGACGTCTTCGCCCGTCCGTACCGGCAGGGCCGGGTAGGTGTTCTCGGCGTGTTCGGTCCGCAGGCGGGCCAGCGGGGCGGCGCCCGTCTCCGACAGCAACGGTGCCACCCGATCGTCGAAGAACCGGGCGAACTCGTCGCCGGGTATGCCCGGGTGACAGATGGTCGCGGTGAACCACGACGAGGTGACCTCGTCGTGGTTCACCGAAGGACCGGCTGTCGCCTCGTCCGCCGGATGGCCGGCCGTCGCCTCGTTCACCGAGGGATCGGCTGTCGCCTCGTTCGCCAGGTGGCCCGCCGTCGCCGTGCCGTCCGCTGCCGGGCGGGCGGCGCCCGAGAGGTCGAAGCCCGCTCCCGGGGCCGCCGGGCGGAGCAGCAGGACGTCGTCCGAGTCGATCATCGTCCCGTTGGCCTCGTCGCAGTGGGCCTTCCACACCGGTCCTTCGTAGAAGGCCGCCAGTGCCTCGGCCCGCGACTCCATGTCACGGAACCCGCGCAGCCAGACGAACCTCTCCGGATCGTCCCGTTCGCGGAACTGGCCGATGACGCGCATGCCCACGGCCTCCTGGGACTCGACGAACTCCCTGTCGAACAGGGTGATCAGGTCGTCCCTCCTGCCGGGGTGCAGCGTGTAGCGCCTCAGTTCGAGGATCGGGCAGCGGGTGTTCTCCGTCTGCTCGTGACGGGTGTCGTTCGTCACCGTGGTGGGTCCTTCCCGGAACTGCTCAGTGGTGCCCGCATGCTAGGAGCGGGTCACTGACACCTCGCGTCAGTGACCCGCTCCCGTGGCGGGGCCGCCACCGTCGTGCCCAACCGGCTCGAAGGCCGGTTCGAAGACCGGTCCGAGGGTCGGGTCAAAGACCGGTTCGGGGGCCGATCAGAAGGCCGGTTCCGGGGCCGGTCCGGACACGGAGGAGCCCGTGACACGCGAGGTGTCACGGGCTCCCTCCCCGTCAGCCGACTTCCCGCTTCCTGTCAGTCGTCGTCCTGGTCGTCCTGGTCGTTGTCGTTGGCGTCGTCGTCGGTGTCGTTGGCGTCATCGGCGGCGTCGGCGGCCCGCTCCGCGGCGGTCTCGGTCTCCTGGTCCTGCTCCAGGATCGTGCCGCTGGTGGCGTCGATGTCGAACTCGTGCTCCACGTCACCCTGGAGGAGCTCGATCTCCCAGCTGGTGGGAGTGTCGTCGCCGTCGAACTCGGCCTTGACGAGCTTGGCGCCGGGCACCTTGTCCTGAGCGATCTTGATGGCCGCGTCCCGCTTGACCTTGGCCTCGGCCTCGCCGGGCGCGGGGGTCGCGGGAGTGGTCTGGGTCCCGGGCGTCTCGGTCACCGGTGCGGGAGTCGTCGCCGTACCGCTGGGGGCCGGGGTGGGCGTCGCGGTTCCGGCGAAGGCTACTGCGCCACCTCCGGAGACGACGGCGAGAAGTCCGGCGGCGGCGATGCTGAGTTTCGTCGTGTTTCGCATGTCCGCAACATTGCCGTGCCACCCGTTAGCGGCACGCTGCGGAAACCCTAAAGGCAGGTTAAGGCCGTCGCGCTGCTCCGGTTCCCTGTCTCCGTCCCCGCTCAGGCCCCCGGTATCCGCTCCGGTTCGATCCGGTCGCCGGGAATGTCGCGGGAATCCGGGACCCGGATCCGGGAGACGGCCGCAGGAACATCACGAATGGGGTCTTGTCGAAGTGCGGTCGGAGGATCACTGTCGAGGCAGGGGGGTTCCGCAACCCTGGAGGATCGCCATGACTGAAGTCACCCGGTCCCATCCGCTCGGAGTCAGCCGCCCCGATCTCGCCGTCGCGGACCTGCCCGAGCCCGAGGAGGTCTTCGGAGTCTCCCGGCTCGGCAAGAAGGAGCTGTTCAAGTTCGCCGTCGGTCCCAGCCTCATCGCGCTCGGCATCTCCATCGGCAGCGGCGAGTGGCTGCTGGGGCCGCAGGCCGTCGGCCAGTACGGGTTCGTCGGGGTGGGCTGGGTCATCCTGGTCTCGGCCGTCCTGCAGACCTTCTACAACGTCGAGTGCTCCCGGTACATCGTGGCCACCGGTGAGGCGCCGGTGGTCGGCTGGGGACGGGTCCCGCCCGGCTTCAAGCTCTGGGTGCCGCTCTCGGTCTTCGTCGTGATCTTCGCGTTCATCGCCGGAGGTTGGGCCGCCGCCGCCGGGCAGGGCGTCTACGCGCTCGTCCACGGGGAGGTCGCGCCCGCCGGGGCCGAGGAACCCCGGCTGTGGGCGATCGGCCTGCTCCTGCTCGTCTTCCTCATCACCGCCGCCGCCCGCAAGATCAGCCGGGCCCTGGAACTCGCCAACTGGGGCATGGTCGGCACGATCCTGGTCGCGCTGCTGGTCGTCGACCTGTTCGTGGTGCCGTTCGAGATCTGGTGGGACGCGATCCGCGGTTTCGTCACCCCCGCGGCGCCACCGGCGGGCATCACCGCCACCCAGCTCGGCGCGCTGGCCGGGTTCACCGCGCTCGCCTCCGGGCTGAACTGGTACGTCATGGGCCACTACCGCGACAAGGGCTACGGCATGGGCTACCGGACCGGGTTCATCGCCGGGATGCGCGGGCCGAAGAGCGAGCTGCTGGCCAGCGGTGTGACCTTCCCGGACGACGAGGCCAACGCGGGCCGCTGGCGCCGCTGGTACCGCCTGCTGCTGGTCGACATGTGGGGCGTCTTCTTCGTCGGGGCCGTCCTCGGGATGCTGCTGCCCACCATCCTGATGTCCAGGGCGGTCGAGCTGTCCGGCGAGCGGCCGACCCAGGAGAACGTCCCGACGTTCGTGGCGAGTGCCCTGGGCGACGAGTACGGCCAGGCCATGTTCGTCGGCGCGCTGGTCCTGGGGGTGCTCATCCTCTTCTCCACCCAGCTCGGCATCTTCGAGGCGATGGTCCGGGTGGTGACCGACGCCGCCCACGCCACCAGCCCCCGGCTGCGGGTGCTCATCGAGGGCGATCCCCGCAGGTTCTACTACCCGTTCATGTTCGGGCTGCTGGTGGTCATCGCCGTCGTGCTGCACCTGGCACTCCCGGTGAGCCTGGTGCAGTGGTCGGCCAACATGTCCAACCTGGGCGCGCTGATCTATCCGTTCATGCTCATGTACCTCAACGCGAGGTTGCCCCGCCCGGCGCGTCCCCGCTGGTGGCACTACGTGGTCCTGGTGCTGAACTTCCTGTTCTTCGGGTTCTTCTTCGTCAACTTCATCGCCGACTTCGTCGGTGACCCGCTGGTCACCTTCTGATCCCGCCCTGTCCCGGGTACGGAGGGGCCGGAGGGAGGGCGGCTGAACCCGGCACGCCGGTCCTGCGTACCTGCTGGTGAAAGCGACCTCGAAACCGGTGGCGCGAGCCGGGACCGAACCGCGGTCCCGGCTCGCGGCCGGGCGCGATCCGCCGTCGTGCCCGCACGCCCTCGACGACGCGAATCTCCACGCTGGAAGGATTGGGATGGACGACATCACGGCCTCCGCCGGGACTCTTCGCCCCCGCTCCGGGGCCTCGTGCCCCCCGTGGTGCGAGCGCGAGCACTCCACCACGTACGTCACCCACGCGGCCGACATCGCCGAGCTGCGCAACCCCGACGGGTCCACGGTGACCGTCACGCTCTCCCAGCACGTCCAGCCGGGGTACGTGGGGGAGAAGGTGGTGCGCGTCTACACCTGCCTCGGTGAGGAGACCGGCATCGCCGACCTGTCGCCGGACTCCGCCGAGGCGGTCGGGCGCTCGATCGTCTCCTTCTCCGCCGACGGATCCATGCGCGCGTACGGGCTGGCCCTGCAGCGGGCCGCCGCCCACCTGCTGCTTCCCGGGCTGGAGGTGTCGCGCGACGGGGAGGACGCGACGCGGCCGGTCAAGATGCCCGGCCGGTCGCCCGCCGAGTCGCCCTCGCAGGAGAAGCTGTTCAGGATCGCGTTCCTGTCCGGCTATCTCAACGTGACGAGGGCGCCAGAACCGTTGAGCGGGGGCGTGGTCGAGCGCCGTCTCAGCCGGGTGCTGTCGCCGAGGGAGACGAGCGAGCTGTGCGACATCGTGCGCGGCCTGCTGTCACGCCGTGCCGCCGCGAGCCGGGGAACCTTCCGCGGCGAGGCACACGGCGACCCGCGCGAGGACACGTACGACCTCGCGTCGGGACTGTGACGTCGCGTTGGGGCCTGGGCGCCGAGGGGTTTCGGACGCGATCCGCTGAGCGGGAAAGCAGCGGAAAAGGGAGATTTATCTCGATCTGCACATGCGGCTGCAAGTGCAGACGCAAGGGCGTGCGTGACGGAGCTGTGCGAAACGCGTTGTATGTGTGAAACTGTGGCACCGTAGGAAGGTGCGACAGGGAGCCCACATGGCCAGACAGACCGCGGAAGACAGCGGCGAGCAAGGCGGCGTTCTCGCGTACGCGGGTGGTGGCGGCCCCACTATCCTGCGGATTCTTCTGGGCGCCCAGCTGCGGAGGCTGCGCGTCGCCAAGGACATCACCCGCGAGCAGGCGGGCTACGCCATCCGCGCCTCCCACGCCAAGATCAGCCGGTTGGAGCTCGGGCGGGTCGGCTTCAAGGAACGCGATGTCGCGGACCTGCTGACGATGTACGGGGTGACCGATACCGAGGAAAGGGCCCCGCTGCTCACGCTGGCCCGCCAGGCCAGCGCCCCCGGCTGGTGGCACAAGTACGGGGACCTGCTCCCCAACTGGTTCCAGGTCTACGTCGGGCTCGAAGAGGCCGCCTCGATCGTCCGGACCTACGAGGTGCAGTTCATCCCCGGTCTCCTGCAGAGTCCCGAATACGCGCGGGCCGTCATCATGCTCGTGCACGGCGGCGCCGCCCCGGACGAGGTCGACCGCCGCGTCGCGCTCCGCATGGCCCGCCAAGAGCGCCTGAACAGGCCGGACGCCCCGACGCTCTGGGCCGTGATGGACGAGGCCGTGCTGCGGCGGCCCATCGGCGGGCCCCGGGTGCTGCGCGCCCAGATCGACCACCTGCTCGACGCCGTCGAGATGCCCAACGTCAAGCTGCAGATCATGCCGTTCGAACGGGGCGGTCACGCCGCGGCCGGTGGCCCGTTCTCCATCCTGCGCTTCCCCGAGCGGGACCTGCCCGACGTGGTCTACATGGAGCAGCTGACGAGCGCCCTCTACGTGGACAAGCTTGAGGAGACCGACCACTACATGCAGGTCATGGACCGTCTGTGCATCCAGGCGTACTCCGTCTCCGAGAGCAGGCGGTTCCTGCGCGACCTGCGCGAGGAGCTCCAGGACTGACCGGGCTTTGCGTGGTTTGGGGTAATTGCGATGTCTGATGACTGGGAGCTGTCTTGTTCAGTTATTGGGCGAAATATCGGTTCATGATCTGAACGCGTCGATCGCTCGTCTACCATGCGGGAAAGACGTGGTGAAGGCGAGGACATGACCGAGCACGAGCAGGCTCCCCCGGGCATCGACCCCACGGTCCCGAGTGTGGCCCGTATGTATGACTACTACCTGGGAGGCAAGGACAACTTCGCCTCCGACCGGATCGCCGGTGAGAAGATCGTTGAGCTCGTCCCCAACGTCAAGGACGTGGCGCGCTCCAACCGCGCCTTCCTCGGGCGTACCGTGCGGCACCTCGCCGCCGCGGGGATCCGCCAGTTCATCGACATCGGCACGGGTCTGCCGACGCAGGAGAACGTGCACCAGGTCGTCCTGCGCGAGGCACCGGACTCCCGGATCGTGTACGTCGACAACGACCCCATCGTGCTCGTCCACGCCCGCGCGCTGCTCGCCGACAACACGCGGACCGTCGTGATCCCCGGGGACTTGCGGGAGCCGGAGGCGATCCTCGACCACCCGGACGTCCGCGAGCGCATCGACTTCGACCAGCCGGTCGCCGTCCTCATGGTGTCCATCCTGCACTTCGTCGCCGACGACGAGGAGGTCTCCGGCATCGCCGCCTCCTTCGGGAAGCGGCTGGTCTCCGGCAGCCACGTGGTGATCTCCCACGTCACCTCGGGCGACCTCACCGAGGAGCAGGTCCGCGAGGGCCGCGGCGTCTACGGCACGACCACCGCGGGCGGCATCTTCCCCCGTACCCTCACCCAGATCCGCGGCCTGTTCGGCGGGCTGGAGGTGCTCGAACCCGGCCTGGTGCCCGTCTACGACTGGCGGCCCGACTCCGGCGACGTCGTCATCCCGCCGGGAGCCGGAGCCGTCACCGTGGGAGCCGTCGGGCGCGTCCCGTAGGACCGTCTCACCTCCGTCCACGTCCCATAGGGACGGCTCACCTTCGTCCGCGTCCCATAGGGACGGCTCACCTTCGTCCGCGTTCCTCCCAGGGGGAACGCGGACGGGGATCGGCCGGGGCGCGGAAGCGGAATGAAATCGGCCGGGGCGCGGGAAGGGATCCCCCTCCGCCGACACCGGGCCGGAGAACGGTGAACCCGCCGGAGCCGGTGAGCGTATCTGAAGGATGTTGACACATTCGCGCCAGACCGGTGTCGCCAGGAACGCCCGGGTGGTCGCCACGGTGATTCTCGCCCTGTCCTTCTCCCTCGCCTGCAGCGCGGACCAGCCCACGAGCTCCCCTGCCGCCGCGGCCGGAGCCGCCGCCCCCGCGGGCCCGCCTCCAACCGTCGAGCAGCTCGCCAAGAAGGTCGACTGCAAGCCCAAGATCCAGGTCGACGCCGTCGACATCCGGACGGGAGCCTGCAAGACCTCCGTCGGCCAGTTCTTCATCAGCACCTTCGTCACCCAGTCCGGCAAGGACCAGTGGATGGACCAGGCTCCGGAGTACAACCCCCACCTGGTCGGAGAGCTGTGGACCGTGCTCGGCGCCAGGAAGGTTCTGGACGAGCTGCGCGTGACGCTCGGCGGAGACCTGCACCTGACCGACCACCGGGTGTCCCCGACCCCCACGCCGCCCGCGGGGTGACGAGCGCGGCCGGCCCGCGCCGGGCGAACGCGCCTGACGCGGGCCGGGGCGCGCCCGGCCATCCACCTTCCGGAGCCTCGCTTGCCATAGCGGTGCTAGATGTGCGAGCAGCGTTATTGCTAGCAAAGATCGGCTTGATAGCGGTGTTAGCATCTGCGGGATGTCCACACATGAGCGCCGCGAGCGCGAGCGAGCGCGACGCCATCGGCTGATCGTGACGGTCGCTCGCGAGCTGGCCGAGGCCGAGGGGTGGGAGGCGGTCACGACGCGCCGCCTCGCCGAGCGTATCGAGTACAGCCAGCCGGTCCTCTACAGCCACTTCGCGGGCAAGGACGCCATCGTGGCGGCCGTCGCCCTGGAAGGCTTCGCCGAGCTCACCGCCGAGCTGGGCAAGGCCCGCGCGGCGGCCGGCACCCCGCGCGAGGCGCTCGCCGCCCTGATCCACGCCTACGCCGGCTTCGCCGATCTGAACCCGTCGCTGTACGACGCCATGCTCACCCTCGCCGTCGACCTTCCCTTCGGCCGTCCCGACACGCCCGCCCCGCTCCAGGCCGCCTTCACCGAGTTCCGTGAGGCGATCGCCGCCTTCGCCGACGGCCGTGACACCGGCATCCTGGCCGAGGTCGCCTGGGGCTCCGTGCACGGTCTCGTCACCCTCACCCGCAGTGGCCGTCTTCCCGCGGGTCACCACGAGCGACGGCTGGCGATGCTGATCGACCAGCTCGCCGCGTCCGCCGTCCGGCGGTAGTCCCCGGGATTCCTCTCGGGCCCTCAGGGAGGGCGAACTTTATCCCTGAATGAAATAGATACGGCATTGCCTGCTGATTCGCCGGTCCGTAGCATCCGTCCCATGTCCATCACACGTGAGTTCGCCTACGCATCGCCCTCGCGTCCCGCTGACGGCGAGTGCGTGTGGTATCGCTCCAAAGGCGATCTCTACGACCTGATTCGTACGGGCAGCAACGGAGATTTCCGCTATCACATCTTCCATGCCCGCGACGGCCGCTACCTGCAGGCCTTCGCCTCCTGGCAGGACGGCCTGGAATGGATCAAGGAGCGTGTCGAGGGCGAGTAACCGGAGCGGAGGTCAGGGAACCAGGCGCAGCGCCGGGCGCTGGTCGGGCAGGTCGAGCAGCTCGCGGACCCGGGAGACGGGCCAGGCCAGCTGGGCGGCGAGTTGCGCCATGGTGAGGCCGGTCTCGGAGACGGCCAGGTCGAAGGCCCTGCGCAGCAGCACGGGCTGCTCGCCGGGATAGCCGCTGATCGGCTCGGCGGCGAAGCCCGGCTGGTCGCGCAGCGTCTTGAGCCGCTGGTAGGCGCGGCTCGCCGCCGAATCGGAGATCAGCCCGACCTCGCGGCAGCGGTACAGCAGCGAGTCGACCGACACGCCCCAGGTGTGCTTGAGCTCGACCAGCCTGCGCAGGTCGAGGCGGCCGGGCAGCTCCGGCAGGATGCTGTCGCGCGGAGTGAGGAACTCGGCGGCGAAGACGTCGGCCTCCCGCTCCTGCTGGGTGTCCCCTGACGCGGTGTCGCCGTGCAGCACCAGGTGCCCCAGCTCGTGGGCGGCGGTGAAGCGGTAGCGGTGGATGTCGTCGAACCGGTTGGCGGTCAGCACCACGATCGGACGGGGCAGCTGGGAGGTGGAGAAGGCGTCCACCGTGGTGGCGTCCTCGTCGGGCGGCGGGAAGACCACGACGATCCCGTGGGACTCCATGTGCCGTACGACGTGCGACAGCGGGCCGGTGCCCAGCCCCCAGAGCCGCCGCAGGGCACGGGCGGCCTGCGCCGGATCGCCGGGCAGCTCCACGCCGGAGTGGACCTCCCCGCCGGAGAAACCGGGGAGGGCGACGTGCGGCAGCCTGACCTGTCTCTCCAGGGCGTGGGCCAGCTCCCACACCTGCTCGACGAAGGCCGCGGCCTTGGCCCGCTGGTGCGCGCGGGTGGAGCGCAGGCTCCTGAAATGCGCCATGGACCCGTCCAGCTTGCCGTGCGGGCGGCCCAGCAGGAAGAACGCCGCCGGTACGCCGAGCGCGTCGGCCAGCCGGGGAACGAGCTCGGGCCGGGGACGGGTCATGCCCGTCTCGTACTGCCCCACCGCCGCGGGAGTGACGCCGATTCGTTCGGCGAGGTCCTTCTTCGTCATCCCCGCGAGCTGCCGCGCCTGGGTCAGACGCCCCTGGTCGAACGCGTCGGCCACGGCCTGCGGGCTCGGCCCGCCACTCCCGGAGACCCCGGGAGCGCCGAACAGAGGGGTCTGGTTACGGTTGCTCATTGTCGCCGGTGACCGCGGTTTCCTCGGGTGCCTCGCTGCTTACGGGGAAGATCTTGCCATTCTTCCGCTCGGCCGGAGACCTCGTGCTCAACGAGAGGGCGGGTACGAGACCGTCGTCGAAGCGTGACGCTGCACCGGGCTCGGTCGCCCACAGGTCGCGGACGGCACCGGAGGAGGTGGCGGGCAGCGGGATCGGCTCGTGGTGCAGCCACCGGATCCTGCCGAACTCGTCGATGAGCTCCGCCTCGCCCCAGTAGAGCCGCAGCAGACCGGCCTGCGCGTTGCCCGCGTAGGCGACCGGGACCAGCCGGGTGTCGCCGGGCAGCCCGGTGAGGGCGGGACGCACCGTGGCGGGCCCGTCCGCCCCGGCGGACAGGTCCAGCTCCTCCTGGGTGGACCGGGAGGACAGCGCGGACTCCTGCCCGAGTGCCAGGTCCAGTTCTTCCTGGCGATAGGAGGTCGCCGGGCCGAACCGGTCGAACAGCTCGCGTACCAGCGAGGAGATCCGGCCGTCACTGACGCGGGCCTCGGAGATCGGCGTGCGGTCGTCCTCGGCGTAGCGGAAGGGCAGCAGCAGGTTGCCGCCCAGGACGACCAGGTGGTGCGGCGAGCCGTGCGGCCTGACCAGCTGGAAGCCCGGCTCGTCGCGCAGCCCCTCGGCGATCGCCTCGTAGCGCCTGGCCATCATCGTGAAGCCGTAGGTGTATCGCTTGTCGCTGTGCCCGGAACTCTGCGCGTCCTGCGCGTTGCCCATCGCCTCCAGCAACGACGCGGCCAGCTGCCGCCGCACGACGTCGGCGCGGTCGCCGAACCGCTCGCCCGCCCAGCCCGACCCCCGGCCCGACGCTCGATCCGAGGTCCGGTCCGAGGTCCGGTCCGAGGTCCGGTCCGAGGTCCGGTCCGTCCTCTGGCCCGGCCTCGCCCGGCCCGGCTCCTCCCGGTGCGGCAACGACGACCCCGCGCCCATCGGCGACCTCCGCTCACACTTCGCTCCGCGCCGGGCGACCGTCGCCGACACTTCATTTCCGCGCATCATACTCCCGCGAAGGCTCTAGTTGATGTTGCGCGTCTCTGGTGTCGCGGGTGGCGACGAACTCCCGGCGGGGTGCGGTCGAGCGAGTCGGGGCCGGTCCCGATCGGCAGGGGCGAGGGGGTAGGGGTGGAGGGCGGAGAGCCAGGGGTAAATGAACTGTGAACTGTCGGTGGGACAGGCGATGATTGGTCCCATCATGGTCATCTCCCCGTCCCTTCCGTTCACCGCCACGACGTCCCCGAGCGGCGACATCGTGGTCTTCTACGTCGGCACCGAGCCCCGCATGACACCGGAGCAGGCGCTCGCGTTCGCCGACATGCTCCGTGACCTCGCGGCCGGAGCGCGACGCCCCGCCCTGGCCTGAACGTCGGCCGGTGCCCCACCTGTCCTGACCGAGGCCTCACCGGCCCCGGCTCTCCTCGTTCTCCTCGCCCTCCTGGCCGGTCTTCGATTCTTCGACGTCGGACGGGTGAGTGTCCTCTCGCGTCCGGGACCGGCGCCCCTGGCTCCGGTCCCGGTCCCGGTCCCGGTCCCGGTCCCGGTCCCGGTCCCGGTCCCGGTCCCGGTCCCGGTCCTTGACCCGGACCTGATCCCGGTCCCGTACCGGAACCCGCACCCGTACCGGAACCCGGATCCCGTCCCCGCTCCGCGCCGGGACCGGAGCCGTCCCCGGACCCCGGCCTCGCGCGGGGCCGGAGTGCGCCATGGGGATTCGTGGCAATCCCTTTCACTCTCCGTGGCCATTGCGTAACGTTCTGGCTGGCGTGACTGCCGGAGGGCAGGCCGTCTCGCCGATCCGCCCCCCGCTACTCCGTCGCGGTCCCGGCGTCCGATGCCCAGGGCGTTCCAGAAAGCGTCGAAGTCAGATATGGAAGGACAGAACATGCAACCCTTCGAGCTCCCTGACTTCTACCTGCCGTATCCGGCCAGGCTGAACCCCCACGTGGAGACCGCCCGCGAGCACACCAGGGCCTGGGCGTACGACATGGGCATCCTCGATCCCGACCTCGGCGTCTGGGACGAGCACAAGCTCGACGCCATGGACTACGGCCTGCTGTGCGCCTACACCCACCCCGACGCCCCCGCCGCCGAGCTCGACCTCATCACCGACTGGTACGTGTGGGTGTTCTTCTTCGACGACCACTTCCTGGAGACCTTCAAGCGCGGCGGCGACCTGACCGGGGCCAAGCAGTATCTCGACAGGCTGGCGGCCTTCATGCCGGTGCGTCCCACGGGCCCGCCCCCCGAGCCGGAGAACCCGGTGGAGCGCGGCCTCGCCGACCTGTGGGCCCGTACGATCCCGGCGATGTCCGCCGACTGGCGGGCCAGGTTCGTCGAGAGCACGAAGAACCTCCTCGACGAGTCCCTGTGGGAGCTGGCCAACATCAACGAGGGACGCGTCGCCAACCCGATCGAGTACGTCGAGATGCGGCGCAAGGTCGGCGGCGCCCCCTGGTCGGCCAACCTGGTCGAGCACGCGGCGGGCGCCGAGGTGCCGGCCGCCGTCGCCGCGAGCAGGCCGATGCGCGTGCTGAGAGACACCTTCTCCGACGCGGTGCACCTGCGCAACGACCTCTTCTCCTACGAGCGGGAGGTCGGCGACGAGGGTGAGCTCAGCAACGGCGTGCTGGTCTTCGAGCGTTTCCTGGGCTACGACACCCAGCGGGCGGCCGACGCCGTCAACGACCTGATCACCTCCCGGCTGCACCAGTTCGAGAACACCGTCGTCACCGAGCTGCCCCCGCTCTTCGAGGAGCACGGCCTGGACCTGCGGTCCCGTCTCGACGTCCTCGCGTACGTCAAGGGGCTCCAGGACTGGCAGTCGGGCGGCCACGAGTGGCACACGCGCTCCAGCCGCTACATGAACGGGGCCACGCGGGCGGCCCCGGCGGCTCCGGCCCTCCTCGGCGGGCCCACCGGTCTGGGCGTCTCGGCGGCGCGCGTCAGGCTGGCGCCCGGCATCACGGGCCCGGGAGGTCCCAGAAGCCACACCCACGTCCCCCCGCGACGGGTGGGACCGCTGCCGCTGCCCGAGATCTACATGCCGTACACCGCCAGGATGAATCCCCACCTCGACGCCTCCCGCCGCAACGCCGTGGTGTGGGCGCGCGAGATGGGGATGTTCGAGCAACTCCCGGGTCTCCCCGGCCTGGCCGTCTGGACCGAGCACAAGCTCGGCACCTACGACTTCGCCGTCTGCGCCGGGGCCATCAATCCGGACGCCCCCGGCCCCGAGCTGGACATCTCGACGTTCTGGCTCACCTGGGGGACCTACGCCGACGACTACTTCCCGGTCGTGTTCGGGCCCCGCCGCGACATGGCCGGGGCGAAGGTGTTCAACGAGCGGTTGTCGGCGTTCATGCCGCTCGACCTCTCCGCCACCCCGCCGCCGGTCAACCCGATCGAGCGGGGCCTGGCCGACCTGTGGTCCCGTACGGCGGCCCCCATGTCGGAGGCCGCGCGCGCCGGGTTCCGCCGGGCCGTCGAGGACATGACGGAGAGCTGGCTGTGGGAGCTGGCCAACCACATCCAGAACCGGGTCCCCGACCCGGTCGACTACATCGAGATGCGCCGCAAGACGTTCGGCTCCGACCTCACGATGAGCCTTTCGCGGCTCGCCCACGGCCAGGCGGTGCCGCCCGAGATCTACGGCACCCGGACGATGCGCGGCCTGGACGACTCGGCCGCCGACTACGCCTGCCTGGTCAACGACCTCTGCTCGTACCAGAAGGAGATCCAGTTCGAGGGCGAGCTGCACAACTGCGTCCTGGTGGTCCAGAACTTCCTCGACTGCGACGCGAGGCAGGCGGCCGACATCGTCAACGACCTGATGACGTCCCGGATGCGGCAGTTCGAGCACATCGTCGCCATCGAGCTCCCGGCGCTCCTCGACGACTTCGACCTCGATGGGGAGACGAGGGAGACGCTCGGCGGATACGTGACGGAGCTGCAGGACTGGATGGCGGGCGTGCTGCTGTGGCACATGAGGACGCGTCGCTACGACGAGTCCGAGCTGCACCACCCGCCCGCGACGGTCCGCCCGGTCGGCGGCCCCGCCGGTCTCGGCACCGCGGCCGCACGCGTCGGATCGCGGCTGCGGGCGGTGCCGGCTCCGCTCCCCTGACGCGGCAGGGGGCCGGGGTCTTCATGGGCGTGGGTGGGGCCGGCGCGGTCGCCCGGCGACGAGCGGTTGTGGCGGCTCGCCGGCTTCTCCGGAAGGGCTCGCCGGTTCTCCAGAAGAATTCGGCGACTCTCCGGAAGGACTCGCTGGTTTTCCAGAAGGACTCGCTGGTTTTCCGGAAGGGCTCGCCGGTTCTTCGGAAGATCACGCCTGCCCGCCGGAGAGGTAGGTCAGCGCACCCGCCGCGATCTGAAGTCGTACCTGCGCGGCCCGGCTCGCGGCGATGCCTGCGCCCGCGGTTCCGCCTCCACTTCCGGCTCCACTTCTGGCTCTGCTTCCGGCTCCGGCTCCGGCTCCGGTTCCTCCCGCACCGGCGGCTCCGCCCTGATCTCGGGGATCGCCGGTGCGGTGACGACCTCCGTGCGCGGCTCGCCGACGGGCCGCCGCGTGGTCAGGTCGATGACCGTGCCGTAGCGGCTGGTCGCGGCGTGCGAGGCGGCGAACAGGATGAGCACGTTCACCAGCTTCAGGAACAGCAGCATGCCCACCGCGCCCGCGACGACCTGGTACGCCGGACTCGCCGAGCTGAAGTTGAGATAGACCTGTCCGATCGTCTTCAGCAGTTCCAGCCCGATGGTGATGACCAGGGCCGGTCCGATGACCCGGCGCGGCGACAGGCGCAGCCGGGGGGCCAGCGTCAGCAACGCCGTAGACAGCAGGATGTTCACGCAGATGCCGAGTATGAAGGCGACCGCGGACAGCGCCCACTGCGCCGGTAGCGCGTCGGCCCCGATCGTCTGCCCGGCCAGCCAGGTCAGCGCGGTCTGGGCGCCGAAGGACAGGGTCAGCGAGACCGACAACAGCAGCCCGAGCGTGACCAGCACGGCCAGGTCGATCAGCCACCGGAGGAAGAAGTTGCCCGGATACTGCTCCAGGCCCCAGACCGCCCGCATGGAGGAGCGCATCGAGTCGATCCAGAACAGGCCGGTCAATGGAAGGCCGAACGAGGCGATCACCCCGGCCGTGTCCCGTGCGTCGCGCAGCGCCTGCACGTCCAGGCGCGGGAACGTGTCGCTCAGATAGCTCTCCACCTGACCGAGCGCGGCGGGCGTGTCCAGCACGTGTCCCATGATCACGAAGGCCAGCAGGGCGAGCGCGAAGGTGGCGTAGAACGCGTAGTAGGTCATCCCCGCGGACAGGCGGCCCGCGTCGGTGCGGTCGTAGTGGACGGCGGCCCGGACAAGATGGTCGAACCAGCCGCACCGATCCCGCGCCGCGGCCCATGCCCTGACGAACCCGCTGGTCCAGTGGCTCGCCTCGGGGGTGGCCTTCATGACCGCGCACTCTACCCTCAAGCGGTCGTTTCACCGCTCATGGACCGGCCGACCTTGGTGAAATCCGGAGCGGAACGGCTCGCCGCCGTCCGGGGGCGGTGTTGTTCCCGGAGGGTGGGCGAGCCCCGGCTCCGGCCCGATCCACAACGAGCCGACAAAGGTGTCGTTCTGCCGTAGCGCGAGACGCGATTAACCGTATAGAAATACGACACCACTTCGTTTAAGGCTTGACGTAAGCGTGGCGGTGACGAGAGAGCGCTCTCTCGCATCCCGGTGACGTCACGCCGCCCGTTCTCGACAGGCAGGTCGATGAGAACAGCCCGTGACCAGGATGTACGCGCGGAGGCATCTCCTTGGTCCGTCTCCTCGCGATGGCCACCTCGATGGCGGCATCGAGGTCACGAAGACGCCAGGGGCCAAGTTCCGCAACACGGTGACGGTCTTCCTCGGCGGCAGCGGCGGCATCGAGCCGACGATCGACGACATGGGCACCCCCGTCGTCGGTTCGTACGGGACGAGCAGTGTCGTCAGCTACCCCTGACCTGATCTGACCCATTCGTCCGCGGGCGTGCCCCCGCCCGCGGGCCCGGTGGTGGCCGTCCGCCGGCGCCGACCCGGAATCCTCCGGGCCGGCGGGCGGTCACCGCTCCCGCGCCGGAGGCACGTCCACCCTCGGCCCGCGCAGGAGCCACCACAGGATCGACGCCTGGACGAACCCGGCGGCGGTGAGCAGCAGCAGATGCGCGCTGACGGGAATCGTCTCCGGGGGGATCATCATCACCAGCCACGAGAGCGGCAGGGTCACCAGGATCAGCGTGACCGCCGACAGGCCCTGGTCGCTCTGGCGCATGCCGACCTCGGCGAAGACGTGCGCACCGATGACGAGCAGCATGTAGCCGCCGCTGAGGACGAGGGCGAGGGTGCCCCGCTTGTACCGGGAGGCGAACCGGACCGCGTCGCGAACTGGTCTCATGCCCCAATCCTGCCCCTCGGACCGCCGGTGAGGCCTCCGTACGAATACCTGATCCGTCCCGGTACGAGTACTCAGAAACCGGTCCAGTCGTTCCGACCGCGGCCCGTTGCGGCCCGTCGCGGCCCGTCGCGGTTCCGTTCGGGAGCGCGGCTCGGCGGGGAGACTCACGTGTGGTTCGGCGGGGGAGACTTACGCGCGCGGTTCGGACGGGAAGCCGGTCCAGCGCAGTTCGGCGGGCAGGTGGCCCATGTCGTTGTAGCAGAGGAGGCTGGAGAGGTGGCCGGGCGCGTACCGGATCACCGTCAGGGCCGCGTTGCAGTGGTTGAGCCCCAGCCAGCGCCACCGCGGGGCGTCCTGCGCGGCCCGGACGAGCCAGCCGACCAGGAAATTGTGGGTGACGACCAGCTCGTGACGGGCCTCCTCGCCCTCCACCGGACCCGTCAGCCGTTCCAGGGCCTCACGGGCCAGCGCCGCGCCGCGCTCGCGCTCCTCCGCCGGGAACAGGTCGAGGAAACGGAGCAGGTAGTCGGCGGACTCCGGCGGCAGCTCCTCCCTTTCCGGTACGTACGGGATGTAGTCTCCGGCGAGTTCCGAGACGCGCACGGGGACGCCGTCCAGCTGCTCGCCGATGAGGCTCGCGGTCTGCGCGGCGCGGGGCAGCGGGCCGTGGTGGATCGCCGAGATGGGGACGCTCCGGAGCCGCCTGCCGAGCAGCACGGCCTGACGACGGCCGTTCTCCGTCAGCCCGGTCTCGTCCGGTGAGGCCTCGCCGTGCCGGGTGATGTACAGATAACGGGGAGAGTGCGACAAGGTGCTCCTTCCGGGTCCGGGTCACCTTATCGACGCGGGCGCGGCGGTGGCCGGTGTCTCATGCGAAGCACCTGGGAGGTCGCGGGCCCTCGGCCCGCGTGCCACCTTCCGAGGCGATGGCCGGTGTCTCGAAGCTCACTCGCCTCCGGGGACCTCGGCGAGGAGGGTGCGGACCGGCTCCTCGATGTTTCCCCCTCAACGTCTTCCCGCTCGGGCCAGCGCGTCCTCGGCCTGCGCGGCCAGGGCGGGGACGAGATCGGCCGCGGACGGCAGGTCGTTGACGAGGTCGACGGCCTCGCCGGCCCATACCGGCAGCGGGGGCACGTCGCCTCCTGCCACGGCGTCGAGATAGGCCTGCCTGGCCTGGGGGTCGGCGGCGAGTTCGGCTTCCCGGCCCCGCCACCGGTCGAGGTAGGGGTGGCCGAGAGTGCGGGCGGTGTATCTCGACGGCCACCGGGAGCCTCGGACGATATCCAGCACGCTGCTGCGCTCGGTGTCCTCCCCGACTCCCTCGATGATCGTCTTGATGATCGAGGGATCGGCGAGAGCCTCGGTCGTGACCTGGAAACGGGTGCCGATGAGCGCCCCGGCGGCGCCGAGGGCCAGGGCCGCGGCCACGCCGCGGCCATCGGCGATCCCACCGGCCGCCAGTACCGGCACCGGTGCCGCCAGGTCCACCACCACGGGCACGAACGGCAGGGTCGACCGCCCGTGCCGCGCCCCGTGCCCACCGCTCTCCGTGCCCTGCGCCACGATGACATCGGCGCCCAGGTCCACCGCACGCCTCGCCTCGTCCAGGTCGGTGACCTGGACGATCAGCGCCGCACCCGCCTCGCGGACGCGGCCGGCGAACGGGCTCGGGTCACCGAAGGACAGCATCACCGCCGCGGGGTCGTGCTCCAGCGCGCGCTCGACCGCGCCGACGTCTATCGCCCAGGTCAGGAAACCGATTCCCCACGGCTTGTCCGTACCTTCCGCGAGGAGCGGCAACTCGCGGGCCAGCCAGTCGCGGTCCCCGTCCCCCGAGCCCAGCAACCCGAGCCCTCCGCCGCGAGAGACGGCCGCCGCCAGCGCGCCACCGGCCGATCCGCCCATCGGTGCCAGTGCGATCGGGTGCTGAACACCGAACAACTCCGTGAACGCCGTCGACAACGTCATGACCGCCATCATCCTCTTCGCCGATCTTCAGGGACTTTTCGCGGCCCGTCGGTGGCGATCGTCCGATGAAGGATTTCGGCCCGGCGCGGTAAGTACAGGTGACCTCATACGCCAGGAAAGGCCAGCATGTATGACAATCCCCCGCGAAGCCATCGAGGTCGATGACGCGACCATCATCGAGAGGTCGCTGAACGAGCCCGAGGCCTTCGCCGTCCTGTTCGACCGGCACGCGCCACTCCTGCACCGCTACGTGACCAGGCGACTGGGACCCGGCGAGGCGGAGGACGTCGTGGCCGACACCTTTCTGGCCGCCTTCCAGCGCCGGGGCGTTTACGACCGGGGCCGCTCCGACGCCCGCCCGTGGCTGTACGGCATCGCCTCCAACGTGATCGGCAAGCGCCGGCGCACCGAGACGAACCTCTATCGCGCGTACATCCGCAGCGGCGTACATCCGGCGGAGATACCCGGTCTCCAGGTGGAGGACGGAATCAACACCCTGGCCGTCAACCGGCCGCTGGCACGGGCCCTGCTGGGGCTCAAACGGGCCGATCGCGACGTACTGCTGCTCGTCGCCTGGGCCGAACTGAGCTACCAGGAGGTCGCCGACGCGCTCGCCATCCCACCCGGAACCGTGGCCTCGCGACTCAACCGGGCCCGTCTCCAGATCCGTCAAGTCCTGAACCAGGAAGAACAACGAGGAGAATGACGATGGACACACTGAAATCCATGTGGGCGACCATCCCACCGGCCACTCCCGGGGAACTCGCCGGAGCGCGGCGACGGCTCCTCGCCGGGATGCGCCCCCGGCGGCGCCTCGCCACCGCCCCCCGGCTGCTGGTCGCGGCCGGTGTCGCGGCGGCGGCCGTCGGCACAACGCTGATCATCGGAAACGACACCCCCGCCTACGCGCTGGCCATGAGCCCGGACGGCACGCTCACGGTGACCGTCAACGAGCTACGCGACCCCGAGGGGCTGCAGGCCAAGCTGGGCGCGGCCGGCGTCAGGGCGGACGTGACGTTCCTGGCCACGGGCACGCGGTGCGCGGCCCCCCGGTTCGCCGCTGTGGATTCGACCTACGACGGTCCGCCCGCCGCCGGACCGGAGGAACTGCGTACGGCCGTGAACGAATCGCGTTCGCCCAAGGCCGCCACGGTGACCTCCATACGGACGATCCGGATCTCCCCGGAGCACATCAAGCCGGGCGAGACGCTCGTGATGGAGTTCCGCGACAACGCGAACGCGCAGGCGCCCTGGCGGCTCGGCACGTGGCTGGCCCAGGCGAACACCCCGGTGCGGCCGTGCACGCCTGTCGAGGACACCGGCTGAGGACCTCCGGAACCGGCCTTCCCGGCGAAAACCGGTAGATCACCAGATCGTCGCCGTACAGACTGGGCCGCATGACGGGAGACGACCTGGTGTCGGCGGCGACGATCGGGAGGGCCGAGGAGGTCAGGAGGCTGCTGGAAGGTGCTGTGCCCCCGGACGAGCCCAGCGAGGACGGCGGCACGGCCCTCTATCGGGCCGCCGTGCGGGGGGACGCGGGCATCGTGCGGATGGTGCTGGCGGCCGGAGCCGATCCCGATCGGGAGAGCGGGGGCGAGGGCGAAGGGCTGCCCCTGTGCGCCGCCGCGTGCTGGGGGCACGTCGAGGTGGTTGCCGCGCTGCTCGACGCCGGCGCCCATCCCGACCGGCGAGAGGACGTCGAAAGGACCGCGATGACGGCCCTGCACTGGGCGGCGTCGAACGAGCACCTGGCCATCGTGAGAACGCTGCTCGACCGGGGCGCCGTCCCCGACCTCGATGATTCCGCCGGGCGCACCGCCCTGTCCCACGCCGCCGAGCGCGGCGCGGCGGCCGTGGTCAGGACCCTGCTCGACCACGGGGCGAACCCCGCGTCGGCCGACGGCCGGGGCCGGCGCCCTCTCGATCTCGCCCGGCGCTACGCCGGTCGCGACATCGAGGCGGAGGTGCTCGCGCGGGCCACGGAACACGCCCCGCGGGGAGCGCGGATCACCGTCCGCCGCGAGGGGTCCGAAGGAGGCGACGTGCGGATCGTGGCCGAAGTGCGCGACGACACGGGCGAGCTTCGCTCGGAGTCACGGCTCGGCACCGGCCACGCCGAGATCGTCCGCCTCATGGAGATCTGAACGCCGGCTACGCCGGCCGCTCACGGCGCTCCCAGGAGCGGGAATCGACGACGTGACGCACCGGACCGATCCCACGTTCGCGGACCGTGACTTCCGGCGTTCCATCACCTCGAACGGACCTGGAACGGACCTGGAACGGAGCCGGGGAGCCCGCCTGGAGATCGCGCTCAAGCGGAACGCTCGGCCGGTCAGGCTGTTCCGGCCCGGCCGCGCAGGCGGTCGCTGAGTACGACGGTGTGCGGGAGCGTCCGCAGCGCGTCCGGATCCGCTGCCACACCATGCCCTCCCAGAACGGCGGCCAGGTGCGTCCAGTGCGCGGCCGCCACCTCCTCGTACGTCTGATTTTCGGCCGGCTCGTCCGGGCCGACCACGGTCCGGGAGGTGTCCTCGATCTCGCCGGCCGTCGTCGTCTCCCACAGGCCGGTGCCGCCCCAGCCCCGGTCGTCGAGCAGTGTGATCCGGCGACCGTCGTCGAGGACGGCCGAGAGCGTCGCCGACACCGACACCCGGCGCGGGTCGCTGTCAGCCCGTTCGTCGAGGTCGACTGTGGTTTCGAGGTGAACGACCGTAGTCACAAGGACATCCTGCCCTGAGCCAGCTGATTGACTCCACACCGACGGGCTTGGCCCAGGAGGCCATCACGGTGACCTGCTTCCCGTCCGCCTCGTCCCACCCCGAGGGCAACATCTCGGGGACGGAGGATCAAGGTCGTCCTCGCGCGTATGCCAGCCGGTAGACGTTCCTCGGTATCTCATCCAGTAGCCGGCGGGACTGTGCCGGATGGTCCAGGACGGGAAGGCCTCGGTGAGGATCCGCTGCCACTCGGTGTCGTCGTCGGCAGCCGGGACCGCGAAGACGAGGTAATCCTGGAAGTCGGGACGGTTCCGCTACGTGATGGGTGCCCGGATCCACGAAGCAGCGGAGGAGGAAGAAGTCGGTGTCATGAACGGCCTGCTGCTGCAAAATGACCAAGGCGCTCCTCGATGATCAAGGAACGCCCTGTTCAAGAGACGCGCACCCTGCAGGATTCGAACCTGCGACCGTCGGATTAGAAGTCCGATGCTCTATCCAGCTGAGCTAAGGGTGCTCCCGCTCAATTGTGCATGATCCGGGGAGTGCCCACGTATCGGTTTTGGGCTGGTGTCGTGAGGATCACTCTGTGGATCCCCCTCTCTGCGGGGGGAGTGGCCGCCCTCCCGCCCCGGCTCAGGCGGGTGACGGCCGTTCGAAAGGGGGAGCCGGGGCGGCGGAAGCGGCTTATGGCGGGCTGACCTGGTCGTTCTTCCGCCGGGCGCGGCGGGGGCGGGGGCCGGGTGTTCGGAAGTTCGGGGGTACGGCCTTCGGGGAGGGTGCGGGCCGGATGTTCGATAGGCAGGGAAGGCCTCCGGGTGGCTCGTCTGGTGAGGGCGGTGTGCCCGAATCGTTCTCCTGACTAGACGAGGCGGTCTAGGCTCGTATGCCATGTTCGTCACCACGGTCCAAGAGGAGATCCCCCTTCTGGGCGGTGATGTCACCGACGGGGTGGTGCGGGTCGGGGACACCGTCCGGCGGCCCAGCAGGGCTTCCACGGGGTCGGTGCACGCGCTCCTGCGTCACCTGGAGCGCTCCGGGTTCGAGGGTGCTCCCCGGGCGCTCGGGGTGGACGAGCGGGGCAGGGAGATCCTGAGCTACGTCGAGGGGGAGTCCGCGGCCAGGCCGTTGCCCTCGTACGCGCTCACCGGGGAGTCCCTGGCCGCGCTGGCGCGGCTGTTGCGCGGGTTCCACGACGCGGCGGAGGGGTTCGTCCCGTCGCGGGGGGCCGTCTGGGAGGCCGGGTCCAACGACGACGCGGCACCGGAGCTGATCGGGCACTGCGACGTCAACCTCGACAACGTGATCTTCCGCGACGGGCTTCCCGCCGCGCTGATCGACTTCGACATGGCCCGGCCGACGACCCGGCTGTTCGACGTGGTGACCACGCTGCGCCACTGGGCGCCGATCGCCGATCCCGTCGATCTGGAGCCGCTCCAACGCCGTCTCGACGTCGGTCCCCGGCTCCGGCTGTTCTGCGACGCGTACGGCCTGACGTCCCGTGACCGCCGTCACCTGCTGGATCTCGCCCGGCTCCGCTTCGACCGCTCGTACCACGCGATGCGGGTCAAGGCCGAGGCGCAGGGCGAGGGCGGCGGATGGGCCCGGATGTGGGCCGGTGGGGCGGGGGAGCGCATCCGGCGGGCCTGCGTGTGGCTGGAGACCCACCAGGATGAGCTCCATGAGCATCTCGTTTAGGCAGTCGAAGACCAGGAGGAGGCCGGGGATGGCCGAGGGGGTGGGGATGCTCGCCGGGGTCGCGATCGACGCCGTGCTCGCCGACCCCCGGCGCGGGCACCCGGTCGCGCTGTTCGGTACCGCCGCGGCCGGGGTGGAGCGGCGGGTGTACGGAGACGGCCGGGCCAGGGGCGTTCTGCACGTGGTCCTGTGTGTCGTCCCGGTAACGCTGCTCGGCCACGTCGCCTCCCGGGCGCGCAACCCGGTGGCGCGGGCCGCGCTGAGCGCGGCGGCGACGTGGGCGGTCGTCGGCGGTACGACGCTGGGCCGCGAGGGCGCGGCGATGGCCGGACTCCTGGAGGACGGCGATCTGGCGGGGGCGCGGGGACGGCTGTCGCACCTGTGCGGGCGCGACCCGTCCGGGCTGGGGGAGTCCGGGCTCGCCAGGGCCACCGTCGAGTCGATCGCGGAGAACACCTCGGACGCGGTGGTGGCGCCGCTGTTCTGGGGGGCGGTGGCCGGGGTGCCCGGCCTGCTCGCGTACCGGGCCATCAACACGCTGGACGCGATGGTCGGCCACCGGAACGCGCGCTACGAGCGCTTCGGGTGGGCGGCGGCCCGCCTCGACGACGTCGCCAACTTCGTCCCGGCCCGGATCACCGGGCTGCTCGCCGCCCTCGGCGCGCCGCTGGTGGGGGGTTCGCCGAGGCGGGCGGCGGCGGTGCTGCGCAGGGACGGCCACCGCCACCCCAGCCCCAACGCGGGCCGCTGCGAGGCCGCCTTCGCGGGCGCGCTGGACCTCACGCTGGGAGGGGTCAACGTGTACGGCACCCGCGTGGAGCACCGGCCGGAGATGGGCGACGGGCCCGAGCCCTCGGTCGCGGACATCCGCAGGTCGGTACGGCTGGCGCGGGCGGTGGGACTCGGGGCCGCGGCCCTGGCGGTCCTCGCCGTCCTGCGGCGCCGATAGGTGGTCCCGGGGAGCCGGGGGAGGACCGAAGGGCCCGGACGGGGGCGCCGGGGGCCCTCCGGGAGTCCGGGTGGGCGGTGCGGACGCCGGGGCGGCATGCTGGTCGCCATGATGGTTGATTCCCCCGGAGAAGTGCCCGTGATTCTGATTTGCCCTGATGTCCCCCGTCGTTCCGGTGCTGTGGGTCGGGCCGGGGTCGCCGGTCCTCTGGACGGGGCGAACGCGTGAAGGGGGCGCTGCTGGTCGCGGGGACGACCTCCGACGCGGGCAAGAGCGTCGTCACCGCCGGGATCTGCCGCTGGCTGGCCCGGCAGGGGGTGAGGGTCGCGCCGTACAAGGCGCAGAACATGTCGCTCAACTCCTTCGTCACCGCCGACGGCGCCGAGATCGGCCGGGCCCAGGCGATGCAGGCCGCCGCGTGCGGGCTGGAGCCCAGCGCGGACATGAACCCGATCCTGCTCAAGCCGGGCAGCGACCGGCGTAGCCAGGTCGTGGTGATGGGCAGGCCGCTGGCCGAGGTCGACGCGATGGAGTACTGGGACGTCAAGGAGCGGCTCCGCCAGGTCGCGGTGGACGCGCTGGAGCGGCTGCGGAGCGCGTACGACGTGGTGGTCTGCGAGGGGGCGGGCAGTCCGGCGGAGATCAACCTGCGCCGGGGGGACATCGCGAACATGGGGCTGGCACGTGCCGCGAACCTGCCGGTCGTCGTGGTCGGCGACATCGACAGGGGCGGGGTCTTCGCCGCGCTGTACGGGACGGTGGCGCTGCTGGAGCCCGCCGACCAGGCGCTGATCGCCGGGTTCGTGATCAACAAGTTCCGGGGGGCGCCCGAGATCCTCGAACCGGGACTGGACATGATCAGGGAGCTGACCGGCCGCGAGGTGTACGGGGTGCTGCCCTGGCTGGACGGCCTCTGGCTGGACGTCGAGGACTCCCTGGCCCTGGACAACCGGCCCGCGATCGGAGCGCGCGCCCCGTACGGCAGGCAGACCCTGCGGGTGGCGGTGGTGCGGCTGCCGCGCATCTCCAACTTCACGGACGTGGACGCGCTGGCCTCTGAGCCCGGGGTGGCGGTCCGCTTCGTGACCTCCCCCGGTGAGCTGGAGGACGCCGACCTGGTGGTGCTGCCCGGTTCCCGGGCCACGGTCTCCGACCTGGGGTGGCTCCGTTCCACCGGACTGGCCGCGGCCCTGCCCGGCCGGGCGGTGCTGGGCATCTGCGGCGGCTACCAGATGCTCGCCAGGACCATCCGCGACGACGTCGAGTCGGGGGCGGGCCTGGTCGAGGGGCTGGGGCTGCTGCCCGCGTCGGTGGAGTTCGCCGCTGAGAAGACGCTGGGCCGGCCAGCGGGCGCCGCGTACGGACACCCGGTCTCCGCGTACGAGATCCACCACGGCGTGGTGACGGCCGACGGCGGCGAGCCCTTCCTGGACGGCCGCCGGGACGGTTCGGTGTGGGGGACCACCTGGCACGGCGCCCTGGAGAACGACGGTTTCCGCCGGGCCTTCCTCGCCGAGGTGGCCGCCGTCTCCGGGCGCGACTTCACCCCGGCGCCGGACGTGTCGTTCGCCGCCCTGAGGGAGGAGCGGCTGGACGCGCTCGGTGACCTGATCGAGCGGAACGTCGACACCGATGCCCTGCTCCGGCTGCTGGAGGGCGGGGCTCCGCGAGGGTTGCCGGTGTTGCCGCCCGGCGGGTCCTCGCGCGAGGCTCCTGACTTCTCGGCCGGTGTCACCACGGCGGGTTGAATCGGTATGTCTTTCGTCGTCGAGCCGAGGTTCCCGCCTGTTCTCTCCTGTTTCCTCCGCCGGTCTGACCGTCGCGCTCTGCCGGTGGAACCGGTTCCCCTCTCCTCGCCTTCCTTCGAAGAGCGAAGACGGATAAATCATCCAGTTGGGGAAAAGGAAGGTTCCTTCCGCCGGGTAAACTCGGTATTCCCCCGCCAGATCTCATGGGGGTATGGGAGGCCGACCATGACCCGCATCTTGATGCTGCTCTTCGTCATCGCGGTGGTCGCGGTGGTGGTCCTCGGCGTGATCCTGTTCGTCCGCTCCTCCGCGGCACGGGCGTCCGAGGCTCGCGCGGCCGTCGCCGACAACCCCCGCGAGATCCTCAAGCGCCGCTACGCGGCCGGTGAGATCGACGAGGACGAATACCTCCGCCGCATGTCGGGCCTCTCCCAGGAGTGGTAGATCCCGCCGGCCGTCCATGACCCCCCGGTGCTCCCGGGCCTCAGCTCCTGGGAGAGGCTTTAAAGCTCCCGAGAAGCGGATTTGTCGGCATATCGCTTTCTTTTCGGTGATCCTCGGTAATCCTTGAACGGAAACTCCGCAATGCGCCGAGGAGCAGGATGCCCGGACTCGAAGCCGTCGCCGCCGCCGCGGGAAAGGCAGTGGTGGAACGCGCCATGCGTGAGGGGCTCGCCGCCCGGACGGCGAGGGCCGAGCGGGGCGCCGACCTCACCACCCTCATCCAGAGCGGGTTTCCCGACCGGTTCCTGCGGCGCAGCCTCGAACGGCAGCTGGAGGCGATAGCCGACGGGGTGGAGAGACGGCTCACGGTGCTCGTCGAGCGTGAGTACGGCGGGCTCGCCGAGAACGACCGGGCGGCTGTCCTGCACGAGGTGGTGACGGCCGTCCAGGCCGCCGACCTCTCCGACCGGGCGCTCCTGGCCGCGGACATGGACCCGATCAAGCTCGCCAGGGCCGTCCGGTCCGGCCTGCCCGATCCGGCCCCGCAGCTCGGCGAGGCCGGGGCACGCCTCTTCGACGTCCTGCTGGACGAGTGCCTCGACTGCCTGGTGCGGATCGTCCAGCAGCTCCCGCAGTATCTGCCCCGCGCGGGAACCGAGCTTCTCGGCCGGGTCTCCTCCGTGGAGAGCCGCGTCTCGTCCGTCGAGGACCGTCTCGCCACCCTCGGCCAGCAGGTCTCCTCGGTGCTCGCCCGCCTCCCGGCCCGTTCCCTCGACGCGCCCTCGGGAACCTGGGACGACGACGAGTTCCTGCGCCGCTATCTCGGGCACGTCAGCACGACCCTCGACGAGGTCGAGCTGTTCGGCGTCCGGGTGGAGAGCTACCGCCCCCGCGCCACGCTGAGCGTCGCCTACATCAGCCTCAACGCGTATCCCGACGACCTCGACCGGGGTGAGGCGCTCCCGCGCGTCCGTTTCGCCGAGCTGACCGGGGCGGTGGCCCACCGCGAGCCCGTCACGTCACGGGTGGAGAGCGCGCTCGGGCGCTTCCGTCGCGTCCTGCTCAGGGGAGGCGCGGGTTCCGGCAAGAGCACGCTGCTGCGCTGGCTCGCGGTGACGGCGGCCCGGGGCGGCCTCACCGGGGACCTGGCCGGGTGGAACGGCTCCGTCCCGTTCGTGATCAAGCTCCGCAGCCACGGCGAGGGGAGACTGCCCGCCCCCGAGGACTTCCTCGCCGACGTCGCGAGGCCGGTCGCCGGGCTGATGCCCGAGGGCTGGGCGCACCGGGTCCTCGGTTCGGGGCGGGCCCTGCTGATGGTGGACGGCGTGGACGAGCTGAGCCCGAGGCACCGCCCGGCCGTCAGGCAGTGGCTGGACGGTCTCCTCGCGGCCTACCCGGAGATCCGGGTCGTCGTGACCTCCCGCCCGGCGGCGGCCGACGCCAGGTGGCTGGAGGGGGAGGGCTTCTCGTCGGTGACGATGGAGCCGATGACCCCGGTCCACCTGCGGGAACTCGTACGGCAGTGGCACACCGCCATGCGGGGTTCCGGGAACCTGCCGTTCGCGGACGAGAAGCTCGACGAGTACGAGGGCGCGCTGCTGGCCAGGTTCGAGAGCAGCCCGTACCTGCGGACGCTCGCCTCGACGCCGCTGCTCGCGGCGATGCTGTGCGCCCTGAACCTGGACCGGGACAAGCAGCTGCCCCGCAACCGGATGGGACTGTACGCGGCGGCGCTGGAACTCCTGCTCCAGCGCAGGGACGCCGAGCGGGGGGTCGTCTCGGAGGTCGTCCTGGAGCCGGAGCAGAAGGTCCGGGTCCTGCAGGACCTGGCCTGGCAGCTCGGGGTGTGGGGCCGGTCCGAGCTGTCCAGGGCGACGGCGCTGAGGCGGGTCGAGGAGAAGATCCGGACCATGCCCCGGGTGGGGTGCACCGCCGAGGCCCTGCTGGACCACCTTCTCCAGCGCAGCGGTGTCATCAGGGAGCCGGTCTCCGGGCGGATCGACTTCGTGCACCGTACGGTGCAGGAGTATCTGGCGGCCAAGCAGGCGGCCGACGACGCCGACGTGGAGCCGCTGATCGAGCGGGCCCACCTCGACCAGTGGCGCGAGACCGTGGTGATGGCCGCCGGGCACGCCAACGCGCCGCTGCGCGAGGAACTGCTGAGAGGACTGCTCGCCCGCGTCGCCGAGGGGGGCAAACACGCCCGGCGGTTGCGGCTGCTCGTGGTCGGCTGCCTGGAGACGATCCAGGAACTGCCACGGGGCCTCGCCGAGGACATCGAGGAGTGCTTCGCGGCGGTGATCCCCCCTCGGAACGCGGGCGAGGCCGCGGCTCTCGCCTTGGCGGGAGAGGAGGTGCTCCGGCGCCTCCCGGACGACCTCACCGGCCTCTCCCCGTCACGGGCGATGGCGACGGTGCGGACCTGCTGGCTGATCAACGGCGCGGAGGCGCTGGAGCGGCTCTCCGGATACATCGGCGACTCCCGTTTCGACGTGCAGCACGAGCTGGTCACGGCGTGGGACTACTTCGATCCCGGGGAGTACGCCCGGCGGGTGCTGGCCGACGCTCCCCTTTGGAACGGGCCGTACGGCGGATTCGCGAGCGTGAGCAATCCACGGGTCTTCCCCCATCTCCGCCACCTGCGCGGCCTGGAGGACCTGCGGATCGGCTTCGACGGCGAGGACCTCGGTTTTCTCAGGGACGTCCGCCCGCTGCGCAGCCTGGGCGTCTTCCGGCTGCCGGGGCCGGGATCGCTGGACGTGCTGGAGCGTCATCCGGACCTGAGGAGACTGTGGGTGCGGTTCAGGGAGGATCCCGTCGCCTCCCCGTGGCCTCCCATGCCGCCCGCGCTGCTGTACGCCTCCGTGTTGCACCACGATCCGGTGCCCGGCATCGAGTTCGTCGACCGTTTCCACATGGTCGAGGTGCTCAGTCTCGACCGTCTTGACGAGGTCACCGACTTCACCCCGCTGACCCTGCTGACCGGGCTGAGGATGCTGTTCCTTTACGACTGCCACGGCCTTTCCGACCCCTCCGTCTTCGGGAGGCTTCCCGGCCTGGTGAAACTGCACCTCACCCATCCGGCCCTCGACGGGCTCGGCGGGCTCGTCGGCAACTGCCCAGGCGTCAGGCGGATCGGGCTCCAGCACGCCTCCTGGCTGGACGACATCAGCCCGCTCGCGTCGCTCGCCCTTGAGGAGGTGGCGCTCTCCGAGTGCGTCAACCTCTCCGACCTCACACCGCTCTCCGGGCTGGGGGAACTCCGGGAGGTCACCATCAGGGGCTGCGACGTCCGCGACCTTTCGCCTCTCGGGCCGTTGGAGAGACTGGAGCAGGTCAATCTGGCCGAGTTGCCCGGTGTGATCGATGTCGCGCCCCTCGCGGGGAAGCCGCGTCTGGTCATCGAGCTCGACGACGGGCAGGAAGTCCGCAACGCGGACCTGCTCGACCCGACCGCAAGGATCCGGCGCCTGTAGCCGGCCGTGGGCGCGGGAGGCGGCCGGTTCCCGGCTCAAGCTTCCGGCTCAACCGGCCCAAGTTTCCGGTTCGGGCCGCGGGAGTGTGAGCGGCCGGTTCCCGGCTCAGGCCGCGGGGGCGGGGGCCGGCTGGTTCTCGGAGATCCAGGTGTCGATCTCCTCCCACTGGTCGAAGAGCCAGCGGATCTGGTCCTCGCGGTCGCGCGGCACGTCGGCGGCCTGGACCCGCCACCACTTGGCCTTGATCTGGGCGCTGAGCGGGAGGCGGGTCCAGATGTCCCCGAAGGTGACCAGGTCGTCGAGGCCGGTGTGCGCGACGAAGACCACGTCCGCCTCGGGACAGGCCTCGATGGCGGCGATGGCCCCGTTGGGGCGGGGAGCCATCAGGTGCTCCAGCCTGCGGGCTCGCGCGGCCTCCTCGGACAGGCCCTTCTGCTCCAGCCGCAGGATGGCCCGCCAGCGGCGCTTCGGGGTGAAGTTGCCGCCCTCGGGGAAGATCACCAGGGCGTCGTCGGCGTCCATGTCGGAGGACAGGCGGCGGATCTCGCCGAGAATGCCGCTCTCGGCGGCCTTGCGGGGGACGAAGGCGTTGGGGAGGCGGTTGATCACCACGTCCAGCGAGGGGTCGAACTGCAGGGCCGCCTTCATCACGATCCTCGGGCGCCTGCCGTACCGGACGAGGAGGTGGTGGACGAGCAGGAACGAGTCGCCGGGGCCCGCGTGGCGGGACAGGACGATGACGGGACGGGTGAGGCGCCGGGAGATCTCGTCGGAGGTCGGCGGTGGCTCGTCGACCTCGACGCTCAGGCGGAAGATCCGCACCGCGGCCTCGTAGATCTTGGACAGGAACCACTGGATCAGCTCGTAGTGCCGCTCCTGGTACTCGTCGCGGTTGAGCCGGCCGCCCAGGCCGTTCGTCACCCACAGCCACAGGCAGGCGCACAGCGCCATCGACTCCAGCGTCAGCCACGCCAGCGCGAACCAGACCAGCCGGGTGCCGCGCCGCTGCGGGGGCGGCAGGCGCAGCGAGGCCGCGGTCACCACCAGCAGCCAGATCGGGAGCGTGAGCACCGCGACGACGGTGAGCACGATGACGAGCGGGGCCAGGACCAGGCGGCGGATGATGCGAGGAGGCAGCACGAGCGACTCCTGCCTGTGTGGATGTGCGGTTGTGGTGCGCGTACGGGATGCGGAGTGTGCTGCGGTCGTGCGCGTGTGTGTGCGGTTGTGGTGCGCGGGTGGGGCCGGTGTGACTCCGGGGGCGATGGTCCGGACATATCCCTAATATGGAGTGGAATACCCCGGTGTGGACGTACGACGCGGTGTGCTTCACATCGGTGCGGGTGAGGGCGGCTCAGGGGGACGATCGCCGGGCCAGGTAGTCGGACGAGGCCCGGTATGCGCGGTCGATGTATTCAGATATATGCGATAAATCCCGGTAACGCAGCTGAGACAGATCTATTCCTGGACGGGATTCGGCCCCGGCCGGCATGACATGGACCTCGATGTCGTCCGGCAGGGTGGCCATCTCCTCGGTGAAGCGGTGCCGCCTGGCGATCTCGAAGGCGGTCATGCCGACCTCCCACGGGCGCCGGGGCACCACCAGGGGACGCTCGATCCTGCCCACGTGCAGCACGTAGACCCGCCGGGCGCCGAGCGCGACGGCCCGGCCGACCGGGATGCTGTGCACCAGCCCGCCGTCGAGGTAGTGGCCGTCGCCGATACGGACGGGCGGCAGCAGCCCGGGGACGGCGCAGGAGGCGAGGACCGCGTCGACCAGGGGGCCCTCGGTGAACCAGTGCGCGGCGGCGCGCTCGACGGAGGCGGCCACGCACTGGAACGGCACGGAGAGGTCCTCGATGCGGGAGACCGGCAGCGTCCGGGCCAGCAGGTCGCGCAGCGGCCCTGAGGAGTGCAGGTGGGTGCCGCTTTTGGCGAGGGTGGACAGCCGGGTCACCCAGGATCCCGCGAACGCCGTGCGGACGATGTCCGAGGCCCACAGCGTGGTCAGGCGCGCGACCGCGTCACCGGGGGCGGCGGCGAGCACGACGCCGTTCAGCGCGCCCACGGACGTGCCGATGATCACATCGGGCTTGATCCCCGCCTCGTCGAGCGCCCGCAGCATGCCCACCTCGTGGGCGCCGAGAACGCCCCCGCCACCGAGTACGAAGGCAGTGTCCAGGCTCATGGGCTCACCCTAGCCCCGCTGTCGAGCGCGGCACGGCGGAGCGGACTCCTCCGGGGTGCGAACACATCGCCGGGCGGCCATGGTCCCGCGATCGGGCGAGGCAGGACCGGGCGGGTTCCGGATCCGCGCAACGAAGGGGCGGTCAGCTGTCCGGGTCCGGCAATGCCCCCGGCGGCGCCGGGAGGGCACGATCTGAGGCATGACAGCGGTAGTGGAGACCGAGGGGCTCACCAAGTTCTACGGCGCGCGCCGCGGGCTTGAGGATCTCGACCTGGAGATCCGGCCCGGGGAGGTGTTCGGGTATCTCGGCCCGAACGGCGCGGGAAAGACGACGACGATCAGGCTGCTCCTGGACGTCATCCGCCCGACCAGGGGCCGGATGACGGTCCTCGGCAGGGATCCCCGGCAGGCGGAGGTGCGGAGCCGGATCGGTTACCTGCCGGGAGAACTGGCCCTGGAGGGCAGGGAGAGGGCCGGGGAGTTCCTCGCCTTCCTCGGCGCGGTGCGCGACGGCGTGCCCAAGGGGCGCATCGAGGGGCTGGCCGAACGGCTGGAGGCCGACCTGTCGGTGCCCATGGGCAAGCTCTCCAAGGGCAACAGGCAGAAGGTCGGGCTCATCCAGGCATTCATGCACGAACCGGAGTTCCTGATCCTCGACGAGCCGACCAGCGGCCTGGACCCGCTGGTGCAGCAGGAGTTCCTCGCGATGGTCCGCGAGGTCCGCGCCTCGGGCCGTACCGTGCTGATGTCCTCCCACGTGCTGGCCGAGGTCGAGGACGTCTCCGACCGGGTCGGCATCGTGCGCGGCGGCAGGCTCGTCGCGGTGGAGGACATCTCCGCGCTCAGGGAGAAGGCGGTGCGCCGGGTGGAGTTCCACTTCGACGCCCCGGTGCCGCGCGAGGCGTTCGAGAACCTGCCCGGGGTGCGTGACCTGCGGGTGGAGGGGGCCGGGCTGCGCTGCACCATCGACGGCCGCCCGGACGCGCTGGTCAAGGCGGCGGCGCGGTTCACCGTGGTGCACATGGTCAGCGCCGAGCCCGACCTGGAAGAGATCTTCCTGACCTACTACAGCCAGAACCAGGAAGGGGAGGCGCGCGATGCCCACGCTGGTGTCGAAGAGCCTGCGTGACTACCGCAGGCCGCTGCTCGGCTGGACCGTCGGGATCAGCGCGTTCTTCGCGCTCTACCTGGCCTACTACCCGAACGTCAGGGGCAACCCCGAACTCTACGGGGACGTGGCGCTGGCCAAGTTCCCCGGGGCCATGCGCGACCTCATGGGCGGCCTGGAGGGCGGCTTCACCAGCGGCTCCGGCTTCCTGCAGGCGCTGGTCTACCAGCTGTTCGGGCCGCTGCTGTTCATCATGTGCGCCGCGGTGATCGGCAACCGGGCGATCGCCGGGCCGGAGGAGTCGGGCACGCTGGAGCTCGTCCTCACCCTCCCGATCGACCGCGGGCGGCTGGTCCTGGAGCGCTTCGCCGCCCTCGCCCTCGCGCTGCTCGGCGTGGCGGCGGTCACCTTCGTCGTCGTGCTGGGCCTGGCGACGGCCGTCGACATGGGCGTCCCCGCCGACAGGATCCTCGCCGGTCACGTCGGCGTCTTCCTGCTCGCCCTCTTCTTCGGCACGCTCTCCCTCACGGTCGGCGCCGCGACGGGACGCCGGGGGGTCGCCCTGGCGGTGGTCGGGGTGGTCGCCGTGGCCGGGTACGTGGTCGAGACCATGGGAAAGGACGTGGACGGGGTGTCCTGGCTGCGCTGGATCTCGCCGTTCCACTACTACCTCGACGGACGGCCGCTCCAGCTGGGATTCCCGGCGTGGGACTATCTCGTGCTGGCCGGGGCGACCGTCGCGCTGGTCCTGATCGCGATGCCGGCCTTCGACAGGCGTGACGTGGGAGTCTGATGGACGAGCTGCTCGGCGGCCATCTCCGGGTGTTACGGGAGGCGGCCGCCACCGGCAGGCCGCCCGGCCGGGCCGAGCTCGACGACTGCCGCGCCGCCGGAGCGCTCGCCGCCGAGCGGGGCGCGTCCGTGCGGGCCCTGGTCGAGGCCGCGCTGGCCATGGCCGAGTCGGTGACCCCCACCCCGCTCCCGGCCCTGCGCCGTACGGTCTCCGCCCTGATGGAGGGGTACGAGAACGCCCAGCGGTCGGCGCTGCGCCAGGAGGAGGCGGCGCGCAGGGAGTTCGTCGACGACCTGCTCCAGGGACGCGCCGACAGGCTCGCCGAGCGGGCCGAGCACTTCGGGCTCCGGCTGGCCGAGACGTACGTGGTCGCCGTCGCGCGCCCCGCCGGAGCCGCCACGACCGCCACGACCGCCACGACCGCTGTGGCCGCCGGGGCCGTCGCAGCCGCTGGAGCTGTCGAGGGCGCTGTCGAGGGCGCTGGAGCCGCCACGGCCGCCACGGCCGCCACGGCCGTCGCGCCCGGAGGCGGCGGAGAGCTCGCGGGGGAGGCGGCGGGGACGGCCCGGCGGATCGAGGACGCGCTGGTCGCCCGGTTCGGCTCGCACAACGTGCTGGTCGCGGTCCGCGACGGGATGCTCGTGTGCGTCGCGCCGGGCAGCCTCACCGTCGCGAACGGCGAGTTCACCCACCACGTGCGCCAGGCGTTCGCGCCCGGCTGGCGGGTCGGGCTCGGCCGGGCGCACCGGGGCCCGGGCGGGGTCGTCACCTCCTACCGGGAGGGCGCCAACGCCATCGAGCTCGGTGACCGGCTGGGACTGCGCGCCCCCGTGCTCAAGGCCGCGGACCTGCTGGTGTTCCCGGTGCTGCTGCGGGACCGGGCGGCCATCGAGGACCTGGTGACGAGCGTGCTCAGCCCGCTGCTTGAGGCGCGCGGCGGTCCCGAGCCGCTGCTCGCCACGCTGGAGGCCGTCTTCGCCTCCCAGGGCAACCAGACCGCCGCCGCGCGCAGGCTCGGCGTCAGCACCCGGGCGGTGACCTACCGGCTGGAGCGGATCCGCCGCCTCACCGGGTTCTCGCCGGACGACGCCACCCAGCGTTTCACCCTGGAGACGGCGGTCCTGGGCGCCCGCCTCCTGGACTGGCCCGCCCACCCGCTGCGCTGACCGGCCCGGCTCGCCTGCCCGCTGTGCCGACCGGCCCGGCTCGCTCACCCGCCGTGTCGAGCGGACGCGCCCGCGTCGCGCCGGGCGGACCGGCCCACCCGTCGCGCCGACCGGCCCGGTCCGCCCGTCCGTCGTACGGCCGCCGCCTCGTCAGGGGATCAGGAGCAGCTTGCCGGTCGTACGGCGGGCTTCGAGGTCCTCGTGGGCGCGGGCGGCCTCGGCGAGCGGGTAGCGCTCGGAGACGTGCACCCGAAGTTGGCCGGAGGCCACCCAGCCGTAGAGGTCGGAGGCGCGCCAGGTGAGCTCGTCGCGGGTGGCGATGTAGGAGCCCAGGGTCGGGCGGGTGAGGAAGAGGGAGCCGTTCTTGGCGAGGATCTGCGGGTCGAGCGGCGGGACCGGGCCGCTGGCCTGGCCGTACAGCGCCATCATGCCGCGCGGTCGCAGCGAGGCGACGCTCTCGTCGAAGGTGGCCGCGCCCACGCCGTCGTAGACGACGTGCACGCCGGAGCCGGTCAGGTCGCGTACCGCGTCGGCGAAGCCCTGGTAGCGGAACACCTCGTCGGCGCCCGCCTGGCGGGCCAGGATCTCCTTCTCCTCGGTGGAGACCGTGCCGATCACCCGGGCGCCGCGCAGCTTGGCGATCTGGGTGAGCAGCAGGCCCATCCCCCCGGCGGCGGCGTGCACCAGGACGTCGTCGCCCTCCTTCACCTCGTACGTGGAGTGCGTCAGGTAGTGCGCGGTCAGCCCCTGCAGGGTGACGGCCGCCGCGACCTCGGCGGTGACCCCCTCGGGCACGGCGAGCAGCTTGGAGGCGGGCACCGCGGTCCTGGAGGCGTAGCTGCCCGGCACGCTCGACCAGGCCACGGTGTCGCCGACGGCGACGTCACGGACGTCCTCGCCGACAGCGGCGACGGTGCCGGCCCCCTCCTCCCCGGGGACGAAGGGCAGGGAGAGCTGGTAGCGGCCGATCCGGTGGTAGACGTCGATGAAGTTCACCCCGGCGGCGGCGACGTCGACCAGGACCTCGCCGGGATTCGGCTCCGGGTCCGGGTGATCGTCGGTGTAGGCGAGAACCTCGGGCCCGCCGGTGGCGGAGACGACTATGGCGCGCATCGTGCTGAACTCCTTCGGTCGGTCAAATGTCTTGATGGTCCCCAACGCCGCGCGGATCACTCACCGTCGCGGCGATCAGGTCGGGCCGGTCAGGGCTGCTTGGTGGTGGCGGGGCCGTGCAGGGTGAAGTTGTCGAACGCGATCCTGAGGACGGCGCTGCTGTTCTCGCCCACCCGGGCGATCACGCCGACCAGCCCGTTGGGCAGCGGGTTGGTGTCGAGGAACGACTGCGCCTGCTCGTCGTTGACCCACATGGTGAGCCGCACGCCCCCCTCGGCGCCGGTGCACTCGGCCGCGAGCCGGATGACCTCGCCCTTGGGCAGGTCGACCTTGACGGGCTTGGTGAGCTCGCCCCCGGCGCTCTTGACGGTCTTGCGGATGCGGGCGTTGCCCGTGGTGTCGAGCAGGAACTCGTACCGGGTCGCCTTGTTGTCGTCCTCGCCCCGGCAGAACAGCCCGTACTCGCCCATCCCGGCGGTGCCGGAGCGGATCCTGATGTCGGAGCCGAGCAGGATCCGGCTCGGGGTGATCGGGGTGGGGCTCGCCGAGGGGTCGGGGGTGGCCGGGGGAGCGGACACGAACGGGATCGGTGCCTGCTCCCGCCTCACGGGGGAGTATCCGCTGACGTCGACGGCGTAGTAGCCCTCGGGGGCGTAGCCGTACGTGCCGGTCATCGGGCTGTAGGTGCCACCGCTCCAGCCGGTGCCGCTCTGGGTGAAGTCGTCCTGGTAGAGCAGGGCGAGGTTCTCCGGCGGGCCGGGGGGAGCGAGCGCGAGGCGCAGGCCGAGCCCTCCGGCCACCACCATCAGGGCCGCCACGGACACCCCGACGAGCAGTTTCCGCCGCCCGGCCGTCCCGCCCCCGGGGAAGAACCCGGTGTCGCCCCGCGGCCGCTCGGGGAGGGTGTGGCCGGGACCGTCGTGGCCCGGCCCCGCCTGCGAGGCGCCGGAGATCGTGTGACCGCCTCGTGCGGACGGCGCGGTGTGGCTCCACCCGGAATCGGCGCCGTGGTCCCGTCCGGGGGAGGGCGCCCCCGCGGGGCCGGTCCAGGGGGCGCCGACGGGCGGTCCCTGGGGTGCCTGAGGTGCCTGCCAGGAGGCCTGGACCGAGTGGGCGGCCTGCTCGGGAACGGCGGAGCGGCCCACCAGGTGGTCGAGGAGCTGCTGCGAGGTGGGCCGGTTCCGGGGGTCCTTGGTCAGCGCGGAGGTGACCAGCTCGCGCAGCGCGGGCTCCATGCCCTCCAGGGAGGGCTCGGTGTTGAGCACCTGGTACAGCACCGCGGGCAGCGCCTCGCCGCCGAACGGCGCCCGCCCGCTCGCCGCGAAGGCCATCAGGCAGCCCCACGAGAACACGTCGCAGGCGGCCGAGACCGGCTCGCCGCGCAGCACCTCGGGCGCCATGTAGCGGGGGGTGCCGAGGATCTCGCCGGTCCCGGTCATCCCGCTGAGGGTGTCCAGCGCGCGGGCGATGCCGAAGTCGATGACGCGCGGGCCGACGGGGGAGAGCAGCACGTTGGAAGGCTTGAGGTCGCGGTGCACCACCCCGGCGCCGTGGATGGCGGTCAGCGCGGTCGCCACCCCGACGGCGAGCGCGTCGAGGCTGGAGCCGCGGAGCGGGCCGTCGGCGTCGACGGCCTCCTCAAGGTTGGGGCCGGTGACGTACTCGGTGACGACGTAGAGCTGGTCGTCGTCGAGCGCCGCCTCGATGACCGCGGCCGTGCAGAACCTGCGGACCCGCTGCGCCGCGTCGGCCTCCCTGCGGAAGCGCATCCGGAACCGTTCGTGCTGGCTGTACTCCGGATTGATGACCTTGATGGCGACCTGCTGCCCGTCGGCGGACTCGCCAAGGTAGACCGTGCCCATCCCGCCCCGGCCCAGCCTGCTGAGCACGCGGTATCGGCCTATCTGCAGGGGTTCGTCGGGACTGAGGTTGTTCACCTTTGTACCTAACCGCATCTGCCGTCACATGAGTGGTTCAGCCTATCGATCTCTTGCCGCTCGCCAGCAGTCGCAACAGCGGCAGGTCCACTTTTTCCAGACTGTCCACGCTCAGCACGTCCTCCGCCACCGGGTCGCCGGAGACCGACACCACCCGGCACCCCGCCGCGCGGGCCGCCGCGAGCCCGGTGGGACTGTCCTCCACGGCCACGCAGTCGGCGGGGTCGAGGCCCAGCCCGGAGGCCGCCCGCAGGTACGGGTCGGGCAGCGGCTTGCCGCGCGCGGTGTCCTCGGCGGCCACGACCAGGGCGAACCGCTCCGCCCCGACGGTGTGCAGCACCATGTCGACGATGAGCCTCGGCGAGGCGCTGACCAGCGCCGTGGGCACACCCTCCGCCCCCAGGTCGTCCAGCAGCCGGATCGCGCCGGGCAGCGGGGTTACCCCGGCGGAGACCCGCTCGGCGAAGGCCTCGGTGAGCCGCGCCCCGATCCGTTCGACCTCGGCCTCCGCCACCTCGGCCCGTGTCACCTCGATCCGTTCTACTTCGGCTTGTGCGACCTCGGCCTCTACGACCTCGGCCCGTTCAACCTCGGGTTCCGCCACCCCGGCCCGTCCGGCCCCGCGCGGTACGGGCCCGCGGCGCGCGAGGTAGCCGGCCGCGTCCTCGACCAGGCGGCCGAGGACGCGGCCGGCGTCGGCCTCCGTCAGCTCCAGGTCCAGCTCGGCGGCGACCTCCACGCACGCCTGCCACCACAGTCCCTCGGTGTCCACGAGCGTGCCGTCCATGTCGAACAGGACGGCTCCGAGCTCACCCGACACCCGCGACGTCCTCCGGCTCGGCCGCCTTCGAGGACTTCGAGGACTTCGAGGACTCCGAAGGGGGCTCGGAGGGGGACTCCGCAGGGTCCTCGGAGGTGAGAGCGGGCGCGGGGGTGGTGCGCGCCGCGACGAGCACGGGCCGCTGCACGAGGGCGACGTCCACCCGCGTGCCGGGCGCCAGGCGTACCGCGTCGTGTCCCGGCACGTCGCTGAGGACCTCCAGCTCGCCCACCCGCACCCGCAGCCGCGCGGTGGAGCCGCGGAAGGAGGAGGCCACGATCGTGGCGTTCCCGTCGGGGGAGGGCGTGACCAGCACGGCCTCGGGGCGTACCAGCACGTCGACGTCGGGCGAGGACGGCAGCGGGCCGTCCACCGGCATGAGCTTGCCCATGACGGTGACCTCCTGGCCGGACAGGCGGCCGGGGACGTGGTTCATCGCGCCGACGAACTCCGCGACGAACGGGGTGGCGGGCCGGTCGTAGACCTCGGCGGGCGGGCCGCACTGCTCCAGCCGCCCCGCGCGCAGCACCGCGACCTTGTCGGCGACCGACAGGGCCTCCTCCTGGTCGTGGGTGACGAAGATGGTGGTGATGCCCAGTTCGAGCTGGAGCCGCCGGATCTCCTCGCGCAGCGAGACGCGGACCTTGGCGTCCAGCGCGGACAGCGGCTCGTCGAGCAGCAGCACGCGCGGCTCCAGCGCCAGCGCCCTGGCGAGGGCGACGCGCTGCTGCTGGCCGCCGGACAGCTCGTGCGGGTAGCGCTGGGCGTGCGTCGGCAGGCCGACCAGCTCCAGCAGCTCGTCGGCCCGCGCGTGCCGCTTGGCGGTCGGCACCTTGCGCACCCGCAGCCCGAAGGCCACGTTGTCCCTCGCGTTCAGGTTGGGGAACAGGCTGTAGGACTGGAAGACCATGCCCGCGTCACGGCGGTTGGCGGGGACCCGGGTGATGTCCTTGCCGTCCACGAGCACCGCTCCGGCGTCGGGGTGCTCGAAACCGGCGACGCAGCGCAGCGCCGTGGTCTTCCCGCAGCCGGAGGGGCCGAGCAGGGCCATCAGCTCGCCCTGTTCGACGGTGAGGTCCAGGCCGTCCAGGGCCACCGTGCGGCCGAACGCGCGGCGCAGCCCCCGGAACTCGACGGTCATCGACGTTTCCTTCCCGCACCCGAGAGGGTGAGCAGCAGCAGCCAGATGAGGAGCAGGCTGATGATCGACAGTGCGACGGAGAGCTGCCCGTCGTTCCCGGAGATGGTCACGATCCAGACCGGGAACGTCTCGTACCCGAGCAGGGCCGCGATGGTGTACTCGCCGAGCACCAGCGCGAGGGTGAGGAACGAGGCGCTCGCGATGGAGGACCGGATGTTGGGGATGATCACCCGGAACAGCACGTACGGCCACGAGGCGCCCAGGTTGCGGGCCGCCTCCACCAGCGTCCGCACGTCGATCGCGCGCAGCCCGGCGTCCAGCGACCGGTAGGCGAACGGCAGCGTCAGCATCACGTACGCGAGCACGAGGACGAACGGGAACCTCTCGTCCTGGACGGCGATCAGCGTCGCCCAGAACGGGGTGGCGGCCAGCGCGTCGACGCCCTCGCGCAGCGCCGTGCTGATGCCGACCACGTAGGTGATCGGCGGTACGACCAGCGGGAGCGTGGAGATCAGCTCCAGCACCGGCCGCAGCCGGGGCGCGCCGAGCCGTACGGCCAGCATCGCCGGGAGGGTGAGCAGCAGTACCGCGACGATGGTGCAGGCGGCGAGCGCGAGGGAGAGCAGCAGGCTGGGCAGGAAGCCGGGCGCCGACAGGATCCGCCCGTAGGCGGCGAGCGAGAAGCCCTGGCCCTCCGAGTAGACGGTGAACCAGAAGGACACCGCCATCGGCACGACGAAGTAGACCGCCGCGACGACCAGCACGATCCCCCGCCAGGCCCGCCGCTGCCCGGGGCGGGCGGTGGCCGCGGGACCCGGGGTGACGTCGGGCAGGGTGGCTACCGCAACCATCGGGAGCTCCTCTTCTGCAGCGGCAGATAGACCGCCATCACCAGCAGCGCGACGACGATCATGTCGAGGCTCAGCGCGAGCGCGACGTTCTCGTACCCGATGAGGACGTCCCCGGTGAGGGCCTCGGCGATCTGCAGGGTGACCAGCGGGACCGTGCTGCCCACCATGGCGTAGGCGGTGGCGTAGGCGGCGAACGCGCCGCCGAACAGCAGGACGACGCCGCCGAGCAGGGCCGGGGTCAGCACCGGGATGCCGACGTAGCGCCAGAACTGCCAGGTGGTGGCGCCGTTGTTCTGCGCCGCCTCCCGCCACTGCGGGCGCAGGCCGTCCAGCGCCGGGGTCACGACGAGCACCATCAGCGGCACCGAGAAGTACATGTAGACCAGGGCGAGGCCCCAGAAGTTGTACAGCACCCCCGGGCCGAGGCCCAGCGCGGTGGTGATCACCCCCGAGTTGCCCAGGGTGGCGATCCAGATGAAGGCGAGCGGCACGCCGCCGAAGTTGGACAGCACGCCGGAGAAGGTGAGCACGGCCTCGCGCAGCGCCGTGAACCGGGAGGTGATCACGGCCTGGGCGAGGAACGTCCCGGCGACCGCGGCGACGACCGCCACCACGGCCGACAGCTGGACGCTGCTGAGCAGGGCGTTCAGGTAGGGGCCCTGGAGGCTCCTGGACAGGTTGGCGGTGCCGAGGGAGGACACCTTGGTCGCCGGGTCCTTGACGGTGAACGCGCCGACCAGCAGCGTGAGCGCCGGGATCCCGAAGGCCACCGCCGTCACGACCAGCAGCGGCAGGGCTCCCAGCCAGTTCTTGGAGCGAGGACGGCCGCCGCCGCGCGGGGCGGCGGCCGTGACGGCGGGGACGGTCATCCCGAGACCGCGGCGCCCCAGCCTCCGGCCAGGACCTCCTTGGCCTTGTTGACCTGCTCCTCCGTCGGGAAGGTGGGCTCACCCTCGACCGGCGGGAGGTTGGCCTCGGCGGCGGCGTCGACCGTGCCGTCGGCCTTCATCGCGGGCAGCAGCACCGGGCGGGCGAAGCCGCCGAGGTAGAGGTTCTGGCCCTCGGGGCTGTAGAGGAACTCCTGCCACAGGCGCGCGGCGGCCGGGTGCGGGGCGTCCTTGTTGATGGCCTGGGCGTAGAGCTGGAAGTACTTGCCGTCGCTGGGGATGACGGTCTTCCAGTCGAGGCCCTTCTCGGCCATCTTGGGGGCATAGGCGGCGTTGTTGTAGTCCCAGTCGATGCTGATCTGGGTCTCGCCCTTCTCGATGGTGGCCGGGGTGGTCTCGACGGGGTTGAAGTTCCCGGCGTCCTTCAGCTTCTTGAAGAAGTCCAGGCCGGGCTGGATGTCGTCGAAGGAGCCGCCGTTGGCGAGGGCCGCCGCGTACACGCCCGCGAACGCCGAGCCCGACTTGGTCGGGTTGCCGTTCAGCGCGACCTTGCCCTTGTACTCGGGCTTGAGCAGGTCGGCGTAGGTCTCCGGGCACTTGGCGATCTTCTTGGCGTCGCAGCCGATGGAGACGTAGCCGCCGTAGTCGTTGAACCAGAGGCCACTCGCCTCCTTCTGGTTCTCGGGGATCTTGTCCCAGGTCTCGACCTTGTACGGCGCGAAGAGGCCCTCGGCGGCGCCGCTGATCGCGAAGGACTGGCCGAGGTCGAGCACGTCGGGGGCGCGGTCCTGGCCCTTGCGGGTCTTCACCGCGTTGATCTCGTCGGCGCTGGCGGCGTCGGGGGTCTCGCTCTCGATCTCGATGCCGTACTTGGCCTTGAAGGCCTCGATGATCTTTCCGTAGTTGGCCCAGTCGGGCGGGAGGGCGATGACGTGGAGCTTGCCCTCCTTCTTGGCGGCCTCGACGAGCTTGTCCAGCCCGCCGAAGTCGGCCGCGGAGGTGGCGGTTTTGGCGTCCACTCCGGCCGCGGCGCCTGAGGCGCCTGAGGCGCCTGCCGACGGTGCCTCCGTGCCGGGGGCGGCGCCGCACGCGGCGGTGCCGACCAGGAGGAAGGCCGCCAGGCCTGCAAAGCGAACTCGGGATGCGATCACTGTGTCTCCCAAGGGGGTGTCGCGCAATATTTCACGAAAGTAGACGAACTTGTACAAACAAGCTAGACCTCCTCTGTCGTGAATCAGTTGCTGTTTGGTGAACGGACGGAGTACGGCGGTGAAATGCGCGAACCTGGGCTATGTGAGCGATTAATGCTTGTTTAGGGTGGGGCTGAGCCGGCCGCCAGGTGCGCGCAGCGAGGGATCCCGCGGACGCGCGCCGGGCCGGATGAGACAGGCGGCTTGAGAGGCGAGGCGAGATTGCGCGGTCACCGGGTGTGCGCGGATGTGCGGAGAGGTGCCCTGGAGTTCGCGGGCGCGCGGGGCGGTACGCGGGTGTTCGCGAGCCGTCCGGAGGGGGCGCGGGTGCTCACGGAGACGTGGACGTTCGCGGACCGTCGGGAGGGCGCGCGGGTTCTCGTGGGCCGTCCGGAGGGGGCGCGGGTGTTCACGGAGACGCGGACGTTCGCGGGTCTCCCGGGGGGAGTACGGGTTCTCGCGGGGCGTCCGCGGAGGGCGCGGGGCTTCATGGAGGCGTCCGCGGGCGCGCCGGACGGGACGCGGGCATGACGGCCCGCTACATGGGCATCGCGGAGGAGCTGCGCGACGCGATCATGCGAGGCGAGCACCCCGTGGGCGCCCAGCTGCCCTCCGAGGCCGAGCTGGCGACCCGCTTCGCCGCCTCGCGCGGCACGATCCGCCAGGCGGTCGCCGTACTCGCCACCGAGGGCCTGGTCGGGTCCCGGCAGGGGGCGAGGCGCATCGTGCTCGGTCGTGAGCGCAGCCAGAGTTTCGCCGAGCTGCACAGTTTCGCCCAGTGGGCGCGGGCGATGGGCTACCGGGTCAGCGGGCAGGTGCTGCAACAGCTCCGCAGGGGCGCCGACACCACCGAGGCCGTACGGCTGGCGCTCCAGCCAGGTGACCCCGTGCTCTTCGTGCTGCGGCTGCGCTCCCTGGAGGGCGAGCCGGTGATGCTGGAGCGCACCGTCTACGCCGGGTGGATCGCCCCGGCCGTCGAGCGCATCGAACCCGACTGCGAGTCGGTCACCCAGGCGCTGTACGACAGCGTCGGCCTCGTCTTCGCCTACGGCGAGCACCTCATCGACGCGGTGGCCGCGGGCGTCCAGGACGCCAGGCTGCTGGCCGTGCGCAGGGGCAGCCCGCTGCTGCGCCAGCGCCGGGTCACCACCACCCCCGAGGGACGGCCCGTCGAGTGGTCCGACGACCGCCACCGCGCGGGCAGCGTGACCTTCAGCATCCGCAACTCGGTGGACGCCAACCCGCTCGTACGGCAGCTGGGGGACTTGCGCCCGGCCCCATAAGAACGTATGTTCGATACGCCAGGCCCGCCTTCCCCCGGGTGCTCATCCGAAAGCCCGGGAGAGGCGTCTTGAGCAGACTTTACGGCGACCCCATCGAGGTGTGGATCCGCGACGGGCAGCCCGTCCAGTTCGTCTGGCGCGACCGCCTCCACATCGTCCGCCGGGTCCTCGACCACTGGGTCGTCGCGCGAGAGTGGTGGAAGATCTCCGACAGCGATCCCGGCGAGCGCCGGTTCTGGCGGATTGAGGCCGCCTCGGGCGACCGGGCCGGGACCTACGAGCTCCGGTTCGACACCGCGGGCGAGGGCTGGCTGCTGATCAGGGCATGGGACTGACGCCCCACCCGGACACGCCTTTCGCCGGTGCGGGCGCGGAGCCGACACCCCGCCCAGAGGTGTCTCCCCGGCGGAGGCGTGCCGATGAGGACGTGAGGCCGATGCCCCGGCCCGCCTTCCGGCGGGCGGGGCGGCCCTCGTTCACTGCCCGGCGGGGTGGACCTCCTGAGGCCGGTCCCGTTCGGACATCTCCGGAGAGGGAGACTCCACAGGGAGAGAGTCCAACGAGAGGTTCTCCCGTGAGGAGGTCTCCCGTGCGACGGGCTCGGGGAAGGCGGGCGAGAGGGGAGGGGCGTTCCTCACGAGCAGGTGCGGGACCGCCTCCGCCGGAGGCGGCGGCAGGTGGCGCTCCGCGTCGGCCTGCCGCCGGTGCCTGGCACCCGCGGCCTGGATGCCGGTGATCTGCCGTACGGTCGCCGCGCACAGCAGGGACGCGACCGCGACGGCGGCCAGTTCGGTCGGCCCGAGACCGGTCAGGTTCGTGCCTCCCTGGGAGGCCCCCGGCCACAGCCGGGCCAGCAGCAGCGCGAACGCGACCAGCCAGCTCAGCCACCAGGCGGTGAGCAGCGCCGTCCAGCGGAGGCGGCGGTCCAGCGGCGGGCCCGAGGCCCACCACAGCCGGTCGGCCAGCACGGCGGGCGCGACCAGGTTGACCACCGGCACGAACCAGCTCACCAGGACCGGTGCCACCGCGGGCAGGCCGGCGCCCTGCCGGGCACGGAGCAGCCAGTTCAGGTACGCGGCGACGGCGGCGATCGCCGTCGCGGCGAAGAACATGATCAGGATGGCGAAGACGGTGACCGCGCCGAAGACAGCGTCGGCGCCGGGGGCGTCGGGGTCACCGCCGAGCCTGGATATCTCCAGGACGAGACGCCTGCCACGGGCCTGTTCGAACACCGCCAGGGCGGCGATCGCGATCACCAGCGCGGTGAGAGTGAGATAGACGGCCGAAGCCGACCTTTTCTGTAGAGATGGGATAGAGCGCATGTAAATCTCCCCCCGCCATGCGCCGAGGACCTGCCCTCTTTCTATCCCGTCAGCTCTTCCGCTAATCAGCCCATACGACCCGCTCAGCTGACGATGCCGGACTCCCACGCCCACGCGGCGGTCTCCACCCGGTTCCTGGCGCCGAGCTTCGTGTGGATGCTCCCCAGGTGCGTCTTCACGGTCGACAGCGAGACGAACAGCTCGGCGGCCACCTCCTGGTTGGTCCGCCCCCTCGCCACCAGGCGCACGACGTCCAGCTCGCGCTCGGTGAGGGGCTCGCTGGGCGGCCGGACGGCACCGCTCCGGGGATGGGAGAGGTGTTCGAGCAGGCGTACGGTCACCGACGGCGACACCAGCGCGTCTCCGGCCGCCGCGGCCCGGATCGCCTCGATGAGCAGTGTCGGCCCGCTGTCCTTGAGCAGGAAGCCGGTCGCCCCGGCGCGCAGCGCCCCGTAGACGTACTCGTCGAGGTCGAAGGTGGTGACGATGACCACCTTCATCGGGTCCTGCACCCCCGGTCCCGCGAGGATGCGGGTGGCCTCCAGACCGTCCAGCTTGGGCATCCGGATGTCGAGCAGGCACACGTCCGGCCGCAGCCTCCGTGCCAGCTCGACGGCCTCGGCTCCGTTGGCGGCCGTCGCCAGGACCTCCATGTCCTCCTGGGCGTCCAGAATCATCTGGAACCCGGTTCGTACCAGCTCCTGGTCGTCGGCGATGAGCACCCGAATCGTCACCTGATGGATTGTGCCAGCCCACGGGCGGTTCCGGATCGGGCATCCGGCCGATGTACCGGTGAACGACGGCGAATCGTCCTTTCGGCCGACTCCGCCGTGGACCGTGGAGACCATCGGTCGATCTGCCGCCGCTCCCCGCGCGGGAAAGTGCTCGGCATGAATGTTGTCCTTGAGGGATCCGGGCTGGTCAAGCGCTTCGGAACGACCGTGGCGCTGGGCGGTGTCGGACTGGCGATCCACGCGGGCGAGGCCGTGGCGATCATGGGCCCGAGCGGGTCGGGAAAGTCGACGCTCCTGCACTGCCTGGCCGGGATCGTGAAGCCGGACGCGGGTGAGGTGCGCCTGCTCGGCGAACGCGTCGACACGCTGGGGGAGCGGAGGCGCAGCGCCCTGCGCCGCACGCGGTTCGGCTTCGTGTTCCAGTTCGGCCAGCTCCTGCCGGAACTCCCCGCCGACGAGAACGTCGCGCTGCCGCTCATGCTCGGCGACGTTCCCCGGGCCGACGCCGTACGGCGGGCGCGGGAGTGGTTCGGCCCGCTCGGGCTGGGCGGGATGGAGGGGCGGCGCCCCGGGGAGCTCTCCGGCGGCCAGGCGCAGCGGGTGGCGATCGCCCGCGCGCTGGTCACCCGCCCCGCGGTCGTCTTCGCCGACGAGCCGACGGGTGCGCTCGACCAGAACACCGGCCAGGACACGATGCGCCTGCTGACCGGCGCCACCCGGCACAACGGGGCCTCGCTGGTCGTCGTCACCCACGATCCCCAGGTGGCCCGCTGGTGCGACCGCGTGGTCGAGGTACGCGACGGCCACCTCCTGCCCGGTCCCGGTACGCGGGAGCCTTACGAGGACGTCGGGGAGCGGGACGGCGCCGAGGCGGTGACCCGGGCGTTTCCCGGAGCGGAGACGTTTCCCGAGACGGAGACGTTTCCCGGGGTGAACCGGTGAGCGGGCCGCTCGGCCTGAGCTGGCGGCTGCTGCGCGGCGGGGGCCGCCGCGGCCTGCTGGGGGCGGGGCTCACCGTGGCGGCGGTCGCGGTCTCCACCGCGCTGCTGCTCTTCGCCGTCGTGGCCAACCTCGGCTTCCAGGACAGGGCGGCCCGGGAGGCGTGGCGCAACCCGGTACCGGCCGCGAGCGGGGCCGTGGCGGTCCAGGCCGTCCGCACGGACTACGTGCGCGACCGGTGGATCACGGTCGTGGACCTCGCCGCGCTCGGTCCGCGGGCACCCGCGCCGCCCGGCCTGGACCGCTTCCCCGCACCGGGGGAGGTCTGGTTGTCCCCGGGGCTGGCCGAGCTCGCCGGAGAGCTCCCGGCCGCGCAGCTCGCCGCCCGCTTCCCCGGGAGGCGCGGCGGGACGATCGGCGACGAGGCGCTCGTGTACCCGGGAGAGCTGGTCGTGGTACGCGGGCAGGCGGCGGACTCGCCGGTGATGAGGGCCACCTCGTCGGACGACTCGCGCGGCGGTGCCGTACCGACCGGGATCTCCGGCTTCGCGGGGAGGACGACGGAGGACGCGACGGGCTACAGCGCGCTCGGGTTGATCGCGAGCGTGCTCATGGCCGTACCGCTGCTGGTGTTCGGCGGCGCGGCGGCCCGGCTGACCGTCGCCCGCCGGGACCGGCGCCTGGCCGCGCTCCGGCTGGTCGGCGCCTCTCCCGGCCAGGTGGTCGCCATGACCGTCTGCGAGGCGGTGATCACCGCGTTCGGCGGCGCGGTGCTGGGAACGGCGCTGTACGGGCTGCTCACCCCGCTGCTGGCCCGGATCGAGATCAGGGGAGGGCCCTGGTTCCTCGCCGACGTGTGGCCGGGGGTGCTTCCCACGCTCGCCGTGCTGGTGGCCGTGCCGCTGCTCGTCGGCGTGTCGGCCGTGGTCGGCCTGCGCCGCGTGGTGGTGAGCCCGCTCGGCGTCGCCAAGCGGGAGACCCCTCCGGCGATGCGCTTCCTCCGGGTCGTCGCGCTGCTCGCGGCCCTGGCGGCGGTTCCCCTGCTCGGCCGCGGCGCCGAGGTGGGGGTGATCGCCGCGGCCATCGGCGGCGCCTTCCTGTGCGTCAACCTCGCCGGTCCGTGGGTCGTCGCGCTGATCGGCCGGATCACCACCCGCGCGGCCCGGACCCCCGCCCGGCTGCTCGCCGGGCGCCGGTTGACCGACGACCCCAGGTCCGCCTGGCGGACGGTGAGCGGCGTGGCCCTGACGGGATTCGTGGCCGGGTTCATCGGTCTCCTCGCCCCGGGCGACGTCGTGTTCGACGGCCCACGGGCGGAACTGCGCCTGGCCGTGCCCTCCGCGCGGGCGTCCGAGGTCACCGCCGAGGTACGCGAGCGTCTGTCCGCGGCGGACGTCCGGGCGGTGGTCGGTCTCGTGTCGAGGGGCGGGAGAGAGGGCGGCACCGATGGTGACACCGGCGACGGTGACGGTGGCCACAAGGTGATCATCGTCTCCGTGGGCCGAGCCGGCACCGTCGCCCCCGGCTCGGGTTCGGGTTCCGAGGGGCCGGTGGACGTGGCGGCCCTCGATCGGGCGCGTACCGCCCTGGAGGGATTGGTGCCCGGACACGGGGCGACCTCGGCCGCCGACGACGACCGGCTCTCCGCCCAGATCCTCGACGACGTCGGCACCGGTACGGTCATCGTGCTCGTGGTCTCGTTCCTGGTGGCGATCGCCGGCGCCGGGATCACCGCCGCCTCCTCGGTCCTCGACCGCAGGCAGACCTACGCGCTGCTCCGCCTGGCCGGTACGCCACTGGAGGTCCTGGACGCCGCCCGCCGGGCGGAGACCCTCATACCGCTGACGGTCATGGGAGGCGGCACCATCGCGGCCGGCGTCTTCTGCGCCCTGCCGTTCGCCGCCGTCGCGATGAACGTCACGGGCGCGGTCATCCTGCTGGTCTGCGTCGCGCTCGGATTCGCCGGGGTGATCGGCGCGGGAGCGGCGAGCGCTCCGCTCCTGCGTTCCGTCACCGCCAACCCGGCCCCCCGGCCGGACTGAGAACCGGTACGACGGCCCGGATCGGGACGTGGTACCGGGTGAACGCCGTACGAGGCGAACGTCGTACCGGGTGATGGAGGCGAGGGGGCGGGAGGGCCGGACCGGGCGGGAAGGGGAGAGGGGCCGGACCGGCCGGGGCGGGTGGGGTGAGAAAACGGGGCGCACCGGATAATTTTTTCCCCGGCCGGTGATCGGGGGGCCGGGAAAGGCACTCCTTGGTGTGGATGATCCAGAAGCGCGATTCACCGCGCTGTACGACCGGCACTACCGCAGCGTGCTCGGCTACACGCTGCTGCGCGCGGAGCGGCAGGCGGCCGAGGACATCGCGAGCGAGACGTTCCTGATCGCCTGGCGGCAGCTGGAGCGGCTGCCGGAGACACCGCTGCCCTGGCTGCTCGGCGTCGCCCGCAACCTGCTGCGCGGGCAGCGGCGTTCCGGGCTGCGACGGCAGGCACTGGTGGAGCGGCTGGCGGAGCTGTCCTCGGCGGGCGACACGACCGAGCGGGTCGCCGAGCAGGTCGCCGAACGCGAGGCGGCTCTCGCGGCGCTCGCCGGGCTGTCCGAGCCGGACGCCGAGGCGGTGATCCTGGCCAGCTGGTACGGCCTGGCTCCGGCAGACGCCGCCAAGCTCGCGGGCTGCTCGGCCAGGGCCTTCACCGTCCGCCTGTATCGCGCCCGCCGCCGCCTGTCCCAGGCACTCGACCTCACCCCGGCCACCACCCTGCAGGAGCAGCCTTGAACGACGTCGACGAACGTGTCCGCGCGCTGCGCCCGGACGCACTCACCGAGGACGCCTACCGGCGGCGCCGCGCCGCCGACCTCGCCCGTGCCTTCGCGACGGCCGTGTCCCGGTCCGGTCATGAGTCCGGTCACGCCTCCGATCCCGTGTCCGGTCACGGATCTGACCCCGTGTCCGATGTCGTGTCCGGTCACGCGTCCGATCCCGTGTCCCTCCGTGTGTCCACCGGCGCCCCCCGCCCCCTGTCCCGCCCCCGTCTCACCCCCGGGGTCGTACTGACCGGCGCCCTCGTCGGGCTGGCCGCCGCAGTGACGGTGCCCGCCGTCATGACGGGGACGGTCGGGCTGCGGGGGCCGGGCGGGGGCCGGACCGCGGCGATCGCCTCCCAGTACCCGGCCCAGGACCCGGTCTCGGCCTCCCAGGCCCCGGGCCCGGTTTCGGCCTCTCAGGCTCCTGCCTCGGCCTCCCCGGACCCGGCCTCGAACACCTCTCCGGACCCTGTCTCGGGTACCTCCCCCGTACCGTCCTCCAAGTCCGAGGTACGGCCCCCCGAGACCTCCGGCTCCCTCCCGGCGGCGACGCCCGGCACGCCGGTGGTCACGCTCGACGCCCGGTCGTTCCTGCTGGCGGGCGCGGAGACGGCGGCGCGCGAGACCTCCCCGGAAGGCCGGTACTGGTTCGAGCGCACCAGGACCTTCGAACCCGTCGGATCCGGCGCGACCGCCGCCCACACCGACGAGTCCTGGTACGACGGCCGGGCCGGGCGGACCGTGTCCAACCAGGATGTCGAGATCACCTTCGCGACAGAGGCCGCGAAGGCGGCGTGGAAGGCCAAGGGGTCCCCGGCACTGTGGCCCGGGCCGCGTACCGATGACTTCTCCCGGCTCTCGCTGAGGTGGCGGGTCGGGAGCGAGACGCTGACCCTGGACGAGGTGCGGGACCTGCCCGGCGACGCCGGGGAGCTGGAACGGTGGCTCCGCTCGGCACACCGGGACGGGCCGTTCCCGGCCTTCGCCTTCGCCGCCGCGCGTTACCTGCTCGCCTCACCGGCGAGCCCGGCCACGCGGGCCGCGACGCTACGCGTTCTCGCGGCCCAGCCCGGGATCGTCCTGGAGAAGGACGTCCTCGACCCGCTCGGGCGCCTCGGCTCCGCCGTCACCACGGCCGACGGCCACCACACCCTGGTCGTCGACGAGTCGGGGTCGCGCCTGCTGGCCTTCGCCTACACGGGCCCGGACGAGAGGCCCCGTACCGGCGACCGTTCCGTGCACGTCCCCTTCCGCGAGGGCCTCAGGATCGCGTACGAGGACTCCGGCTGGGTCGGGAAGGTCGGCGTCCGGAGGTGACGGCCGCTCCGCCGCGCCGCGCCGGGAAATCGACCGGTAAGCCGGACGGCAAACCGACCGGGGTACCGACCGGGAAGCCGACCGTGGTACCGGCCGGGAAGCCGGTCGGGGTATCGGACGGAAACCGGTCGGGGAGCCGTCGCACCGGCCGGACGGTCTTCGTGCGAGGACACGGGCAGGAGAGGCATCACCCGGGACAGGATCAGCCCAGGACCAGGTCCCGGATGGTCTTCAGGGAGGCCTCGTCGCGCGGTCCCATGACCAGGAGGTTGCTCACCGGGCTGTCGCGCCACAGCTGCAGGCGCTCGCGGATGCGGCCCACCGGGCCGACCAGGGAGATGCCGTCGGCCAGCTCGTCGGGGATCGCGTTGAACGCCTCGTCCCTGCGTCCGGCCAGGTAGAGGGCCTGGATCTCCTCGGCGGCCTCGGCGTAGCCCATCCTGCCGATGATGTCGGCGTGGAAGTTGCGGCTCTTGGCCCCCATGCCGCCGATGTAGAGGGTCAGCATCATCTTCACCCCGTCCAGCGCCGCCCTGACGTCGTCGGTGATCACGGTCATCACCATCGCGGCGATGTCGAAGCCGGGACCGGCCCCGGCGAGAGAGGGGCCGTACATCCGCCCGATCTTCTCGGGGAACACGAACAGCGGCAGCCAGCCGTCGGCGATCTCGGCGGCGAGCGCGACGTTCTTCGGGCCCTCCGCGCCGAGGTAGAGGGGGATCTCGGCGCGCAGCGGGCGGGTGATCAGCTTCAGCGGCTTGCCGAGGTTCGCGCCTCCGGGGTAGGGGAGGGGGTAGTGCTCGCCGTCGCTCGTCACCGGCTCCTCGCGGCGCAACACCTTGCGCATGATCTCGACGTACTCGCGGGTGCGGGCGAGCGGCTTGGGGAACGGCGTCCCGTACCAGCCCTCGACGACCTGGGGCCCCGACGCGCCGATGCCGAGCAGCAGCCGTCCGCCGGTGAGATGATCGAGCGTCATCGCGGTCATCGCGGTCGCCGCCGGGGTTCTGGCGGAGATCTGCACCACGGATGTGCCCAGTTTGATGCGAGACGTCCGCGCGCCGTACCAGGCCAGAGGGGTGAAGGCGTCGCTACCGTAGGCTTCCGCGGTCCACACGGACTCATACCCCAGCCGTTCCGCGGTCTGGACGAGTTCGGTGGCGTCGTCGGCGTTCCGCTGCCAGTAGCCGAGGTTCAGGCCGAGCTTCAGGTCGGTGCTCACGGGGGTCTCCTCGCGACGTGACGCCGGACAGGCCTCGCAATTAGAACACGTTCTACATTGGTCGGTCGAGTGTGAGGTGTCGAAATTCGGTCTCCCGGGAAGCGTGCACTTGTGCTCAACGCCGCTCGCAAACTCCTCTCCCTGATGTCGCTCCTCGCCCTCGCCGCGATGGGAACGATCCCGGCCGTGGCGCACGCGCAGGGGCGGCCCAACGTCGTCCTGATCCTCGTTGACGATCTTGACGCGGGCGATCTGCAGAAATTTCCCAACATCTGGAACCTGCTCGCCCGGGGAGGCACCAGCTTCGACAGGTTCTTCGTGCCCAACTCCTGGTGCTGCCCCTCGCGCGCGTCGATCATGCGGTGTCAGTACGTGCACAGCCACGGCGTGTACACCAACACCGCCCCCGAGGGAGGATTCACCAAGTACTACACATCGGGTCTGGAACGCTCCAATATCGCGACATGGATGAAGTCGGCCGGATATCGCACCGGACTGATGGGCAAATACCTCAACCACTATCCCGGCGGCACCACCTCCGCCACCCACGTGCCTCCGGGCTGGGACGAGTGGGACGTGCCGGTGCGCAGGCTGTACGAGGAGTACGGCTACACGCTCAACGAGAACGGCATGCTGCGCGACTACGGCTTCGCGCCGCAGGACTATCTGACCGACGTGCTCAGCGCGAAGGCCGGGGCGTTCGTCTCCCAGCCCAGCCAGGACCCGTTCTTCCTCTATCTCGCCCCGGTCGCCCCGCACAACCCGGCCAACTACGCCCCCCGCCACCAGGCCGCCTTCGCCGGGGTGGTGGCCCCGCGCACCCCGTCCTTCAACCAGCCCGACGTCGGCGCCGAGCCGCTCTGGCTCAGGTCGCTCCCGCCGCTCGACGCCGCGAAGATCCGCAGAATCGACCGGCACTACCGGGACCGGCTCCGGGCGATGCTCGGGGTGGACGACATGGTGGGCGCCCTCGTCGAGTCTCTCAGGGCCTCCGGCAAGCTGGATGAAACGTATATCTTTTTCGCTTCCGATAACGGGTTCCACCTGGGCCAGCACCGGCTCGCCCAGGGCAAGACCACGCCCTTCGACGAGGCGATCAAGGTGCCGCTGCTGGTCAGGGGGCCCGGTATACAGGCGGGCCGCGTCGTCGGGGACATGGCCGCGAGCATCGACCTCGCCCCGACGTTCGCCCAGCTCGCCGGGGCCGCGCTCCCCGACTTCGCCGAGGGCCGCTCCCTGCTGCCGCTGCTGCGGGGAGAGACGCCGCCCTCGTGGCGCCAGAACGTGCTGCTGGAGTTCTACCGCCCGACCAGTCCCGGCTCGGCCCGCCAGACCCCGGTCCCGGCGTACCAGGGGATGCGGACCGCCCAGCACACCTTCGTCCGCTACTCCACCGGCGAGTACCAGGTCTACGACCTCGTCAGGGATCCCTACCAGCTCCACAACCTCGCCGCGGAGACCCCGCTCCCCGTGATCGCCGAGTTCAACCGGCAGCTCGACGCGCTGGTCTCCTGCTCGGGCGCCACCTGCCGCTCAGCCGACTCGGTCAGACCGCCCCTGCTGCCTTTCAAGCCCCTCGTCGTCCTCAGCCCGTGGGGCACGTGAGATGCCGGGATAGGCCCGCCGCAGGTGGTCCTCGACGGCGGCCGAGGCCCCCGCCGCGTCCCCGGTGGCGACGGCCCGGTGGATGCGGCGGTGGTCGTCCATGAGCCCGGCCGTGCCGCCGAGGCGCCCGACCGCCTCGACCGCGTAGCGCCGGAGCGAGTCGCGCAGGGAGAGCATCATTGCGGTGGTCAGCCTGTTGCCCGACGCCTCGGCGATGGCCACGTGGAAGGCCGTGTCGTGCTCGACGAACTCCTCGGCCGTCGTCGTGGCGTCCATGCGCTCCAGCGCGGCGGTGAGGGCCGACAGGTCGGCCCCGTGGGCGGCGGCGTGCGCGGCCGACCACTTCTCGATCATCAGCCGGGCGTCGACGACCTCCTCCAGTGACAGGTTCGACAGTCCGAGATGGAGCCTCAGCAGGTCGCTCAGGGCCTCGGCGGGCCTGGAGATGAGGAAGGCCCCCGCGTCCGGGCCCCGCCCGACCTGCGACGACACCACTCCCAGGGTCTCCAGCACCCGCATCGCCTCACGTACCGACGACCGGCTCACCCGCAGCTGCTCGGCGAGCTGCCGTTCGCCGGGCAGGCGGTCGCCGACCCGGAGCCCGTCACCCGCGATGCGCCGCTCGATCTGGGCGATCACGTCCTCGAACGCCCGGGTGCGCCGGACCGGCTGCCAACCGCTCAAGAGGGCCTCCTCTTGTGGGGGAATGTGGTCAGACCATACTGTGGTCTGACCATTGAAAGGAAGGAGTGCCGTGCGCGTCGCCCTCTTCATCACCTGCGTGAACGACACACTGTTTCCCGGCACCGGGCGGGCGGTCGTCACGCTGCTGCGCCGCCTCGGATGTGACGTCGAGTTCCCCCGGGCGCAGACCTGCTGCGGCCAGATGCACGTCAACACGGGATACCCCGAGGAGGGCACGCGGCTCGCGCGGCACTTCGTGGACGTCTTCGCCGGGTACGACGCGGTCGTCGCGCCGTCGGGATCGTGCGCCGCGATGGTCCGCGAGCAGTACCCGCGGCTCGCCCGCGCATCCGCTTCTCGTACGTCCGCCACCCGCACGTCCGCCGCTCCTGTAATGGCCGGGTCCGGGACCCCCGGGGGCCTGATCGCCGGGACCGCTGAGACCGCTGAGACCGCTGAGACCGCTGAGACCGCTGAGACCGCCGGGGCCGTCGAGGGCGTCGCGGCGGGAGACGCGCCCGGTTCCCTCGCCGCCGAGGTGGCCGAGCTGGTGCCCAAGGTCTACGACCTCTCCGAGTTCCTCGTCGACGTCCTCGGTGTCACCGACGTCGGCGCCTACTTCCCGCACCGGGTGACCTACCACCCGACCTGTCACTCGATGCGCATCCTCCGGGTGGGGGACCGGCCCACCCGGCTGCTGGAGCAGGTCAGGGGGCTGGAGCTGGTCCCGCTCCCAGGAGCCGACGAGTGCTGCGGCTTCGGCGGCACCTTCTCGGTGAAGAACCCGGCGATCTCCGCGGCCATGTGCGCCGATAAGGTGCACAACGTCGCGACCACCGGCGCCGAGGTGCTGTGCGCCGCCGACAACTCCTGCCTGATGCACATCGGCGGCGCCCTGAAGCGCCAGCGCACCGGCGTGCGGATCATGCATCTCGCCGAGATCCTCGCCACCACGGAGGCCACCCGATGAGCGCCCCGGCCGTCGCCGAGAGGGCGGTCGGCGAGAAGACCGTCGCCGAGGGGGCCGCCGACCGGCGGGTCGTTGACGGGAGAGCCGTCGGCGGGCAGGCCGTCGGCGGGAGAGGCGCCGCCGAGAGGGCCGTTGCCGGAAGGACTCACGAGAGGATGGCCCGCCGGTGAGCGGCACGTTCCTGGGCATGCCCGCCTTCCCGGCGAACGCCGCGGCCGCCGTGCAGGACTCGCAGCTCAGATACAACCTCCGCAAGGCCACCCACACGATCCGCGGCAAGCGGGCCTCCGTGGTCGGCGAGCTGCCCGACTGGGCCGAGCTCCGCCGGGCGGGCAAGGAGATCAAGGACCACACCCTGCGCAACCTGGAGCGCTACCTCCTCCGGATGGAGGAGGCCGTCACCGCGGCGGGCGGCCACGTCCACTGGGCGGCCGACGCGGAGGAGGCCAACAGGATCGTCGCCGACCTGGTCAAGGCCACCGGCGAGACCAGCGTGGTCAAGGTCAAGTCGATGGCCACCCAGGAGATCGGCCTCAACGAGGCCCTCCTGGAGGAGGGCGTCACGGCGTACGAGACCGACCTGGCCGAGCTGATCGTCCAGCTCGGGGACGACTGGCCCTCGCACATCCTGGTCCCGGCGATCCACCGCAACCGCTCGGAGATCCGCGAGATCTTCCAGGACAAGATGGCCGACTGGGGCCGCGCGGCGCCCGAGGGCCTGACCGACGAGCCCCGGGCCCTCGCCGAGGCCGCCAGGCTCCACCTGCGCGAGCGCTTCCTGTCGACCAAGGTCGCGATCTCCGGCGCCAACTTCATGATCGCCGAGACCGGCACGCTGGTGGTGCTGGAGTCCGAGGGCAACGGGCGGATGTGTCTCACCCTGCCCGAGACGCTGATCAGCGTGGTCGGCATCGAGAAGCTGCTGCCGAGCTGGCGGGACCTGGAGGTCTTCCTCCAGCTGCTGCCCAGGAGCTCCACCGGCGAGCGGATGAACCCCTACACGTCCACCTGGACGGGCGCGGTCGAGGGCCAGGAGTTCCACCTGGTGCTGCTCGACAACGGCCGCACGAACGTGCTGGCCGACGAGGTGGGCCGCCAGGCGCTGCGCTGCATCCGCTGCTCCGCCTGCCTCAACGTCTGCCCGGTCTACGAGCGCGCCGGAGGCCACGCGTACGGCTCGGTCTACCCGGGCCCGATCGGCGCGATCCTCACCCCGCAGCTGCGCGGGACCGCCTCGGAGCTGGACGCCTCGCTGCCGTACGCCTCGACCCTCTGCGGCGCCTGCTTCGACGCCTGCCCGGTCGCGATCGACATCCCCGAGGTCCTGGTCCACCTGCGCGGCAAGGTCCGCCACGCGCGTGCCGAGCGTATGGGCATGCGCGCCGCCGGGTGGGTGTTCAACCGTCCCTCGCGGCTGGGACGAGCCCAGCGGCTCGGCGGGCGCCTGCGCAGGTTCGTTCCGGGGCGCCTGCCGGGGCCGTTGTCGGCGTGGACCGACACCCGCGACATTCCCGACATCCCCGCCGAGTCCTTCCGCGACTGGTGGAACCGTACCGACGGAGGTGCCCGATGACCGCAGGAGCGACCACCCCCGCGCCCGGCCCCGGGCACCCGTCCGGCGCGGGTGCCTCCGCCGGTACGGGCGGCGGCCCCGGTGCGGGAAGCAGGGAACGGATCCTGTCGAGGATCCGCTCCGCCGTGGCCGGAGCGCCCGAGGTCGAGATCACCCGTGCCTACCGCACGTCACCACCGGCCGATCCGGAGGGCACGGTGGAGTTGCTCGCCGAACGCGTGGCCGACTACCGGGCCGTCGTGCACGTGGTCGAGGAGACCGAGGTGGCCGCGACGATCGCGGCTGCGCTGGCCCGCCGAGGCGCCACCCGGCTGGTCGTCCCGGACGGCCTGCCACCGGAGTGGGCGCCGGACGCCCCGGTCACCGACGACCCCCCGCTGAGCGCGGCCGAGCTGGACGGGGCGGACGGGGTCGTCACCGGATGCGCGGTCGCCATCGCGGAGACCGGCACCATCGTGCTGGACGCCGGACCAGGCCAGGGACGGCGGGCGCTGACCCTGGTCCCCGACTACCACCTGTGCGTCGTACGGGCCGGGCAGATCGTGTCCGGTGTCCCCGAGGCCGTCGGCAGGCTCGACCCCTCCAGGCCGCTGACCTGGATCAGCGGCCCCTCCGCGACCAGCGACATCGAGCTGAACCGGGTGGAGGGCGTGCACGGCCCGCGCACCCTGGAGGTCGTCATCGTCCGCTGAGCCCAGGTCGCACCCGGCTTGAGCTCGGCCGTCGTTGCCGTCCACCTTCCTGCTGAGCCCGGCTTGAGCTCGCCACGGGCCTGGCGTGAGCCCGGCCTGAGTTCGACATGTGAGCCCGGCCTGAGCCCGACACAGGCCTGGTTTGAGGTCGGCCGTCGTTGCCGTCCGCTGGGTTCAAGCCGGGCCCGGCCAGGCGGTTCCGCTCCTCTGGATGCGGAAGACCGGCCGGCTGTGGAAGACCGGCCGGCCGTGGACGGCTGGTCGGACGCGGAAGATCAGCCGAGTGCGGAGAACCGGCCGCGCGCCTTCGCCGGATGTGGTTTTCCAGCCGTGCCCGCCCGGGATGAGACGAAGATCCGGGCTTGCGCGGGCGGGGGCACTGGGATGAGGTTGGGCCACACATTTCCCGGCCTTCCCGGCCTTCCCGATTTTTCCCGCTTCCCGGCTTCCCCGCCTCCCGGCTTCCCCGCTTCCCCCGCAAGGAGGGCGCGTGTCCGCGTTCGCACCCGATCCGCCGATCCTGACCGGCCGGCTCGTGATCCGGCCCTTCAACCCCGGTGACACCGCCCGCGTCCGTTCGGTGATCAAGGCGCGTGCCAGGTTCCTGCCGCCCGGCGCGCCCGGTCATCCTTCGGGGGTCTCCCAGTGGCTCTCCCACGGCGTGCACGAGCTGCGCCGCTCCGGTCAGGGCGTACACCTGGCCATGGAGGCCGAGGGACTGGTCGTGGGGGCGATCAGCCTCTTCAAAACCCTCTGGGGCGCCGGGACCACCGAGGTCGGGTACGGGGTGCACCCGCTGCACCGGGGCCGGGGCTACGCCACCGAGGCCCTGCTCGGCGTGGCGCGCTGGGTGTTCGAGACGACCGAGATGCGCAGGATCGAGCTCCGCGCCGACCTGGCCAACACGGCTTCCCTCCGGGTCGCGGAGAAGGCCGGTTTCGTCAGGGAGGGCGTGCTGCGCGCCGCCGAGCTGGCGGAGGACGGCCCGCGAGACATCGTGGTGTTCGGGCTGTTGAGGGGAGATCTGTCCTGACACACGCTGGTTTTTCGCCTCACGGGCGCCGCGACGAAAGACGTCCCTGGTCGGAAGGGGTGAGCGGAGGGGACAGGGCGCGCGGAGCGTGAGACACCGGCGTGGCCGTGCTGGACGTCTCCCGCGAGCCCGGCTACCGTGCCAGGGCGTGTGATCGAGCCCGGCCACCGTGCCACGGAGTGTGACCCGGATGGCGCACCCGGTGAAGGAGACGCGTCCGCCGTCGCCGGCCCGATTCCCGTCCTCCGTCATACCCATGAGAGAAAAGACAGAATTTACCGATCCGTTACCTGTCCATGTAGTGCCGTTATCGGATATTGTCGCGAGTCGCCACTGCGTAACCCCAGGTCAAGGTCATTGGAGTCCTGTTTCCATGAAACCGCCGCTGCTGCTCATCGGGCAGGGCTCGCACGACGACAATGGATCTGCTGAATTCGGTAGGTTCGTCCATCGACTCCGCTGCCGCCTGGACCAGACGGCCGTGGAGGTCTCCGGCGGCTACATCGCCAGGGCCAGACCGCGTCTCAGCGACTCCGTCGCCTCGCTGGTCGCACGCGGGCACCACCGGATGGTGGCCCAGCCGATGAGCCTCACCGGAGACGTGTGGCTCGGCGCCGACATCCCCGCCGCGATGGCTCGCGAGCAGGAGAGGCATCCCATGCTGACCTGCGACTACGGCCGCCCCCTGGGATCCGACCCCCGCATCCTCGCGCTGCTCGCCGAGCGTCTGGCCGACGCGGCGGCCGAGGTCGCCAGCCTCCGGCTGGTCCCGGCGGCCGCCGGAGTGTTCGACGACGAGCCCGAGCACATCGAGATCGGCGAGACCGCCGTGGTCCTGGTCGGCGACGGCTCCACCAGCCCCGAGACGAACGCCGACGTGCACCGGGTCTCCCGCCTCTTCTGGGAGACCCACGCCCACGAGTACATGACCGTGGAGACGGCCTTCGTCTCCCTCACCCCGCCGGGTGTCCCCGGCGGCATCGAGCGCTGCCGCCGCCTCGGCGCCAAGCGTGTGATCGTCGTTCCCTACCTGCTGTTCGCCGGTGGCCTGCTCGACCGCGTCTGGGCGCAGGCCATGGCCTACGCCGCCGGCCACGCGAACCTGGACGTCCGCTGCGCCGACGTCATCGGTGACTGCGAGGGCCTGGCCGACGTGGTCATCGAGCGCTACGAGGAGGCGCTCAGCGGCATCGCCTGGTGATCCCCCGCGGTCGCCCTCCGGTGCCACCGGTGATCACGTACGGCCATGCGCGGCCTTTCGGGCGCGGTTCCCTCTGATGGGTCATGTGCGGCTTTTTGGTGCTTTTCCCGAAAAGCCGTTTCCAAGGGAGACTGATCACATGACCATCCTTGAGGAGACCATCGCGGCGATCCGTCCCGCGGACCCGGCGGCCGTCGCCGAGGCCCGTGCCCACCAGGACCGCCTGACCAAGCCCCGCGGCGCCCTGGGAGCCCTGGAGGACGTGGCGGTACGGCTGGCGGGGGCCGCGGCGGTCAGCCCGCCCCCACTCCCGGCCCCCGCGGCCCTGGCCATCTTCGCCGCTGACCACGGAGTCCACGCCAGGGGCGTGACCCCGTGGCCGCGGGAGGTCACCCTGCAGATGGTCGGCAACTTCCTCGCGGGCGGTGCCGTGGCCAACGCCTTCGCCGCCCAGGTCGGCGCCTCGGTGACGGTCGTCGACGTCGGCGTGGCCGCCGACCTCGACCCCGCGCCCGGCCTGACGATCAGCAAGGTCGCGTACGGCACGGCCGACCTGTCCCGGGGGCCGGCGATGACCCCCGAGCAGGCGGTCGCGGCCCTGGAGGCCGGGATGGCCGTGGCCCGCGACCTCGTCGAGGGGGGTGCCCGCTGCCTGGTCACCGGGGACATGGGCATCGCCAACACCACCGCCTCGGCCGCGCTGATCTGCGCGTTCACCGGTCACGACGCGGCCGTCGTGACCGGCAGGGGCACCGGTGTCGACGACGAGACCCTGGCGCGCAAGGTCGAGGTGGTCCGCGAGGCCCTCCGGGTGAACGGCCTGGAGCCCGCGTGGGACGGCGCCTCCAGGACTCTCGCCCCGGCCTCAGGGGTGTCCGCCCTGGAGACGCTGGCCGCGGTCGGCGGCCTGGAGCACGCGGCGATCGCCGGGTTCGTCCTCGCCGGGGCGGCTCTTCGCGTACCGGTCATCCTGGACGGTGTCATCGCGGGGGCGGCGGCGCTGGCGGCGGCGGCGCTCGCCCCCGACGTCGTCGACCACTGCGTGGCGGGACACCGCTCGGCCGAGCCCGGCCACGCGGTCGCCCTGGAGCACCTCGGGCTGCGCCCCCTGGTCGAGCTGGAACTCCGGCTCGGCGAGGGCACCGGCGGCCTGCTCGCCCACCCCCTCGTCTGCGCGGCCGTCAGGGTGATGCACGAGGTCGCGACCTTCGATTCCGCCGGTGTGACGGACAAGGAAGCCTGATCTAGGGAAGTCTTAAGCCCGCAGGTCGACAGCGGTCAGCCCTTCCTTGACAGCTGTTAACACGGGAGCAGCGAAGAGGGCGCCGTTAGCCGGTAGGTTTACCTCTTAGCACGCCATGCTTCACAATTCCTCGCGAACGGGAGATCTGTCGCCATGTCGCCCTACCTGCTTGGCTTGCGCCTCTCCGGGCGACGAGTGCTCGTCGTGGGTGGAGGGCGCGTCGCCCAGCGGCGGGTGCCGGCGCTGCTCGACGCGGGCGCCCTGGTCACCATCGTCTCGACGAGTGTCACGCACGCCCTCGACGACCTCATCGCGACCGGCCGGGTGACCTGGGAGACCAGGCGCTACCAGGTCGGCGACGTCGACGGGGCCTGGCTCGTGCAGGCCTGCACGAACGACCGCGCGGTGAACGCCGCGGTGGCCGCGGAGGCCGAGGCCAAGCGGATCTGGTGCGTACGCGCCGACGACAAGGACGCCTCGGCGGCCTGGACCCCGGCCAGCGGCAAGGTGGACGAGATCAGCGTGGCGATCACCGCGGGCGGCGATCCCCGCCGCGCCGCCGGGATCAGGGACGCCGTCGTCGGAGCCCTCAGGGACGGCACGGTCGACGCCAGGCGCAACCGCACCAAGCCGGTGGGCGTCGCCCTGGTCGGCGGCGGGCCCGGCGACCCCGGCCTGATCACGGTCCGCGGGCGGCAACTGCTGGCCCAGGCCGACGTGGTCGTCGCCGACCGCCTCGCCCCGCAGGCCCTGCTCGACGAGCTCTCCCCGGACGTCGAGCTGATCGACGCCGCGAAGATCCCCTACGGCCGCTACATGGCCCAGGAGAGGATCAACGAGCTGCTGGTCGAGCACGCCAGGCAGGGCAAGTTCGTGGTCCGGCTCAAGGGGGGCGACCCGTTCGTCTTCGGCCGCGGTGGCGAGGAGATGCTCGCCTGTGCCCGCGAGGGCATCCCGGTCATCGTGGTTCCCGGCATCACCAGCCCGGTCGCGGTGCCCGCCGCGGCCAACGTGCCCGTGACCCATCGCGGCGTGAGCCAGGAATTCCACGTGATCTCCGTACATGTTCCGCCGGGCGACGAGAGATCCACCGTCGACTGGCCCAATTTGGCCAGATCCGGCGGCACGCTGGTGCTTATGATGGCGGTCGAACGGATCGGAGCGATCGCCGAAACGCTGATCCATGACGGACGTTCGCCGGAAACTCCCGTAATGGTGGTACAGGACGGTACCCTTCCGACCCAACGCGCTCTGTACGCCACGCTGTCCACCGTGGCGGAGCGCGTGAGCGCGGCTGGGATTCGGCCACCTGCGATCGTGATCGTCGGCGATGTCGTGAAGGTCGGCCAGGAGGTCGAGATGGTTCGAGCGGAGCGAGTACCGTGAAATCGGCGTCCAACAGGCCCCCTCACTCGGGTGGTGGCCGAGACCCTCGCCTTGCCGGCACCCCCCAGGAGCCACCCGACGACGCCTCGTCGGATGACAAGGAATCCCCCGGCGAGCAGACGGTGACCTTCGGCGCCATCCGCGCCGACGACGACGCGGCCTCCATCCGCGCGCGCGGCCAGTCCCCCGGGCCCCAGCCCGGGACGGCCGCTCCCGGAGCGGCCGGCGGTCCCACCTCGCCTCGGGGCAGGGCGGCGGGCCCCGCGCCCCAAGGTGGCGTGACCGGTCCCGCCACGCCTCCGGGCAGGACGGCGGCCACGCCCCCGGGCAGGACGGCGGGCCCCGCCGGGCCGGGCCGTCCCGCCGGTTCGGCTGGTTCGGCTGGTTCGGCGCCCCAGGCCGGGGCGAGCGATCCTGCCTCCCCGCCCGCCTCCGAGGAGGCGATGGCGGCCTTCCGCGCCGCCGCCGCCGCTGCCCAAGCCAAGATCGAAGCCATCACCACTTCCCGTGAGGCGGCCGCCAACCCCGCCGCCCCGCGTGTCCAGGGTGCCCGTCCGGCGGGCCCGTCCCGAGGCGGCCCCGCCGTAACCCCGCCCGCGGCTCCCCAGGGCGCTCCCGGCTCCCGTGGGGGAAGCCCGGCTCCCGGTCAGGGCGCTCCCGGCTCCCGTGGGGGGAGTCCGGGCGCGGCTTTCGGCCAGGGCGCTCCCGTTTCTCGCGGGGGCGGCCCCGTCGCGGCTCCCGGCCACGTTTCTCCCGCCTCCCCGAACGTCTCCCGCCCGGGTGCCCCCGTCCCGCCGGGCGTTCCTCGCACCCCCGGCCCCGCCGCGCTTCCCCCCGCCGCTCCCGATGCTCCCGGCGCCTCCCGGGGAGGCGCTCCCGGCTCTCGCGGGGGCAACCCCGGTGCGGCGCCCGGTCAGGGCGCTCCCGGGTATCCGCACGCCTCCCGTGGGGGCGCTCCCGGCTCGCCCGGTGCCGTTCCCGGTCCCGGTGCCCCCACCCCCCGAGGTGTCCCGGCCCCGCCGGGCGCGCCCCGTGGGGGCGGCCCCACCGCTTATCCGGGCGTTCCCCGAGGGCAGGGCACTCCCGGTCCTTCGGATCCTTCTCGCGGGGACACCGCTCCCGGTGCTCCCGGCGCGCTCTTCCGTCCGGGTGCCCCCGTCCCGCCGAGCACTCCTCGCACCCCCGGCCCCGCCGCGCCTTCATCCGGCGCTCCCGGCGCCTCCGCGGCCCCGGCCGCCGCCCCCGGCGCGGCTTTCCGCCCGGGCGCCCCTGTCCCTCCGAGCGCTCCCCGGGACGGGGACGTCGCCGACACCGCTCCCGGCGCGATTTTCCGCCCGGGCGCTCCCGTCCCCCCGAGTCCCCGTACAGGTGGCCCCGCCACGCCCCCGCCCGGCGGCTCCGGGCGTGGGACTCCGGGTCCCACCCCTCGGGAAGCCCCCGGTCCCGCCGCCGGGGAAGGCGCCGACGCCTCCCGTACGGCGGACGAGGTTCTTCCCCCCCGGCGCGGGAGCGGCGCACCCGGCGGTGAGGACGAGCGGTCCCGCGCCGAAGGCGCTCCGCCCCTTCGCGCGAGCAGGACCGCCGAGGAGCGGGAGCGATCCGAGAAGGACGCGGAACGGGACGAGGTCGTCGTCATCCTCGGCACGACTCCCGAGGAGCCACGCGACGGCTCCGGGGGCGGCGCGGAAAGTGACGGCAGCCCCGGCCGCGTCGAGCCCGAGGTCGAGCCCGAGCGGCCCCTGACCGACGGCGAGGACGGTGAGCCCCGCGCGGGCGGTGAGGCCGCCGGCACCACGCGGGCCGACGACGTTTCCCGGGCCGATGCCGGGAGCGCCGACGGTGTCCGGAGCGACGGCCGTGACGATCTCGCGCCCCAGGACGAGCCCGCCGAGATCGACGACGATGGCAGGACCCGCCTCGCCGCCGACCCCAGTGACACCGAGACCGATGGCACCGAGCCCGGCGACAAGACCCCGCGGGCCGTCGAGACCGACGACGTGTCCCGGCGCGACACCGGCCCCACCGGGATCGGTGACGACGCCGAGAGCGGTGACGAGGTCCGGCGCGACGCCGATGCCGCGGACACCGACGGCACCGTCGCCGCCCCCGCGAGCGACGCCGGGACGACGGGCCGGAGCGAAGACAGGGACGAGAGCGACGACGAGGCCGCCGCCGTAGCCCAGGACGAGACCGGGACCGCCGACGACGCGGAGGACGAGGGCGAGGACGGCGCGGGGGCGCCGGGTGGCCGGACGAAGGAGACCCCGCTTCCCGAGGCCGTCTCCGAGGCGCTGAGCAGCGCGCTCACCGCCGTACGCACCGGTGTCACCGACCTCAGCTTCGGCCTGGACCTTCCCGGCGCGGACGAGGCCAGGCGGGTCCAGAGCGAGATCCTGGCCCAGCTCGACGACTACGTGATCCCTCGTGTCCACACCAGCACCGCGCCCGCGCTCGTCGTGGTCGCGGGCTCCACCGGCGCGGGCAAGTCCACGCTCCTCAACACCCTGGCCAACGCCAAGGTCAGCGCGACAGGCGTACGCCGTCCGACGACCGGGACGCCCGTGCTGGCCTGCCACCCCGACGATCACGAGTGGTTCGCCGAGGGTGAGCTGCTCGGCAGCCTCCGGCGGCTCAGTGAGCCCGATCCCGAGGGCGCCTCCGGAGGACTCGTGCTCGTCTCCACCGAGCGTCTTCCCCCCGGCGTGGCCCTGCTCGACACCCCCGACATCGACTCGGTCGTCGAGGAGCACCACGAGATCGCCCACCGCATGCTCGACGCGGCCGATCTGTGGATCTTCGTCACCACCGCCGCCCGGTACGCCGACGCTCCGGCCTGGCGGCTGCTCCGCCTGGCCAAGGAGCGCGGAGCCCGGCTGGCAATCGTGCTCTCCCGGGTCCCGCCCAGGTCCCAAGAGGTGATCAGCAAGCACTTCGTCAGGATGCTCACCGAGTACGGCCTCGGCGAGGTCGACCGGTTCGTCATCAACGAGAGCAAGGTCACCGACGGGATGCTCCCCGACAACGAGGTGAGCGAGCTGCGTCTCTGGCTGACCGAGCTGTCGGTCGACGACCGGCGCCGCGCGCAGGCCGTACGGGCGACCCTGGACGGGGTGCTGAACAGCTTCCGCACCCGTGTCCCCGCGCTGGCCAAGCAATTGGAGATCCAGGTCGCCTTCCGGAGGGACCTCCGAGGTGACGTGGACGGCGCCTACGCCCGCGTGCTGGCCGAGATCGACAAGAGCACCGGCGACGGTTCGCTGCTCAGGGGCGAGGTGCTCGCCCGCTGGCAGGACTTCGCCGGGTCCGGCGACCTCATGCGTACCCTCCACCTGCGCAGGCCGAGCCGCTTCGGCGGCAAGGCGAGCCAGCAGGCGCCCGAGCGGCTCAGCGGCCTGAAGTCCGCGCTGCGGGCGGGGCTGGAGTCGGTGGTCGTCTCGGCGGCGCACCGGGCCGCGGAGGAGACCTCCTCGCGCTGGCTGAACCGTCCGGGCGCGCAGGAGGCCCTGGCGTCGGCACCCGGTCTCGGCCGCGCGTCCGACGAGCTCCTGCGCAGGACCGGCCGGACCATCGCGGCCTGGCAGGAGCACATCATCGAGCTGATACGCACCGAGGGGGTGACCAAGCGGTCGGTGGCCAGGGTGATCTCGTTCGACGTCGAGTCCCTGTCGCTGATCCTCACCATCGGGCTGCTCGGTTACGGCTCCTCCGACGCGCAGAACGGCACCGGGGCGCTACCGCAGCGGCTGGTGCACGCGCTGCTCGGCGCGGAGTCGCTGCGCAACATCGGGGTGAAGGCCCGGAGCGATCTCCGGGCCCGGATCGGCATGCTCTTCGACGACGAGATGGCGCGCTACACCCAGGCTCTCGACGGTGCGGGCATACCTGACGAATCCGCCGCCACCCGCCTTTACCAGGCAACGTACAACCTTGAGGTCGCCCGATGAGTGTTGGCACCACCCAGTCAGGCCAGGGTCTCGGCAGCCGGCTCGCCGCGCTGGCCCGGATCGTGGAACTGGGGCCGGGCAGGGTCGACCCCAAGCTCCTCACCGACTCGGGCCAGCTGTTGCTGCGCGCCGGTGACAGGCTCAAGCTCTCCTCCGACCACACCGTGGTCGCCCTCGCGGGGGGTACGGGAAGCGGCAAGTCGACGCTGTTCAACTCGATCTCCGGCCTGGAACTGTCGCCGACGGGGGTACGCCGCCCGACCACGGCCCGTACGCACGCCTGCGTCTGGGGCCTGGACGGCGCCGGGCCGCTGCTCGACTGGTTGCAGATCCAGTGGCGGCACCGCTTCGCGCGGGCCAGCGCCCTGGACCGGGGCGAGAGCCAGCTCCACGGGCTGATCCTGCTCGACCTGCCCGACCACGACTCCATCCGGGCGCTGACCGACACCGAGGCCGACCGGCTGATCCAGGTCGCCGACCTCGTCGTGTGGGTGCTCGACCCGCAGAAGTACGCCGACGCCTCCACGCACCGGCGCTACGTGACCGACCTGGCCGGGCACGAGGCGGTGACGATCTTCGTGCTCAACCAGGCCGACCGGCTCGACCAGGAGGAGCTGGCCGAGTGCGTCGCGGACCTGGACGGCCTGCTCCGCCGCGAGGGGGTCGAGCATCCCGTGATCGTCACCACCTCGGCGATCATGGGCAGGGGCGTCGACAACCTCAAGGGCGTCCTCGCCGAGACCGTTTCCAAGCGCAGGGCCGCCACCCAGCGGCTGGAGGCCGACCTCGGCCGGCTGACGCTCCGCCTCACGAAGATCATGCCCGTCGACGGCGCGTCCGCTCCGCCCTCCTCCATCGACGACGCCCGCAGGATCGGCCTCACCGACGCCCTCTGCGACGCGGTCGGCGTTCCCGCGGTCGGCGAGGCGATGGAGAACGTGTACGCCGCGAGGTCCGGCGAGTGGGTCGGCTGGCCCTACACCCGCTGGGCCGCCAAGCTCCGTCACGACCCGCTGAGCAACCTGCGTCTGGGCGATCTGCGGGACGAGATCCACGGCCTGACCGGCGGCTCGGTCAGCGCGCAGCCCGCCGAGGTGGACACCGCCGTCCAGGCGCTCACCGACGGCCTGAGCGCGGGCATGCACGAGGCGTGGCAGAACGGGATCAGGGACGCCGCGCGCTCCCGCTCCTCACAGCTGCCGGAGGTGCTCTCCGAGGAACTGTCGGAGGTCGCGCCGCGGCTGGACAGGGTTCCGGGCTGGTGGCGGCTGCTCCTGGCCTGGCAGTACTTCCTGGTCCTGCTCTTCGTCGCGGGCCTGGCCTGGGTCGGTACGGCTCTCACCTACGGCGTGTTCGGCGCGGGGAGCCCGCCGGAGGGGCTGGAGATGTTCGGCGACGCCGCCTCGCTGCCCTGGGTCGGATTGATGATCTTCTCCGTCCTGGGACTCGGCCTGCTCACCGCGATGGCCAGCCGCAACTTCGTCGTGCTCGGCGCGGGCAACGAGCGTGACGCGCTGGAACGCGAGATGCGCCGCAGGGTCGCCGGGGTCGCCGAGAGCATGGTGATCGAGCCGGTGGAGAAGGAGCTGACTCGCTATAACGAGTTCTACTCGGCCATGCGGGGCCTGCGGGGCTGATCCGTTTTCTTCTCCTCGCCCAGCGGCGAGTGAGGCCGGTTCTCCTCGCTCGGACTCGCTCGGACTCGCTCGGGCTCATTCGGGCTCATTCGGACTCGCTCGAAATGAGTGAAGCCGGGTTGTCCACAGTTTTCGCGCGTCCTCGGGCTTGTCCACAGAGCGCGATTCGGTAATCCGGGCGTGGGGTGGGCCGGGCCATCGTGTCTTCCATGCCGCCGGCACTCGGCCGGCTCTCATGGGAGGCACGATGAACGACATCTACGTCACGCTGACCGGTAACGTCGCGGCCCCGCCGCGCCAGCACACCTTCCCCGACGGTTCCCGGGTGACCTCACTCAAGATCGCTTCAACGAACCGTTACTTCGATCGCGAGAACCAGCAGTGGCGCAACGGCGAGACGACCTATTTCGGCGTCCGCTGCTTTCGCGGGCTGGCCGACAACGTCGCGCAGTCGGTCCATCTGGGCCAGCCGGTCGTGGTCCAGGGACGGCTGCGGATCCGCGAGTTCGCCCACGAGGGGGAGCGCCGCTTCATGCCCGAGGTGGAGGCCAACTCGCTCGGTCACGACCTGCGCTGGGGGCTCGGGAGCTTCACCAAGCCGCAGCGCGGCGGGCCGGTCGCGGCTCTCGGCAGCGCGGAGCGGATCGAGCTCGACAGGGAGACCTCCGACTGGGCGATGAGCGGTGGCGCCCCCGTCGCGGCCGGGGCCACCGGCGCCCTGTCCCTGCTGAAGACCGGCTTCGACGACCTGAGGGCCGGCCCCGACGGTGAGACGTCCGTGCCGCGCGAGACGGAGACGGAGATCACGCCGGGCGGTGAGGCCGCCGAAGACGGTGTGATGCTCGGGGACGTCACCCATCTCGGAGACATCATCGATCTCCGAGACACCATCGACCCCCGAGAGGACGCCGATCCCGGAGAGGTCGCCCAAGTGCCGCCGCGCGGGGCGGATCGCGAGCCTGCCCGGCAGGATCACCAGCCTGCCGGGAAGGAGCCGGTGGAGGGGGAGACCACGGCGAGGCGTGGAAGGGGTGGGAGGAGCACGACGAGGCGGCAGGACGCGACGGGGACGACAAGCTCGGGCACGGAGGCCGAGACGGCCGGGGGTGTGCCGGATGCGGTGAGGATCCACCCGGACGCGAGCGACGAGACGCCCTGGCCGACGCGGGAGAGTCTGGCGGCCTGAGCCGCTTTCCGCTGGGAGGTCCGGGCCGCGGGCCTCCCAGCGGAGCCGGTGTTCAGAGCCGTGCGAGGGCGGGTGGCCGCGAGCCGGAGGAAGACCGGGAGGGCTGACACCCGACTCGAAGGGCTGGGAGGAAGACTCGGAGCGCCGGGAGAAAGGAAAGTGGGCCGGAGGGAGACACGGAAGGCTGGGCGGGAGGCGAGGGGGCTGGATTCTTGAGGAAGGCGCGCGGAGCCAGGCGGGAGGCGAAGCGGGCTGGAAGGGCAGGACGGGCGCAGGGAAGCGAGACGGAGGGCACGGGGAGACCGAGGAGCGGAACGCGGAAAGACCGGGGAGCGGAACGCGGAAAGGCGGAGAAACGGGGGGTGGGAAACCTGGGGTGGGGTGGGAAACGTGGGAGTGTTGGGAAGCCGGGGGCGGGGGTTTCACATGGGGAGAGCGTCTGACGGAGCAGGGGCCTCGCGGAGAGGGGGCCTGGTGCGGGCTGAGTGAGGGGGCATCGGCCGGACGCGGTCGGTGTCTCGCCGCGGCAGCGCGGTGACGCCGAGATAACCGGCCGATGGTCTTGCCCGTGTCAGATGCCGAGACACCTGTTAGGTCCAGGTCACGCCCCGCAGCATGGCTTGCTCCTTTCCCACACGGCCCGCTCGCGAGCGAGCGGTTTCCAAGACGTGAGTCAACCGGTGGGCTGACTCACTCTGTCAAAGGTAGCGGTTACCATCGCGCGTCGCACACTCCGCAACTATTGTGTTACACATCGTTAGTCGGAGAGGGGGACGACATGGCGGCTCCCAGTCACACGTCGGTCAAACCGCGCGACGGCATGACACCCTTGGTCGATCGGTGGCCCCTGCTGGGGCAGCGTCGCCCGCTGGTCGGCTACCTCTGCGGGATAGTAGCGCTGGATCTCGCCGCGATCGCGTTTTTCTCGATAACCGGTGTTTTCCGCTGGTCCGATGTGCTGACCTTCACCGCGCTGATGGCGTGCGGGGCCGTGTGCATCGAGGCGACCCGGAGACTCGGCATGCCCGCGGGCGTCTACCGTGATCTGCTTTCCGCCTGGTGGCTGCCCGCCGCACTGCTCCTCCCGCCCCTCTACGCGCTCCTGGCACCCATCCCGCTCCAGTTCCTGTTACAGAAGCGGGTGCGCGCGACGGTGGTCTACCGGCGGGTCGTCAGCTCCGCGGCGATCGGCCTGGCCGGTTGCGCGGCCTCCCTGCTCTTCCACGCCGTGGTCGGCGACCTGAACGCGCTGACCAGGGGCGAGGGAGGGCCGATCCTCGTGGCCATCGGCTGCGCGGTCCTGTTCACGGTGATCAACACCGCGCTGATCGCCGTCGCCGCGCACACCGCCGACCCCGACAGCCGCTGGCGGGAGGTCCTTTGGAACCGGGAGAACCTGCTCCTCGACGTCGTCGAGCTCTGTCTCGGCGTCCTCGTCTCCATCACCTGCGGGCTCAACCTGGCCCTGCTGGTCCTGGCGCTGCCCCCGGTGGTGCTGCTGCAGCGCAGCCTGCTGCACGCCCAGCTCCAGGCGGCGGCCCGCACCGATCTCAAGACAGGTTTGCTGAACGCCGCGGCCTGGCAGCGGGAGGCCGACACTGAGATCGTCAGGGCGCGCCGCACGGGGGAGACGCTCGCGCTGCTGATCGTCGACATCGATCATTTCAAGAGGGTCAACGACACCTACGGCCACCTGATCGGCGATCAGGTGCTCGTCGGGGTGGCCGACACGATCCGCAGCCAGCTGCGCGACTACGACGTGGTGGGCCGGTTCGGCGGCGAGGAGTTCGTCGTCCTGCTGCCCAGGGCCGACGTGACCGAGGCCCGCAGGGTCGCCGAGCGGCTGCGCTCCCGGGTGGGGCGGATGGCGGTTCCCGCCGACGAGAACATGATCACCGTGACCATCTCGGTCGGTGTCGCGATCATGAGTGTGCACGGAGACGACCTGATCGAGCTGCTCGCCGCGGCCGACCTCGCTCTTTACCGGGCGAAGGAGCTCGGCCGCGACCAGATCTGCCTGCCCGCCACCGTCGTGCCCCCGGCCCGCAGGCCGGGATCCGAGGCCGCTCCCGGCTGAACTCCCAAGCCCTGTCCCGGGCCGCCCATAGCTGAACTCCCCAGGCCCTAAACTAAAGGCATGCCGGAGTACATCTACACACTGCAGCGCGTGCGCAAGGCGCACGGCGACAAGGTCGTCCTCGACGACGTGACGCTGTCGTTCCTGCCGGGCGCCAAGATCGGTGTCCTGGGCCCCAACGGCACCGGAAAGTCGACGCTGCTGAAGATGATGGCGGGCCTGGAGCAGCCGTCCAACGGCGACGCCCGGCTCATGCCCGGCTTCACCGTCGGCATGCTCCAGCAGGAGCCCCCCCTCAACGAATCCAAGACCGTCCTCGGCAACGTCGAAGAGGGTGTCGCCGAGACCAAGGCGATGCTCGACCGCTTCAACGAGATCGCCGAGCTGATGGCCACCGACTACAGCGACGAGCTCCTCAACGAGATGGGCAAGCTCCAGGACGCCCTCGACCACCGCAACGGCTGGGATCTCGACAGCCAGCTGGAGCAGGCGATGGACGCCCTCCGCTGCCCCCCGCCGGAGTCCGAGGTCACCCAGCTCTCCGGTGGTGAGCGCCGCCGGGTCGCCCTCTGCAAGCTGCTCCTGGAGCAGCCCGACCTGCTGCTGCTCGACGAGCCCACCAACCACCTCGACGCCGAGAGTGTCCAGTGGCTTGAGTCGCACCTGGAGAAATACCCGGGCACCGTCCTGGCCGTCACCCACGACCGCTACTTCCTGGACAACGTGGCCAACTGGATCCTGGAGCTCGACCGGGGCCGCTGCCACCCCTACGAGGGCAACTACTCCACCTACCTGGAGGCCAAGGCGGCGCGGCTCAAGCTTGAGGGCCAGAAGGACGCCAAGCGCAAGAAGCGCCTGGAGGAGGAGCTGGTGTGGGTCCGCTCCAACGCCAGGGCCCGCCAGACCAAGAGCCGGGCGCGTCTGGAGCGCTACGAGGAGATGGCCGCCGAGGCCGACAAGCACCGCAAGCTCGACTTCGAGGAGATCCAGATCCCGCCGGGCCCGCGCCTGGGGACCACGGTCATCCGGTCCGAGAAGCTCACCAAGGGCTTCGAGGAGCGGGTCCTGATGGAGAGCCTCTCCTTCGACCTCCCGCGTAACGGCATCGTCGGCATCATCGGCCCGAACGGTGTCGGAAAGACGACCCTGTTCCGCATGATCACCGGCAGTGAGACGCCCGACAGCGGCGAGATCGTCATCGGCGACACCGTCAAGCTCTCCTACGCCGACCAGAGCCGGGGCGGGATCGATCCGAAGAAGAACGTCTGGGAGGTCGTCTCCGACGGGCTCGACTACATCAAGGTCGGCCAGGTCGAGATGCCGTCCCGCGCCTACATCGCGGCGTTCGGGTTCAAGGGCCCGGACCAGCAGAAGAAGGCGGGCATCCTGTCCGGCGGAGAGCGCAACCGGCTCAACCTGGCGCTCACCCTCAAGCAGGGCGGTAACGTGCTGCTGCTCGACGAGCCCACCAACGACCTCGACACCGAGACGCTCTCCAGCCTGGAGAACGCGTTGCTGGAGTTCCCGGGCTGCGCGGTCATCACCTCGCACGACCGGTGGTTCCTCGACCGCATCGCCACCCACATCCTCGCCTGGGAAGAGGGCTCGAACTGGTTCTGGTTCGAGGGCAACTACGCCGACTACGAGAAGAACAAGATCGAGCGCCTGGGCGCCGACGCGGCCCGGCCGCACCGCGTCACCTACCGCAAGCTCACCCGCGACTGATCCCGGTCCCGGAGACCGGTCCGGTCTCCGGCCCGGGCCCGCCCGCGACGGGCGCGGTCCCGGCCGGAAGTGACCGGCGCGCTTGACGAGCCCCCGATGCCCCGCCGTGCGGCGGGCACCGGGGGCTCGCTACGGTTCTGGGTGTGTTTGGACAGAGAATCGCGGACGGCGTCGGCCGTGGTCACCGGCATGTGTTCCCCAGGGCCGTCAGGTTCGCCGACATCGACTCGCTGGGACACGTCAACAACGTGCGGTTCCTCGACTATCTGGAGGACGCGCGGCTGGCGCTGTTCCATGTCGACCCCCACCGCGAGGGCAACGAGCCGTTCAAGGGGCTAGTGGTCGCCCGGCACGAGATCGACTACCTGCGTCCCCTCACCTTCCGCCCCGATCCGGTCCGGGTGGAGTCATGGGTGACGGAGATCCGGCCGGTGCGTTTCACCCTCGCGTACGAGATCCGCGACGATGAGGAGATCTTCGTCAAGGCCCGCTCGGTGCTCGTGGCCTACGACGTGGCGAGGGCCTCCCCGCGACGGTTCGACCAGGATGAGCTCGCCTATCTGAGCAGGTTCGCCGACGCCTGAGAGACCGGGGAGCGGGGGCCGGGGGCGGGGTCGCGGAGGCGGGCGCCGTCCGCCGGTGAAGCACCCGCCCGGTCCTCCGCGCGGAACGGCTCGCGGAACCGTCGCCACCTCCGTGGCGCGTCCGCCTGTCCACCCATGACGCGTCCGCCCCGCCTGCCCGCTCGCGTCGTGCCCGTCTGTCCGGTACGCGGCACCTCCCGCCCGTGGCGCGTTCGCCTGTCCGGTGGGGGCTTGCCCCGCCCGTCATGGGGGGGCGGGGCGCACCGGGAGTCTCAGGCGCCGGGGGTGTACAGCCAGGCCGCGGTGTCCGGCAGGAGCAGGTGACCGTCCACCGGGGCGCTGCCGATCAGGACGCGCTCGTGCGGAGGCAGCTGCACCGGCTCGGAGCCGCAGTTGATGACGCAGGTCAGGGGACCCCGGCTGAAAATGAGGGCGTCCTCGGGGGCGTCCAGCCAGGTGATCTCGTCGGGCAGCGTGCCGCGCAGCTCGCGGCGGGCGCGCAGGGCCTCCTGGTAGAAGCTCAGCGTCGAGCCGGGATCGTTCGACTGGCGCTCGGCGGAGAGCACGACCCACTCGACCGGCTGGGGCAGCCAGGGGCGTGTCCCCTCGGGTGAGAAGCCGTACGGCTCGGCCACGCCGGACCAGGGGAGGGGGACCCGGCAGCCGTCGCGGCCGGGCAGCTCTCCCTTGGAACGGGCGAAGATGGGGTCCTGACGAGCCTCCGGGGGAAGATCCTTCACCTCGGGGAGGCCCAGTTCCTCCCCCTGGTAGAGATATGCCGAACCCGGTAGGGCGAGCATGGCGAGCAGGGCCGCACGGGCCCGGGAGAGGCCCGTCGTGGAGTTGGTGAGGCCGTTGCCGTACCGGGTCACGTGGCGGACCACGTCGTGGTTGGAAAGCACCCAGGTCGGAGCGGTCACGGCGGCCAGCGTGTCATCGATGATCTTCTTGAACGCGGGCCCGGACCAGGGCGCCTCCAGCCAGGCGAAGTTGAAGCTCTGGTGCAGCTCGTCGGGGCGGACGTACAGCGCGAGATCCTCGGCGGAGTCGGTCCAGACCTCGCCGATCGCCATCCGCTCGCCCTCGTAGGAGTCGAGCACCTTGCGCCAGTCGCGGTAGACCTCGTGCACCTCAGGCCGCCCCCAGATCGGCGACTCGGCCTTGAACGCCTGGCCCTCCGGCGGGGTGTCCGGCAGCCCCTCGGCCTTGTACAGGCCCATCGCCACGTCGATCCTGAACCCGTCCACCCCCCGGTCGAGCCAGAAGCGCAGCACGTCCAGGAACTCGGAGTGCACCTCGGGGTTGCGCCAGTTGAAGTCGGGCTGCTCCGGTGCGAAGAGGTGGAGATACCACTGCCCGTCGGGCGTCTTGCTCCAGGCCGGGCCGCTGAAGGTCGACTGCCAGTTGTTGGGCGGCAGGTCCCCGCCGTCGCGGAAGACGTAACGGTCGCGTCCCTCGCCCCGCAGCGCGGCCTGGAACCACTCGTGGGCGGAGGAGCTGTGGTTCGGGACGATGTCGACGATCACCCGCAGCCCGAGCCGGTGCGCCTCGGAGACGAGTTCGTCGAAGTCGGCGAGCGTGCCGAAGAGCGGGTCGACGTCGCGGTAGTCGGCCACGTCGTAGCCGCCGTCGGCCATGGGAGAGCGGTAGAAGGGGGTCAGCCAGATCGCGTCCACGCCGAGTTCGGCGAGGTACGGCAGGCGCTGCCTGATGCCGGGCAGGTCGCCGACGCCGTCTCCGGAGGCGTCGGCGAAGCTGCGAACGTAGATCTCGTAGACGACGGCGTCACGCCACCAGGGGGTTTCCATGTGCATGGGTTGCCCCCGCTCGGTGGTGTTTATGCGTCGCGGCCCCGGGCCGTGCGGTGTTTGTGCGCCGGGGACGTTGACACGCGCCGGTCCGCGCGTCATGATCCCCGGCCACGTTGTGACGCCGGGGACCTTGGTCATGCGGGGTGGTCCCCGCCTCCGGGGCCCTGACCGGGCCGTGGTTCACGAGCCGGTCGAGAAGCGGTTCACGCGTCGGGGGCGTTGACCATGCTGTGCGCCGCGTACACGAGATAGTCCCAGAGACGCTTCTCCAGGTCGTCGGGGAGCTCCAGGGAGAGCACCGCGTCGTGCATCAGCCGGAGCCAGGCGTCGCGCTCGGCCGAGCGGATGACGAACGGGTTGTGCCGCATCCGCAGCCGGGGGTGGCCGCGCTGCGTGCTGTAGGTGTTTGGACCCCCCCAGTATTGGACGAGGAACAGGCGGAGCCGCTCCTCGGCGCCTTCGAGGTCGTCCTCGGGGTACAGCGGCAGCAGGATCGGATCGGCCGCCACCCCCTGGTAGAAGTGGTGCACCAGACGCCTGAAGGCCTCCTCGCCGCCGACGGCGTCGTAGAAGGACTGGGATTCCTCGGGGGTAGCGGACACGGCTCCAGCCTAATTGACGTCAGGCGGCGATCGTGATGTCGGCCCGGTCGAGGGCGGCCTTGATCCGCAGGCGGAGCTCGCGGGCGACCTCCGCCTGCCGGGAGGGGATGGTCTTGGCGCTGACCCGGAAGATGATGGCGGTGTCGGAGATCTGCTCGATGCCCCAGACCTGCGGCTCCTCGACGATGATCGAGTCACGGAAGGCGGGTTCGTTCCACATCTCGTCGGCGACCTCCTTGAGCAGGTCGCGGACCACCGGGATCTCGGAGGCGTAGGCCACCGGCACGTCGACCGTGGCGCGCGACCAGCCCTGCGACTCGTTGCCGACCCGGGTGATCGTGCCGTTGCGGATGTACCAGACCCGGCCGTCGGCGTCGCGCAGGCGGGTGATGCGCAGGGTGACCGCCTCCACGGTGCCGATCGCGGCGCCCGCGTCGATCACGTCGCCCACGCCGTACTGGTCCTCCAGGAGCATGAACATGCCGGCGATGAAGTCCTTGACGAGCTCCTGGGCGCCGAAGCCGATCGCCACGCCCAGGATGCCGACGCTGGTCAGCAGGGGGGCGATGGGAACGGAGAGGCGTTCGAGGACGGTCAGCACGGCGGTGCCCAGGATGATGATCGAGGCGACGTGCCTGAGCACCGAGCCGATGGTCTCGGCCCGCTGCCTGCGCCGCTCGGCCACGATCGCGTCGAGGCCCTCGGGGGTGACCGTCTCCCTGCCGCGCAGCCGCCCCGCCAGGGACGCGCGCTCGGTGGACGCCCTGCGCACCACCCGGCCGATCAGCCGGTGCGCCACGTTGCGCAGGATCAGCGCGATGACCACGACCAGCGTGATGGCGATCAGGCCCGCGATCACGGGGGCCACCCAGTCGACGGCAGCGGGCACGAGCATCTTCACGAAGTCGCAGATTACCCCACCGCCGTTCCCGCACCCCTGTGTTAAGCCCGCGCTCATGTCGAGAAGGTTCTCGACGACGACTCCCGGACCTGAGGTCGAGGTGACGCTGGGGGCGGGGGTGGGCGTGGGGGAAAGCAGGAACACGGAGTGGATCCCTCTCGGATCGGATCGACCGGCGGACCGGATGAGTCGTGCGACCCATCCATATTGCCGATCGAACCGGCCTCCGTCACATCACGCCGGGGAAGACGGGGACATCCTGGTCTAGGGCCGCGGGGGCGGACCCGGATGCCCCGGTGACGGGACGACCCGGACGGGACACGCACCCGGAAGCGTGTCCCGTACCGTTCCCGAAAGGGATCCCTCCGGTCACCGCCCGGACGAGAGACCGGACGGCAGCCTGTGCTTTACAGCAGTTCGTGGACTCCGGCTCGCGGGAGCCTTCGCGTTCCGGCCGCGTTCCCGGCGTTCCCGGCGTTCCCGACATTTTCGGGAGGGGTTTCCGCGGGTGGGAGTTCGCGCGTGCCGGCCGGACGATTCGGAGCCGGCGGGGTGCCCAGCGTCCGAGGACGCTCCGCACCGGTCACCCCGCCGGCTCCGCCGAGCCGCGGCAGGCGCGGCACATCGGGCGGGTGAAGGCCCGCTGTGCCGCTCACCTCACTCTCCTACCGCGGCGAGTACGCGTGCGACCTTGGTCGCGGCACCGGCGGGATCCTCCGCCGTGTGCATTCGTTCACCCCAGGACCACCAGTAATACCAATCCCGATGGCTGGGGGTGGCCTGCGCCCGGCAGGTGACGTTCTCCGCCAGGCTGGTCGCCTTCGGATTGATCACGCGCACGAACGCACGGCCCGAGTGGGTCCGCACCACGCGGGCGTGCAGCCCGCGGCAGTCAAGCTCCGTCACCAGCCGCTCAAGGTGCCGGAAATCGTCTTCACCCACCTCGTCCCTCCTCGTGGTCTCGGCTTGCCGGCATCGAATCGTGTTCGTTCGATCACGCTTACGGTGCTGCTCGCCAAAGATGACTCACGGTGGCCCTACGGGTCAATTCGGGGAAAACCCAGTTCAGGGTGGGCGATATGCCAAGTAGGTTGAAAGAAACAGTCCCTCGGGGGACGATTCTTAGTCAGCGGCTTTATTAGCGCGTTCCGGATGAGTCAAACGTGGTCCATCATTCTCGGTAGGCGCAGTGCGACGGAAAGATCACACTGAGTCATAGGGAGAGAGGACCGGTCGGGACCAGTGTGCCAGCCAGCCCGGCTGGCCACGAGAGAGGGGCCGGTATGTCCGGCAGGCAGCACAGGGAGACAGAGTTAGCGCGGCAGGTCCGGGCCCGTGGCCTGGCCGCCGGGAAGTCCTCGGCGCAGATAGCCGAGGAAATCTACGAAAAGTGCAGTTCGCAATTCGGGACCACTCGCATTAAAGGTCACCGTCTCGCGCACGGAGTCGCTCTCGCGGACGTCATCGAGCAGATACGGGCGCTGTTCGAGCGCGACGGCAAGGCGGCCCCCGGCATCGGTGAGACGCTCCTGTCCGCGTACGAGAGCGGGCTGAAGCGGCCCGGCCCCGAATACCTGCACTACCTGTGCTCCGCCTACCGGGTCGAACCCGCCTCCCTCGGGTACGACGGCCCGTGCATCTGCGGCCACGGCCACAAGATGCCCGGTGTCGTCCGGGGGGATCTCCAGGACGGAAGACCCGACACTTCCCCTGGTCCGCGTGAGCTGCTGATCCAGCCGATCGGCTTCGATCATTCCGCGGACGGGGGTGAGGAGGACGAGAACGTGCTACGGAGGACGCTTTTACAACTCCTGGGCGGCGGCGCCATCGCACTGGACGGGCAGGTGCTCGGATCGGTGGAGAGCATGCGCAGGAGGATGGACGACACGCTGGTCTCGGCCACCGTCTCGCCCGCGATGCTCGACCAGTGGGAGGAGTCCACGATCGGCCTCGGCCGCCAGTACGCGAACACCGCCCCGCTCAGGCTACTGTGCGACGTGATGCTCGAATTCGCCGCGGTGCGCAAGGCCATGGAGCGGCGCCAGCCGGTCGACCTGCAGGAACGATTGTGCCGCATGGCGGCGCAGCTCGCCGGTCTGAGCGGCATGATCATGGTCAACCTCGGTGACCACCGGCTCGCCCGGTCCTTCTTCAGGACCGGCAGGACCGCGGCGGACGAGACCGGCGACCGGGCGCTGAGGGCGTGGGTCACGGCCAGGGAGGCCCTGGTCCCGCTCTACTACGGCGATCCGCGCGAGGCGCTCAACCTCGCCAAGAAGAGCCGTGACCTGGCCGGGCAGACGCCCTGCGCGGCCCAGGCGATGGCCCCGGTGGTCGAGGCCCGAGCGCTCGCGATGATGTCGGGCTCGGGCAAGAAGGAGGTGGTCGACCAGGCGAAGCGGGCGCTGTCGAGGGCGAGGGCGGCCTTCTCCCAGATGGCCGCCGCGGACCAGGACGACTCGACCTTCGGCTACACCGAGCGCCAGCTCTACTTCCACCAGGGAGACGCGCTGGTCAAGCTCGGGCAGGCGATGGAGGCCGACCTCATCCTGGAACAGGCGCTCACCAAGTACGGCCCGACCGACTGGCTCGACCCGACCTTCATCAGATTCGACCGGGCCCAGTGCAAGATCCTTGAGGGTGACGTGGACGAGGCGCTGGAGATCGCCCAGCGTACGGTCTCGGGTCTCGACGAGGCCTGCCGGCCCGACATCCTCATGCAACGCGCCCACGAGGTGGGCAAACAGGTCGAGGTGAAGGCCCCCGGCCATCCCAAGCTCAAGACCTACATGGAATCGCTGCGCAGCCGCAGCGCGTCGACGGAGGATCCGGTGGCCGACAGGAGTGGCAGTTGAAGCCGAGGCTTCGGCGTTATCGCTGGTCCGACCTCGAAGCCGTCTGGGCACTCCACCAGATATGCCTCGCCCAGGTCGGTCTCGCGCCGGGAGACGGTGTCTACTACGAGGACGACTTCCCGAGGATCCACGAGATCTATCTCGCCGACCGGGGTGAGTTCCTCGTGGGGGAGATGCCCGACGGGCGCGTCGCCACGATGGGCGGTCTCCGTCGCGTCGACGACCAGACCGCCGAGATGTGCCGCATGCGGGTCCATCCGGAGTTCCAGCGTCGCGGTTTCGGTGCCCAGATGGTCCTCGCACTGGAGGCTCGGGCTCTGGAACTCGGCTATGTACGCCTTCGTGGTGACACCACCCTGAATCAGCTCGCGGCGATGGAGCTCTATCGCAAGTTCGGATGGCGCGAGATTCGCCGGGAAGAGCGAGGGGGATCTGTGGTGATTTACGGAGAAAAGGACCTGGTAGCCGCTATGTCCTCTTTAACTAAATGATCTGAAATTTAGGCTGCTTTACCGATGAGTGTTGCTTATTTCGAAAACGTGAGAATAATTGTTCTTCGTACCTACCGCTATTCTCTGGTGAGTGCGATGAAAAAGATCATTGTCCACAAAACCGGCGTGTCCAGGCTCGGCGGCGTCGCCAGCGCCATCCACAAGGGATGAGATTCTTTCCGGCCGGAAGAATCGCCCTCTGACGGCAGGCGGTCCTCGATCTCGCGGATCGGGGGCCGTGCGGGCCTTTTGCGCCCGCTCATTCGGCCGCCCCCGTGTATTCGGTCCCGGCCGTGCCCTCGGTCCCGATCGGGGCCGGTGGCCGGGTCACCCCAGCCGGGTGATCCGGGAGACGACCTCCGGCAGGTCCGGAGGCTCCAGGAAGTCGGGGAGATCGGCCATCTCCGCCGGTGAGAACCAGCCGGACCCCAGATAGGTGATGTTCTCCTCCGCGGTGAAGGCCCCCGCGCCCACCTCGGGGGTGCCCCCGAACCTGGCCAGATAGAACCGCTCGGTCTTGACGTAGTGGACGCCGATCCAGCGGAAATCCCGGCGTACCGGCACCCACCGGTCCAGCACCGCCTCGCCCGGCAGGCCCGTCTCCTCGGTGAGCTCGCGCCGCGCGGCGGCGAGGGGGGTCTCACCCGGGTCGATCCCGCCGCCCGGCGGCTCCCACAGGCTCCGGCCGCCGGAGGGGTCGCGCCAGTGCATGAGCAGCACCCGGCCGGAGCCGTCCACACAGATCACCCGGGCCGCGGGCCTGTCGTTCGGCTGAGGGTCGTCCATGGGCCAGGGACGCTACCAGCCGCCGGGGCCGGGCCTCCGGCGACCTTGGCGGCTCCCGGCCCGCCACGTGCCGGACCGCCGGGTGTGGCGGGGGGATTCGCTGTACTCTGCCCACGTCAGGTGGAAGCATCGTACGATCCGACCTCTCAAGCTCAAGGGTGAAGGCATGAGTTCCAGGGCCGAGTTTGTGTTGACGCTGTCCTGCCCGGACCGTCCCGGTGTGGTGGCCGCGGTCTCCGGCCTCCTGGCCGGGCGGGGATGCAACATCATCGAGAGCCAGCAGTTCGGTGACGTCGTGTCCGAGCGGTTCTTCATGCGGGTGCAGTTCGCCTCGGCGCTGCCCGACGGGGAGCTGCGCGAGGCCTTCGCCGCGCTCGCCCCCGAGTTCGGCATGGACTTCAAGCTGCGGGAGGTCTCCGTCAAGCCGCGCGTGCTGGTGATGGTCAGCAAGTTCGGCCACTGCCTGAACGACCTCCTCTACCGGACGCGCTCCGGCCTGCTCGACATCGAGATCGTCGCGGTCGTCTCCAACCACCCGGACCTGCGGCCGCTGACCCAGTCGTACGGCATCGACTATCACCACCTGCCGGTCACCTCCGAGACCAAGCCCAGGCAGGAGCAGGAGATCCTGACCCTGGTCGACCACTACCGGGCCGATCTGGTGGTGCTCGCCCGCTACATGCAGGTGCTGTCGGAGGACCTCTGCGTGAAGCTCGCGGGCAACGTGATCAACATTCACCACTCGTTCCTGCCGTCGTTCAAGGGCGCCAAGCCGTACCACCAGGCGCACTCCCGCGGCGTGAAGCTGATCGGCGCGACCGCGCACTACGTGACCGCCGACCTCGACGAGGGCCCGATCATCGAGCAGGAGGTCGCCCGGGTCAACCACACCCACTCCGCGGAGGACCTCGCCGCCATCGGCCGCGACGTCGAGTGCCAGGCCCTGGCGCGCGCCGTCCGCTGGCACACCCAGCAGCGTGTCCTGCTCGACGGCCACAAGACGATCGTCTTTCCCCGCTAGCGCGCCGGTCGAGCGGCGCGTGCCGTTCGGCGGCTGCGAGACGGTCGTCTTTCGTACGCGGCACGTCCAGCGGCCGCGCGTCGACGAGGGATCCCGGCGCGGAGCCCGCCGACGGTTCGAGTGCGTACAGGGTGCCGGGCGGGCCGAGGATCGTGGTGTCATATCCTCCGCCGGTCAGCTCGTACGCCAGGCGGACCCCCGGATGCCGAAGTCACGCATCTTGACCCCGCCAGGCGCGTCGGCGTCGGTCAGGTGCCTGACCACCGCGACCTCGAAGCCGTCGTCGCCGAGGAAGACGTTTCCCACCCGGCCACCGGGATCCTCACGCGCCCACCTCCCCGTCGCCGAGCGGGCGGTCGTGCCGCGGACCTCCGGCCGATCCCTCGGAGGCCGACCTCTCCGTGGCCGCCTTCCTCGCCGATTCTCGGTCCGTGGCCGGTTCCCGGGGCGTGGCCGGTTCCGATTCTGCGGCCGATGCCGGAGCCGGTCCGTGCCCGGCGGGGTTGTCGGCGGCCGGTTCACGCCCGGCCACCCCGGCGACCGTCACGCTGCCGGTCTCGGGGGAGACCGCGGTGTCGTCGGCCGGATCCCAGTCGGCCGGATCCCACCAGGGCGCGGGCGCCTCCTCCCGGTCCTGGGGTTCTCCGGTCTCCGGGGGCGCGGGAGGTTGCCGCTCGCCGGCCGTCTCCACCGAGCGGATCGCGCCGTGGAGCCGTTCCAGCAGGTCGGGCGGCATGCTGCCGACCATGTCGATGAGCTCGGCCACCCGGGGGTCGGTCTCCCCGGTCTCCGGGGTCTCCTCGCCGGTGAGGGTGAGCGTGCGCAGGTGGAGCATCTCGTCGATCTCCGTGGAGTCGAACAGGGGGTCGGGGCTCTCCGGCGCGATGTCCGGGTGGTCGTAGAGGATGATCGGCGAGGAGAGCACGACGTCCCGGTGGCCGGGCTCGCCCACGAGTACCGGCCAGGTGCGCTCGTTGCGGCAGGTCTGCACGGCGGGCCGCGCCCATTCCGGCGGGTCGAGCAGGGAGACGAAGGCCCCGGCGGTCACCGCGATGATCAGGTGCGCCGAGACCAGCGAGTGCCGCAGCGCCTGCTCGCGCGGCGCGCCCAGCGGTCGCCAGTCATCGGTGTTCTCCACCCGGGCGCGCAACTTGACCAGGCCGTACGGTCCGGGCATCAGCTCGGCGGAGATCCTGAGCGCGGCGTGCAGCGGCAGGTGCTCGGAGACGAGACGCCCTATCACCTCCCCGGACGGCGCCACGATCGGCTCGACCACGCGGTCTCCGGGAATACGCACCTCGATCACCCGCTCGGGGGCGCCGAGGAGGCCGGCGATGGGGAGTGTCACCTCCGCCTCCCGCTCGGTCGCCTCGTCGAAGGTGAGATAGGTCCGGTGGCCGTTCCGCAGCTGCTGGACCGGCCAGTAGCCGTCGTCCTCGGCGCGCTCGACGCCGCGCGTCCTGACGTGCAGGAAACGCAGGTTCAGGTGCGCCACGGCGTACGTGGCCCCTTCGAGGAGGCATTCGGTCACGCTGGCCGGATGTTCGGCGGTCGCGGTGAACCCCGGTGGTACGAGCACCCCGAACTGCCAGCGCACCTGGTTCTTGGCCGACGAGGCGCGGTAGGGGTAGAGGAGGTAGCCCTCGTACAGCACCGCGTCCGCCACCCGCCGCGCGATGTCCATCGGAACGCTCATCGCCGGGTCTCCTTGAGCAGTAGTTCCGGGGTCTCGTCCCAGGTCGCCAGGGCGCGCCGGGACTCGAACCCGCTGAGTTCCCGCAACGTGTCGCGGCGCGGCCACAGCCGGGATCACCCTCGGCGTGACGCACATCTCGCGACCCCGGCGGCTCCTGTCCCGGTAGGCGAAGTCGCGGTGCTCGGGGTTCTGGAAGCTTCCTCAGCGGTCTAGCGGCACCCGCCCGCGGCCGGGCAGCGCCCGGCGGCAGAAGTCGAACGGGTCGTCGTGCGTGGGCACGACCCGCTTCACGAACCCGACGTGGCGCGTCAGCCGGGTCGGGGAGCCGGTGGACGGCCGCACCGGCGCGGCCGTTCACCGGTCCACCCCTCGCCCGGGCGTGCCGAGCCGGTCGCGGAAGACGTGGGCCGGCTCCCACGGCGGGTGGCCGGTGGCCGTGGCCCGGGCGGCACACGCGACGCGTTCCGCGTCACCCGCCAGGGCGTGCCCGGCGTGGTTTCGTCGTACGGAGGCCGCGACGACCGCCGCCTCCGTGACCGGTGTGACGACCGGTGGCGAAGGAGGCGTTGTTCGCGTACTCGGTGTGCCAGGCATGTCGACGCTCCGTATTTTTCACGGTAGTCGTCACATTACGATTGGCCGTTTCAGGCCCGACACCCTCGGCTCGACAATCAACGGCAAAGCTCTGATCATTGACGTAACCTTCCCGTCCAGATCATGCGAGCTCCGAGGCGTTCCCGCCGGTCGCGGGAAGGATGGCGGGATGGGCGCGGGTCCGGGTCGGGGCCCGTCACGGCGCGCGCTGGGACGAGGTGGTCGCGGCGGCCGAGACCCGGACGAATCCTCCGGAACCCCGGGGCCGCCTCTCCGGGATTCACCGTCCCGTGCCCCTCCGGAACCATCCCTCCGGGACAGCCACGTTGGAGCCACCCCTCCGGACCCCCTCCGGAACCACTGCTCCGGAACCGCCGCGTTGGAACCCGGGTGCGACGGTCGCCGGGTCAGGGGCGGTACGTGCCGAAGTACCAGTCGTTGCCCTCCGGATCCTTGCAGGCGTAATCCCGCGAGCCGTAGTCCTGGTCGGCCAGCCCCCTGGTGATCTCCGCCCCGGCCGTGACGGCCCCGGCGTGGTGGGCGTCGGGGTCGTCCACGACGACGTAGATCCCCGGCCCGCCAGGCTCGCCCGTACTGGTCATGATCATTCCGGTGCCGACGGTCAGCTCCCCGTGGCGGACGCCCCCGTCAGGGTCCGTGACGAGTTGGTGGACCTCGAAACCGAACGCCTGGACCAGCCAGTCGATGGCCTTGCCCGCGTCGCGGTAGCTGACCAGTGGATATACCGTTCGCATGTTCTCTCCTCCCGTGTGGTGACCACCACGATGTCACCGGCGGGAGTGATGGGGCTTGGAAAAATCTGACCTGATCACCCGAGGGCGGGCGAAGGCGGCACCAGCTCGCGGGGAGTGGCTCCGGCCATGGCCCGGAAATCGCGGTTCATGTGGGCCTGGTCGTAGTAACCGCAGGTGGCGGCGGTTTCGGCCAGGGACATGCCAGACCTCAGGCGGCTAGTGGCGTGCTCGAAGCGCAACACCCTGGCCACGACCTTCGGCGCCAGCCCGATCTGGTCGTGGAAGCGGGAGACCAGGTGCCGGTGGCTCCACCCCAGCTCGGCGGCGATCGAGGCCACCGACACCGTGCCGCGGGTGGCGACCAGGCGGCTCCACGCCCAGTCGACGCGCCGGTCCGGCCCCGGCGCCTCGGCGACGCGCCCGCTGAGCGCCTCGTCCAGCAGGGCGATCCGCGCGGCCATGCCGGGGGCCTCCGCCAGCCGCTCGACCGTGGCCGTGGCCCAGCCCCCGAGCACCTCCTCCAGCGAGACCATCCGGTTGGTCAGCTCCCGCATGGGCGTCCCGAGCAGCCGCCTCGCCCCGAGCGGTGTGAGGTTGACCTGCACCCCCTCGGCGACCCCGGCCGTGGTGGTGTCGACGTAGGTGTCGTGCAGGCCACCGGCGAACGAGGCCAGCCGCCGGACCCCCGCGGGCCCGCTCAGCGTGAGCGGCTCGCCGAACCCGAAGATCATGACGACCCCGGCGAACGGCGACTGCCGCCGGGGCGTGGGAGCGGCGCGACGCTCGGTGTAGGCCGACAGATGCGTGACATACGGCCGCAGGAAGGACCCCGGCTCGCTCTCCGTGAAGGTCAGGCCCTCGGCCGCCGCGTCGTCCACGCCCCGACCCTAGCCACCGCCACCGACAGTTCGCCGACCGGCCGCGAGGCCCACCCCGTCCGGTACGGCCATCGCGCCCCTCTCCCTCGATCTCCCTCGATCTCGCACGTCGCGCTCGAAGGCTCGGAAGGCTCGAAGGATCACGCGATGGCCGTCCTCGTCTCACGACGCCGGCCCGCCGCCGGGGAACCCGTACACCCTTCCCGGGTCCTCAGGAGGTGAGCCCGGTGTGGTAGGCGAGGAAGGTGAGCTGGTCGGAGGCGAGCTCGACGGTCTTGCTCACCGCGCGGGCCCCGTGACCGGCCTCCGCCTCGTTGCGGAGCAGGATCGGCCGCTCCGAGGCCTGGGCGTGCTGCAGGGCGGCGCACATCTTCCAGGCGTGCAGCGGATGGACCCGGGTGTCGGACTGGAAGACGGTGAACAGCGTCGCCGGGTAGGACAAGCCCTCCCGCACGTGGTGGTACGGGGAGTAGGAGTGCAGCCAGGCGAACTCGTCGGGCTTCTCGGCGGTGCCGTACTCGACGTTCCACGTCGCGCCCAGGCCGAACAGCTCGTAGCGGATCATGTCGAGCAGCGGCGCCGAGCAGACCACCGCGGCGTACAGCTCGGGGCGCTGGGTCAGGGCCGCGCCGACCAGCAGGCCGCCGTTGGAGCCGCCGGAGATGGCCAGCTGCGCGGCCGTGGTCACGCCGGTGGCGATCAGGTGCTCGGCCGCCGCGTGCAGGTCGTCGAAGACGTTCTGCTTGTGGGAGAGCATCCCGGCCCGGTGCCACTCCTCGCCCTGCTCGCCGCCCCCTCGCAGCTGGGCGATGGCGTACGTGCCGCCCGCCTCGACCCAGCTCAGGACGGACGCCGAGTAACCGGGGGTCATCGAGATGCCGAAGCCGCCGTAGCCGTACAGGACGGTGGGGCGCGGGCCCTCGGCGCCGGGGAGGGAGATCACCAGCATGTGGACCTCGCTGCCGTCGGCCGAGCGGTAGGTCACCTGCTCGGTTTTGACGGCCGGAACCTCGATGGCCCCGGGGGAGGCCGCCCAGAGCGTCGTCTCGCCGGTGCGGGCGTCGTAGCGCTGGATGCTCGGCGGCGTGGTGTTGTCGGTGTAGCCGAACCAGGCCTCGTGACCGCCCTCGGGGCGCTCGCTGATGCCGCCGATGGTGCCCAGCCCCGGGGTCGGCACCTCGCCGACGCGCTCGCCGGTGACCAGCTCGTGGACCGTGATCTCGCTGATCGCGTGGCGGGTCCAGCCGACGAGCATGACCGGCCGGTCGAGGCCGTCGAGGATCGCGAAGTCCGACAGCACGGCCTCGGGGTCCTGCGGGATCAGGTCGCGCCAGTTCTCGAACCGGGGGTCGGACGGGTCGGTCACGCAGACGCGGGCACGCGGGGCGTCCCGGTCGGTGAAGACGTACAGGCGGCCGTCGCGGCCGAAGTGCAGGGCGCTCTGGGCGTCGACGCCCTCTTGGACGACGACCAGGTCTGGCGAGGAGTGGGAGGACGCCTGGAGGTCGGCCACCCACAGGTCGTTGCGCGGCGCCGTACCCCTGGAGGCGGAGATCTGCAGCCAGCGGCCGTCGAGGGAGACCGCCACCCCGTAGTAGTTGGTCTTCTCCAGGCCCTCACCGAAGATCAGGACGTCCTCCTCGGTGGAGGTGCCGACCTTGTGCAGGTAGACCCGGCGGTGGTACTGCTCCTCACCCTCGGGCACCTCGGTGGCGGGCAGCCTGCGCACGTAGTAGAAGGCCTCGCCGCCGGGCAGCCACGCCACGGGGGAGTAGCGGCAGCGGTCGATCGGACCCTCGATCCGGTCGCCGTACGCGACGTCCATCAGGTAGAGGCTCGACTCCTCGTCACCGCCCACCGAGACCTGGTAGGCGAGCAGGCGGCCCTCCTTGTCGGGCTGCCAGGAGTCGAGGGTGGTCAACCCGGTCGGGTCGAGCGTCATCGGGTCGAGCAGCGCCCGCTCGGTGCCGCCGGGATCGACGGTGTAGAGGACGGCGTGCTCCTGCCCGGGGGTGCGCCGCATGAAGAACCGCCGCTCCCCGCGCCACGTCGGCGCGCCGATCGACCCCGAGCCGAGCAGCTCCGCGATCCGGGCCTTGAAACCCTCACGCCCAGGGAGGGCGTCCAGCCCGGTCTCCAGCAGCCTCTCCTGCCCCACCAGCCAGTCCTTCGTCGCCGGGTCGTCCGGGTCCTCAAGCCATCGATAGGGGTCGGGAACAGGCACACCGTGGAGCTCCTCGACGAGCTCGAGACGGCTGGCTGGAGGGTACGGCTGTCGCGTCATGGCAGGAACCCTACGACCTCCGGGCCGCGGGACGTGGTCATTGCGCGGGCGGCGTATCTGATCTGCGACGGGAGGAGTTAAGAACTGGTAATGCGGGCATAAAACGTACCAGGTGTCTCTCCAGTCATTTATGGGTGGCGAGAACCACGTTGAAACAGCCAAACTTGGTGAAGGACGGTGCCGTGGTGAGCATCCGCTGGGCCGTCCGGCGGAGGTCCTCGTGACGGAAGCGCCCGGGCCCCAGGAGGGGCCGCCAGCCGGGGCACGCATCGGCGTGCCCCCCCGATTGACGCGTCGTGCGGCGGGAGAGGCCCGCTGATGCGCCAGGTCCTGCTCTTGAACGCCACCTACGAACCCCTGACCACGCTCTCCCTGCACCGGGCCGTCGTGCTCGTGCTCAGGGAGAAGGCCGACGTCGTGCACCGTGACGGGCGGGGCGCCGTGTTCCGCTCGGCGAGCCGCACGCTCGACGTCCCCTCGGTGATCAGGCTTCGACGATATGTCCGGATCCCATACCGGTCGCGGATCCCGCTGACCCGGACCGCGCTGATGCGCCGGGACGACTACCGGTGCGCCTACTGCGGCCAGCGGGCGGAGACCATCGACCATGTCATCCCGCGTTCGCGAGGCGGCCCCCACACCTGGGAGAACTGCGTCGCGTCGTGCACGACGTGCAACCACAGAAAGGCCGACCGCATGCTGGAGGAGCTGGGGTGGACGCTCAACGTCGCCCCGGTGGTGCCACGCGGCGTCCACTGGCGGTTGATCGGCGCGCACATCGTCGGTGACCCCCAGTGGGCGCCCTACCTCGCGGAGAGCGCGGCCTGAGGGCCGGGACACCCGCGGGCCCGAGGGCCGGGATCCGCTGACAGGGCCGTCGCGGCCGCCTTCCCGAAGGCGGCCGCGACGGCCACGGCCGCCCTGCCCGCGCCGGGCAACTCGTCCCCGCGCTCCCCGCGTCAGGCGGTTCGTCCCCGCGCTCCCCACCCAGGCGGTTCGTCCCCGCGTTCACCGCTCGCGCACCTCCATCCGCGAACGCCCCCGCCCTGCCCACGTCAGGCGGCCCTGCCCCGCCCACCTCCGGCCGTGGCCGCCCTGCCCCGCCCGCGCGCCAGGCCCTGTCCGCTGGCGCGGAAGATCCACGATCGGCACAATCACCTCATGACATGGATCTTCACCTCCGATGTCGAGGCGTACACGGGTGTGGCGGAGCCCTGGCTGCTGCGGGACCCGGTTCGCAACACCGTCCCCCTCACGGTCCTGCGCGCCATACGCAACGGCCTGTGGGGCGATGACCCGCTGCTGGGGCGGCTGGAGCGCGACGGCCAGGTCGTGGCGGCGGCCATCCAGACTCCTCCCCACGCCCTCCTGCTCCCCGCGATCCCCGCCGACGTCGTGCCGGAGCTCGCCACCCAGCTGATCGAGGCGGAGAGGGTGATCTCCGGCGTGAGCGGCCCGCTCCCGCTGGCCGAGGCGTTCGCGGCCTCCTGGTGGCGGCCCGAGGCGGGGCGCCGTGCCGAGCGCCTCTACCGCCTGGACGCGCTCGCCTCCCCGGACCCCCTGCCGGGCGGGGCCTCCCGCGTCGCCGACGCCGCGGATCTCGATCTCCTGGTCCGGTGGAGCGAGGCGTTCCAGGCCGAGGCCGAAGGCGTCGCGCCCGTCGATCTGACCGCGCTGGTGGCGAGCCGGATCGCCAGGCGGGAGCTGGTCGTGTGGGAGGCGGGCGGGCGGCCCGTCGCGTTCGCCGGGGCCTCCGTGCCCCTCGGCGGGATGTCCCGGATCGGCCCGGTCTACACGCCCCCCGAGTCTCGCGGGAAGGGCTACGGCACCGCGGTCTCGCACGCGGTGAGCGCCAGGGTGGGTGCCGAGGGCGCCGCCGAGGCGCTGCTCTTCACCGACCTGTCCAACCCCACGGCCAACTCGATCTATCAGGCGATCGGCTATCGGCCGGTCAGCGACTACGCCTCCATCACCTTCGCGTGAGGAAGGCCGGTGACCACGCCTCCATCGTCTTCGCGTGAGCGATCCGGGCAACCTGGGTAACCTTGGGGGCATGCCCCGATACGACTTCCGCTGCCGCGCCTGCGGGTCCACCTTCGAGATCTCCCGACCGATGGCCCGCTCCGGCGAGCCCGCGCTCTGCCCCGACGGCCACGACGACACCGTCAAGCTGCTTTCCACGGTCGCCGTGACCGGCGGCTCCGCGGGCTCCTCCGCGCCCCAGCCCTCCGGCGGTGGCGGCGGGTGCTGCGGAGGCGGCTGCTGCGGCTAGGCGCCGCCATCGGAATCCCGGCGAGGAATCGTCGCGGCAGGAAATCCCCTCCGAGGTCTGCCACCCGGCCCGGCTAGCACCGCCGGGTGACAGATCGGACGAATCCCGCCGGCTCGCGAGGCCGGCGGGGGTGACGGTCAGGCGGCGCGCTTGCCCTGGAAGGGCAGGAACGCCTCGGCCCGGTGCGGGCGGGCCGGCACGAAGGTGGGCTCGGTGGCGATGATCCGGTCGAACCTGAACGCCCGGATCGCGCCGCGCAGGCGGCACATCCCGACGAGATACCAGTATTCGCGGTGGACCATGCAGGTCACCGGGTCGACGTCGCGGACGGTGACCCGGCCGGAGACGTCCTGGTAGTGGAGGCGGATGACGAGACCCGAGGTGATGGCGGTGGCGATCGTCCGGGCTCGGTCGGCGGTCGGGGCGGACATCGGCTCGGTGAGGGTCGCCAGGGTGGTGGCGACGATGTCGTCTTCGAGCTCCATCTGCTCGAAGGCGTGGCGCAGGCCGCTGCGGGCGGCGTTGGCCTGCGGACCCGACCCCAGATGCGCCATCGACAGGGCGAGGGCGGCGATCTCGGCGGTCGTCAGCGGGGCGGTGAGCTTCATGACATCAGCCATACCCTGATAATACGTCCGAGCACCGACATTTTTTCGAACTTCCTGTCGGGTAAGGCATCTCTACCCGACAGGAAGCCCAGGTCAGCGGGACAGCTGTGACAGGTCGCGCGAGGCGCCGGTCGAGGCGGAGGTCGTGAGCGCGGCGTACGCCTGGAGCGCGGCGCTCACCTGGCGCTGGCGGTCGCGCGGCCGGTAGCCGCCCAGGTCGGCGAGGAGCCTCTCGCGGCGGGCGGCCAGCTCGTCCTCGGCGACCTTCAGCTCGATCGAACGGCCGGGGATGTCGATCGCGACGAGATCGCCGTCCTCGACGAGGGCGATGGTGCCGCCCTCGGCCGCCTCGGGGGAGGCGTGGCCGATGGACAGCCCGCTCGTGCCGCCGGAGAAGCGGCCGTCGGTGACCAGCGCGCAGTCCTTGCCCAGCCCCTTGCCCTTGAGGAACGAGGTCGGGTAGAGCATCTCCTGCATGCCGGGCCCGCCCTTCGGCCCCTCATAGCGGATCACCACGACGTCGCCGGCCTTGACCTTGTTGTTGAGGATGCCCTCGACCGCGTCGTCCTGCGACTCGAAGACCACGGCCGGGCCCTCGAATTTCCAGATCGACTCGTCGACCCCGGCGGTCTTGACGATGCAGCCCTCGGTGGCGATGTTGCCGTACAGGACGGCGAGGCCGCCGTCGCGGGTGTAGGCGTGCTCGGAGTCGCGCACGCAGCCCTCGGCGCGGTCGAGGTCCAGCTCCTCCCAGCGGGCGCCCTGGGAGAAGGGCTTGATCGTGCGGGCGTTGCCGGGGGCCGCGTGCCACAGCTCCAGCGCCTCGGGCAGCACCTCGGGCGACCGGGGGTCCCAGTCGTCGAGATAGTCGCCCAGGGTGCCGCCGTTGACGGTGTACGCGTCGCGGTGGAGCAGGCCCGCCCGGTCGAGCTCGCCGAGGATCGCCGGGATGCCGCCCGCGCGGTGGACGTCCTCGACGTGGTACTTCGCCGTGGCGGGGGCGACCTTGCACAGGCAGGGCACCCGCAGCGAGATCTCGTTGATCTCCTTCAGCCCGAAGTCGACCTGGGCCTCGCGGGCCGCGGCCAGGATGTGCAGGATCGTGTTGGTGGAGCCGCCCATCGCCACGTCCAGCGCCATGGCGTTCTCGAACGCGTCCTTGGTCGCGATGGCGCGCGGCAGGACCGTCTCGTCGTCCTGCTCGTAGTGGCGCTTGGTGATCTCCACCAGCTGGCGCCCGGCGTCCTCGAACAGCTTCCTGCGCGCCTTGTGGGTGGCCAGGATCGTGCCGTTGCCCGGCAGCGCGAGGCCGATGGCCTCGGCGAGGCAGTTCATCGAGTTGGCGGTGAACATCCCGCTGCACGAACCGCAGGTGGGGCAGGCGTTCTCCTCCATCTCCAGCAGCTCGGCGTCGGAGACGGCGTCGTTGGCGGCGGCGATCATCGGGTCGATCAGGTCGAGCTTGCCGTTGGGGGTCTTGCCCGCCTCCATCGGCCCGCCGGAGACGAAGACCGTGGGGATGTTGAGCCTGAAGGCGGCGAGCAGCATGCCCGGGGTGATCTTGTCGCAGTTGGAGATGCAGATCAGCGCGTCGGCGCAGTGCGCGTTGACCATGTACTCGACCGCGTCGGCGATCAGCTCCCGGCTGGGCAGCGAGTAGAGCATGCCGCCGTGGCCCATCGCGATGCCGTCGTCGACCGCGATCGTGTTGAACTCGCGCGGGATCGCGCCCGCCTCGCGGATCGCGCCGGCGACGACGTCGCCGACCTCGCGGAGGTGGACGTGCCCGGGGACGAACTGGGTGAAGCTGTTGGCCACGGCGATGATCGGTTTCCCGAAGTCCTCACCCGCCACACCCGTCGCCCGGAGCAGGGCCCGGGCCCCGGCCATGTTCCTGCCGTGAGTGACCGTACGAGACCTGAGGGCGGGCATGAGGCTTCTCCCATCATCGAAACCGTGTCTACAAATGGTACGGCTACCGCCCGGTGCGTGAGACGCCTGTCCGCGACACGAGACGTCCGGTCCGTGACCACACGTTCCGCCGACACCGCACGAGCATGATCGGCGTACGGGACGGGAATGGGGCCGGAGGCGGCGAGGGGCGGTTCCGGGACGCCGACGGGGCACGGGGTGGGCACCGGGGCGGCGGCCGGCGGGCCCGATACGGGCCCAGGGTGTTCCCCGACACTACCGAAGGTCGCCGCGCCCGGCGAACCCGGGGCGGGCGCCGCCCGCGCGGGAGGAACGCGGGTGCACAAGGAGGGAACGCGGGTACGCGAGGAGGGGAGACGGGAGTCGCCGGGCCGGGGCGCCGGGCGGGGCGGACTCCCGTCGGTCCCGACGGGGGAAGCGGAGAGGGAAGGTGCGGTCGGGCGAAAACGGGCTCGCCGGACGGCCGGAATCAGTTCTCCGGATAGCGCGCGGGCAGAACCTGCTCGGCGGCCTCGAAGATCCTGTCGATCTCGGCGTCGGTGAGTGAGCGTTCGCGCTTGGTGATCCATTTACGGACACGACTGCCGTCGAAGACGTCGACCTCGCGGACGTTGAGGACCTTCCAGGGGATGGCCGGGCCGTAGATCGCCAGGGACGGCACGATCGTGACCTCGCGGCCCAGCTCGGCGCCGATCAGCTCTCCGGCCTGGGACGCCTCCCAGCGGGCCTCGTCGAGGCGGGGCTTCTGGTTGAACGGGCCGTGGAACAGCTTGCGGTGCGACTGGACGCGGACGGGCAGGCGCTTGTCCCACTTCTCGGAGTCGACCGCGTAGACGCCGGTGGGACCCACGACCAGATGGTCGATCTGGGCCTCGCTGCCGGGGATCGCGCGGGCGTGCAGGGTGCGGTAACCCCCGCGTTCCAGCCGTTTCAGCTGCATCTCCGTGCGCCGCTCCGCGACCGAGGCGCGCCGCCAGGCGGGCACCGACGAGTTGGAGCGGGCGCGCAGCACCGTGTCGACGATCGCGGCCACCACGGCGGCGGTGAGGCCCAGCGGCCAGCTGGCCAGCAGGACACCCGCGAGCACGCCCACGCCGACCGAGATGAGCACACGTCGGCGCAGATGGCGGTACTTCGGGTGGTCGAGCAGGCTGCGCAGCGAGGCGCGCTCGACAGGTGCGTACGTAGACGCTGGCGCGGCGGGTCGAGACGTCGGCCGATCTTCGGCCTGTCGGTCACTGACCCAAATCGGTGACGCATTGTTACCGTCTTCTGGTACCTGACCGGAATCCACGTAACTCACGGTAGCTGACGTCCTCGGGGGTGCCTAGTATTGCGTATCTCATACTTTTGTGACCGCCGTCACCCGCTTGGCACTGCTATGAACCGGGTACCTTAGAGGCTTTTCGCTCTGGATAACCGGGGGCTCTGCGCCTACTGTGCGGGGCGTGGCCCACATTCACGATCTTAACGCCCTGGAGCAGGCGGCGGCCGTGCGACGCGGGGAGATCTCGCCCGTCGAGATCACCGAGCACTACCTCGACCGGATCACCCGCCTGGACCCACAGGTCGGCGCCTACGTGACGGTGACCCCGGAACTCGCCCTGGAGCAGGCCCACAAGGTCGAGGCCCGGGTGCTCGCGGGGGAGGACTTCTCGCCCCTGGCCGGGGTGCCGATCCCGATCAAGGACCTCAACCTCGTCAAGGGCGTGCCGATCCGCTTCGGCTCGGCCACCTACGAGGACTTCGTCGCGCCGGTGGACGACAGCCTGGTCGAGCGCCTCGGGGAGGCCGGGACGATCATGCTCGGCAAGACCGCGACGCCCGAGTTCGGGCTGCCGTGCTACACCGAGACGTCCGTCTCCCCGCCCAGCCGTACCCCGTGGGACCTCTCCCGGTCGGCGGGAGGGTCCAGCGGCGGCGCGGCGGCGGCGGTCGCCGCGGGCCTGGCCCCCGCCGCGCAGGGCAGCGACGGCGCCGGGTCGATCCGCATCCCCGCCTCGGTCTGCGGGCTGTTCGGCCTCAAGCCCTCCCGGGGCAGGATCAGTTTCGCGCCGATCGTCCCCGACCTGGCGGGCCTGTCGACCAACGGCCCGATCACCAGGACCGTCGCCGACGCCGCCGCGCTGCTCGACGTGATGGCCCACCACAGCCCCGGCGACCTCTACCACGCCCCTCCGCCCGGGCTCGGTTCCTTCGGGGCGTACGCGGGCCGCGACCCCGGGCGCCTGCGGATCGCCCGCTACGCCGAGCCGCTGGTCCCCGGCGCCGTGCTGGACCCCGAGGTGCTCGCCGCCTACGAGCACGCCTCGGCGGAGCTGGCGGCGCTCGGGCACGAGGTGGTCGACATCGACCCGCCGTTCGGGCCCGAGCTGGTGCCGAGGTTCGTGACGCTCTGGTACGCCTTCTCCTGCATGCACCCGGTCGACCTGACCCGGCAGGACAGGCTCAGGCCGCTCACCGCCTGGCTGCGCGAGCGCGGCTTCGCCACCCCCGCCCCCGACTTCCTGCAGGCCCAGTCGGCGCTGCAGTTCGCCACCCGGGCGGGACTGCGGGCGGCCGACCCGTACGACGCGGTGCTCACCCCGACCCTGACGCAGCCGCCCCGGCCCGTGGGCTGGTTCGAGGACGTCGACGACCCCGAGGAGACCTTCGAGCGGATGAAGCGGTTCGCCGCCTTCCCCGCCGTCTACAACGTCAGCGGCCAGCCCGCGGTCAACCTCCCGCTGTACTGGAGCGCCGAGGGCCTCCCGATCGGGGTGACGCTGGCCGGGAGGTTCGGTGACGAGGGCACGCTGATCTCCGTGTCCTCGCAGATCGAGGCCGCCGGAGGGGGTTTCTGGGGCGGGCGCAGACCCGCCGTCTGGTAGCCCTCGACGGGGAGATCGGCGCCGGGTTACTTTTGAGGTGTGGACAGTGCGATCGAGGTCTTCGGCTTTCTCGTCGGAGTCTCCGGCGGCCTGTTCACGCTCATCGTCCTGCTCGTGACGATGCCCGCCAGAATGCGCGACAAGGCCGCGAGGAGCACCTCGGCGGGCGCGGTCTGGCTGGGCGGCCCGTCCGGCAGCGAGCGGGGGATCACCGGCTCCGCCCTCGTGCTGACCGAGCGGCGGCCGGCCGGGCCCCCGGCGCCGGAGGCCGACTGGGTCGCACTCGCGGAGACCTCCGAGCCCGGACGGCACAGCGGCGGGGCGTCGGCGGCCTGGTGAACCGGCCGACCGGTGGATCGCCCAACTGGTGAAGGCGAGGTGGCGGAGATGCTCACTCTGACCCCGGCCGAGGGGGACGACGTCCGCGGGGCCCTGCGCACCGCGGAGCGGAGTACCGGCCTGCGTTTCGCCGCCTATCTCGGGCCGGCGATCGGGCCGCGGCGGCACTTCTCCGAGCGGCTGCACGCCGCGCTGGGCACCGACGCCGACAGGGCCGTGCTCGTCTTCGTGGACCAGCGGGGGCGGGCGCTGGAGATCGTCACGGGTCCGCTGGCCAGGGAGTGGCTGCCCGACGCCGAGTGCCGGGTGGCCGCGACGTCGATGGCCGCGGTGCTCGGCCTGGGCGACCTGGTGGGCGGGGTGGTCACCGGGGTCCTGCTGCTCGCGGACCGGGCGTCGCGGCGCAGGTGATCCCGCGGTCCCGCCGGGTAAATGATCTTCCAGGCGGGCCGTTCGTGCGGAAAGAAGATGATTTTCCCGGATAATCGGCTCGTGCTGAAGATCGTGCGGGATACGCTGCCGGATCGATCCCGCAGGAGATCCACGGCGGAGCGGGAGCCCGGCATGATCCTCGACTACGTCCAGGCGACGCTCGCGGACGCCCGCCGGAGGGTCCGCAAGGAGAATGAGACGGCGGCCATCCTGCTGTTCACGACGGGGGCCGCCGCCGGCGCCGTCGCCGCCGGGCTGCTGAACGGCCACTGGAGACCCGGCGAGCTGTCCAGCAAGATCGAGTGGCTCTGGTGGACGAGCATGTTCTTCTGGCTGATGGGGCTCCTCGTCCTCGGCGCGGCCCTCTACCGCCGTACCGCGGGGCTCGCGGGCAGGGCCCTGGAGCGGCGCCGCTTCTATCCCGGGGGGTTCGCCGGCGAGACCCCGCCGGAGCCGGACCCCCGCCTGGGGTACAGGGTGGGCGCCCGCGACGCCGAGGCCAGGGTCGACCTGGTCGTCCTGGAGATCAGGAGGCTCAACGCCGTGGGGGACGCCAAGCAGCGTTACATCCGCCGGGGCGTCCTGCTCATGACGCTGTCCGTCGTCTGCTGCGCGCTGTCGCTGCTCGTCGACCGCTCGCTCTGAGCCTTTCCGTGCCGGTCCCGGAGGCTCAGGGCTGGAGCAGCTTCACCAGGTATGTGCTGATGTCCGCCAGCAGCGTCGAGGGCGTCACCGGGGCGCTCGCGACGGCGGAGAACAGGGCGGGAAGCCCCGGCAGCGGGAAGCCGTCGTCGGACGTCTCGCCGCCCACGCCGTTCTTGGCCAGCACGGTCCGGCTGCGCTCCCACGCCTCGGTGACCTCCTCGGGGGAGGGCACGCCGAACCCGTGGCCCACCGGGGCCGCGTGGCGCAACCGCACCAGCGGGGTCTCGGCGAAGGCCAGGGCCACCCGGGAGCGCAGCGCGAGGTCGTCGCGGAGGCCCGGGTCCACCCAGTCCATCGCGGTGCAGGGGTTGCGGCAGTCGGCGACGCAGGTGGCGAGCGCCCCGGCCACCTGGCTGTGCTGGCGGTCGAAGTAGGCGCGCCACCCCTCGGCCGGCTCCCCGGCCACCCGCAGGGTCCGGTTCACGGCCGACTGCTCGGCCCTCGTGTGGTCACAGTCGCGGTCGCCGATCACCCCGAACCTGCTGCCCGGCGCGGTGAGGCCCTCCGGCCAGCGCGCCGGGTCCCCGGCGCTGCCGAGCACCGGCTCGAAGGCGAGCAGCGGGAGATACTCGCTGGCGATGTGGACGGCGGCGACCATGGGGCTCAGCTCGCGGCGGTGCCACCTGACCGCGATGACCTCCAGCAGCAGCCCGTACGCGGGCCGCAGCGACTCCAGCGCGCCGCGCGGCTGCTCGCGGGGCGTCTGCGGCATCGTGCAGGCCCGCGCCCGGCGCCGTATGTCACTCGGCACGGCCCGTGCCTCGGCGGCGAAGTCCTCCGCGTCGAGCGAGAGCAGCCGCTGGCCGAACTCGCACGCCGCCTCGATGTCGCCCGCGTCCTTCACGACGCCCGAGGCGAGGGCTCCGACGTCGCCGAAGGCGTATCTGCGAGCCAGGGAGACGAGCAGGTCACGCGCCGATTCCACGTGATTACCCTCTCACGACCCACGAGCGGCAGGACTGTTGTCTAGGCAAAATGAGACGCGGGGCACTTCCCCCGCTTGATGACTATTTCTACCAGTGTTTTGCCAGAAACCACTCAAGGTTCACCCCGAACCGCTCAGATGCGGCGGCCGGTCCCCGCGAGGCCGGGAGCGGCCTCGCGGGGTGCGCCGGGCTCAGGCCGCCGAGGCGTCCTTGGCCTGGGCGCGCAGAGCGCGGCCGATGCTGTCGGCCCCTTCGAGCAGCAGGCGCCTGAGGGCGTGCGGCGGCTGGGTGGACGAGATGAGGTCCTGGGTCGCGGCGACCGTCTCGGGGGAGATGTTCAGCGCCGGGTAGCAGCCGTTCGCGAAGTTCTGGGCGCTGTCGGAGCTCCAGGTCGCCCAGATCCCGCTGACCTCCTCGAAGTACTTCGCCCCGTACGGCTCCAGCAGGTCCGGGTGGCGCGGGTCCATGAAACCGGCGAGCGTCGAGCGGAGCAGCGCGCCGCTCAGCTTGCCCTCGGTGATCGCGGCCCAGGCGTTCGCCTTGCCCTGGACCGTGGGGATCGCGGCGCGGCAGAGCGCGGCGGAGCGCTCGCCCGTCGCGGTGGCGTCGCGCAGCAGCTCCTGGGCGACGTCCTCCTCGCCGAGCAGGCCGCCGGAGACCAGGGCGCCGGTCAGCGTCCAGCGCAGGTCGGCGTCGACGGTGAGGCCTTCGAGCACCGTCTCGCCGTCCAGCAGCCCCTTCAGGAACGCCAGGTCCTCGGTGGAGGTGGCCACCGACGACAGCGCGTTCAGGTAGGCGAGCTGGTGGTCGGAGCCGGGCTCGGCCGCGGAGACCAGGCCGCGCAGCGCGGAGGCCAGCCGGGCCAGGCCCTGGGGGCGCCAGGCGGGGTCGGCGTACTGCTGGACGGCGAGCCGGGCCTGGCGGAGCACGGTCTGGGCGACCGTGATGTCCGCGACCGACTCGATGTTGGAGACGGCCAGGGTGAGGTAGTCGCGGGTGGACATCTCGGCGTCGCGGGTCATGTCCCAGGCGGCCGACCAGCACAGCGCGCGGGGCAGCGACTCGGTGAACCTGGCGATGCCGCCCTCGGTGATGGTCCGCAGCGACCGCTCGTCGAGCCTGACCTTGGCGTACGTCAGGTCGTCGTCGTTGATCAGGACCAGGTCCGGCTGGACCTCGCCGACCAGCTCGGAGACCGCGGTGCGCGCGCCGACGACGTCCAGCTCGACCCGCTTGACGCGGACCAGCTCGCCGTCCCGCAGGGAGTACAGGCCGATGGCGACGCGGTGCGAGCGCAGCGTCGGGTAGTCGGCCGGGGCCTCCTGGAGCACGTCGAACTCCAGGAAACGGCCCTCGGGGTCGACGGTGAACGATGGGCGCAGCGTGTTGACCCAGGAGGTCTCCAGCCACTCCTTCGACCAGGAGGACAGGTCGCGTCCCGAGGTGCGCTCCAGCGCGCCGAGCAGGTCCGCGAGCGTCGTGTTGCCCCAGGCGTGCTCGTCGAAGTAGTCGCGGACCCCGGCCAGGAAGTTGTCCAGCCCCACGTAGGCGACGAGCTGCTTGAGGACCGAGGCGCCCTTGGCGTACGTGATCCCGTCGAAGTTGACCTCGACCGCCTGCATGTCGACGATGTCGGCGGCGATCGGGTGGGTGGAGGGCAGCTGGTCCTGGCGGTAGGCCCAGGCCTTCTCGACGTTGGCGAAGGTCGTCCAGGCGCCCTGGCCCCAGCGGGTGGCCTCGGCCTGGCAGAGCACCGAGGCGTAGGTGGCGAACGACTCGTTCAGCCACAGGTCGTCCCACCAGCGCATGGTGACCAGGTCACCGAACCACATGTGCGCCATCTCGTGCAGGATCGTCTCGGCGCGGCGCTCGATCACCGCGTCCGTGACGCGCGAGCGGAAGACGTAGTCCTCCAGGAAGGTCACGCAGCCCGCGTTCTCCATCGCCCCGGCGTTGAACTCGGGGACGAAGAGCTGGTCGTACTTCCCGAACGGGTAGCGGACGCCGAAGATCTCGTGGAAGAAGTCGAAGCCCTGCCTGGTCACCTCGAAGAGGTTGTCGGCGTCGAGGTGCTCGGCGAGCGAGGCCCGGCAGTACAGGCCCAGCGGGATGCCGTCGTGCTCGGAGGTCACCTTGTGGTATGGGCCGGCGCACAGCGCGGTGATGTAGGTCGACATCACCGGGGAGGGCGGGAAGTGCCAGCGCCTGGCCTCCTGGATGGCCCCGTGCCTGCCCCGGTGCCCGGCCAGCTCCTCGGCCGCGTCGGGGGCCGCGTTGGAGACGACCTCCCAGTGGGACGGCGCGAGCACGGTCAGCTCGAAGGAGGCCTTGAGGTCGGGCTGGTCGAAGCACGCGTACATCCGGTGCGCGTCGGCCGTCTCGAACTGGCTGTGCAGGTAGACGCTCTTGTCCACCGGGTCGACGAAGCGGTGCAGGCCCTCGCCGGTGCGGCTGTAGGAGCAGTCGGCGTCCACCCGCAGCTCGTTGGTCTCGGCCAGGCCCGGCAGCGGCAGCCGCCCGGTCTCCACGTCGTAGCCGCTCACGTCCAGCTCGACGCCGTTGAGCACGGCCTTGCGCACCTTGGCGCCGGCCAGATCGACGAACGTCTCCGCACCCGGCCGGGTGCTGGTGAAGCGGACCGTGGTGACGCTCTCGAAGCGCTCCTCACCCTCGGTCAGGTCGAGCTCCACCGCATAGGACTGCACGCTGAGCAGCCGTGCGCGCTCGCGCGCCTCGTCACGGGTCAGATTGCCTGCCACTACCGCTCCCTCTTCACAACTTCCCCCGCTCCATTGCTAAGGGGTGACTGAATCCTGCCACGTAAGGGCGCGGACCGTCGCTTCGCATCAGCCTGCGGACTGATACCCGGATTCGAGAATAAAGAGGCATGTCAAGGTATTAATTCCCCCCTGAGGAATAGGGAACTCCGTCGTGCGGGTTGTCGCTACCGAAGCAGCCTCACGACCGGAAAGCCGGAAAAAAATGACTGAGCGAACCCCAGTGGATCTCTGGTTCGACCCCTTCTGCCCGTTCGCGTGGATGACCTCCCGCTGGTTGCTGGAGGTCGAGAAGGTGCGGTCGATCGAGCCGCGCTGGCACATCATGAGCCTGAACGTGCTGAACGAGGACAAGGACGTCCCGGAGAGCTACCGCGAACTGATCGCCAAGGCCATCGGCCCGGTCCGGGTGGTCGCCGCCGTGCAGGAGAAGTACGACTCCGAGACGGTCGGGCGCCTTTACACCGAGCTTGGCACCCGTTTCCACAACCAGGGCAAGAGCAAGGAGCTCGACACGCTCCGCGAGACCGTCGAGGAGGCCCTGGAGGCCGCCGGGCTGGACCGCGCGTTCGCCGACGCGATGGACTCGACGGAGTACGACGAGGCGGTGCGCGCCTCGCACAACGACGGCATCGACCGGGTCGGCCAGGAGGTCGGCACCCCGGTGATCTCCGTCGAGGGCGTCGCCTTCTTCGGCCCGGTCATCTCGCCCGCCCCCAAGGGCGAGGAGGCGGGCAAGCTCTGGGACGGCGTGCGCCTGGTGGCGGGCACCGACGGGTTCTTCGAGCTCAAGCGCTCCAGGACCCGGCAGCCGATCTTCGACTGATCCGTTCCTCCCGCCGCGCGCGACCGCGGCCGGGGCCAGGGGCCGGGCCACGCTGTGCTCCCGTACAACGATCACCGTTGTACGGGAGCCGCGTCCGGCTCTCCCTCGCGTAACAACGGCACGCACGCCAGGATGAGGGACATGCGTCACCTATACCTGGACGGAGCCTGGCGACCGTCCGCGTCGGCCGAGGGCATCGACGTGATCAATCCCGCGACCGAGGAGCTGATCGACAGGGTTCCCGCGGGAGCGGTCGCCGACGTCGAGGCCGCCGTGGCCGCCGCGCGCGCCGCCTTCCCCTCCTGGTCGGCGACGCCCCCCGCCGAGCGGGGCAGGATCCTCGCCGCGGCCGCGGACCTGATACGAGAGCGCTCCGACCAGATAGCCAGGATCATCGCCACGGACATGGGCGCCCCGTACGGCCTGGCGATGAGGGTGCAGACGCTGATGCCGGCCGGGGTGCTGGCCTCGTACGCCCAGCTGGCCGAGACCTACGACTTCGAGGGCGGGCAGGTCGGCAACTCCCGCGTCTTCAGGGAGCCGGTCGGGGTGGTCGCCGCCATCACCCCCTGGAACTACCCGCTCCACCAGGTCGTCTGCAAGGTGGGCGCCGCGCTCGCCGCGGGCTGCACGGTCGTGCTGAAGCCCAGCGAGGTGGCGCCGCTGGCGGCCTTCGCGCTCGCCGGCGTCCTCGACGAGGTCGGGCTGCCCGCCGGGGTCTTCAACATGGTCAGCGGATACGGCCCGGTGGTGGGCGAGGCCCTGGCCGCCCATCCGGGGGTGGACATGGTGTCGTTCACCGGCTCCACCCGGGCCGGGCGCCGGGTGGCCGCGCTCGCGGCCGAGACGATCAAGCGGGTGGCCCTGGAGCTCGGCGGCAAGTCCGCCAGCGTGATCCTGCCGGACGCCGACCTGCGGGCGGCCGTCAAGGCGACGGTGGCCAACGCATTCATCAACTCCGGCCAGACCTGTTCGGCGTGGACCCGCATGATCGTCCATCGCGACCGGTACGACGACGCCGTCCGTCTCGCCGTCGAGGCCGCGGGGAGATACACCGTCGGCGACCCCTTCGACGAGGCGACCAGGCTCGGCCCCCTCGTGTCCGCGGCCCAGCGCGACCGGGTCGTCCGCTACATCAACCGGGGCCAGGAGGAGGGCGCCCGGCTGGTCGCCGGAGGCACCGACCGGCCCCTGGAGCGCGGCTTCTACGTCGAGCCCACGGTGTTCGCCGGGGTGGAGCCGGGGATGGTGATCGAGCAGGAGGAGATCTTCGGCCCGGTCCTCACGATCATCCCCTACCTCCGGGGCGAGGACGAGGCGGTCACCATCGCCAACGGCACGCCGTACGGCCTGGCGGGCGCGGTGTGGGCGGGCAGCGAGCAGCGCGCGGTGGAGGTCGCCCGGCGGCTGCGCACCGGCCAGGTGGCGGTCAACGGCGGCCAGTTCAACCCGCGGGCGCCCTTCGGCGGCTACAAGCAGTCGGGCCTCGGCCGCGAGCTGGGCGAGTTCGGGCTTGAGGAGTATCTGGAGATCAAAGCCGTCCAGCTCTGAGGACCACGCCGGCCGCCGGGATCGGGCGGCGTCCCGCGGCGGGATCGCCATCGGCCCGCGCCGGGGGCCGCTCCGGCGGCCACCGGGATCAGGGGGCCTGGAGCAGGACCTTCCTGGCGGCGTCCCTGGCCAGCCTGTCCACGTAGAGCCTGCCGTCGAGGTGGTCGGTCTCGTGCTGGAAGCAGCGCGCCAGCGTGCCGCGGGCCCTGATCCGGATCGGCCGCCCCAGCCGGTCCAGGCCGCTCACGGTGACCCCCGCGGCCCGGGGCGTCCTGGCGTAGATCGGGGTGCCGGTCCCGCGGTCGGGGACGGACAGGCAGCCCTCCTCGTCGAGGACCTCGGCGTCGTCGTCCACGGTCAGCTCCGGGTTGATCACGTGGCCCTTGCGGTTGCTGCAGTCGTAGACGAAGATCCGCTTCGACACGCCGACCTGCGGACCGGCGAGGCCGACGCCCCGCGCGGCGTACATCACGGCGAACATCTCGTCGATCATGCGCCGCAGGTCGCGGTCGAAGTCGATGATCGGCTCGGCGGGCGTGCGCAGGACAGGGTCACCGACCACTCGGATGTCACGCATGTGGGGGCTCTCTCTGTAAGGGTTCCGTGAGCGTTGTGGCTATTACTCTAGCCGGGGGCCGGGTGGAGCCGCCCGCGTACACCTGCGAAACTGTGCGGGTGCGCGTCTACATCGGTGCCGACCATGCCGGCTATGAGCTCAAGAACCACGTCGTCTCCTGGCTGAAGGAGCACGGCCACGAGGTCGAGGACTGCGGTCCCTTCGTCTACGACGCGGAGGACGACTACCCGCCGTTCGTGCTGCGCGCGGCCGAGGGCGTCGTGGAGGACCCGGGCAGCCTGGGCGTCGTCATCGGCGGCTCGGGCAACGGCGAGCAGATCGCGGCCAACAAGGTGCGCGGCGTCCGCGCCGCCCTGGCCTGGAGCGAGGAGACCGCCAGGCTCGCCCGCGAGCACAACAACGCCAACGTCGTCAGCCTCGGCTCGCGGATGCACGAGCCGGAGGAGGCGATCCGGTTCGTCGAGACCTTCCTCGGCACCTCCTACTCCGGCGCCGAGCGGCACAACCGCAGGATCGCGCAGCTCACCTCGTACGAGACCATCGGCCAGCTCCCGCCGCTGCCGTAGCCCCGGGCCCGCTACCGGTTGCGCTCGCGGGGCGGGGCCTCCCCGCGCGGCGGTTCCTTGCGCGTCCCGTTGCGCGCGGGCTCCTTGCGGGGCGCCTCGTCGCGCAGGGGGCGGCGGTCCGCGGCCTCCTGCTGCTCCCGTGACGGGCGTGAGACGTCTCGCGCCCGCATCGCGGTGATCGCGGTGATCTGCAAGCTCTGCAGTGCCATGCCGGCCACCATAACCCGCGCTCGCCCGTCCCGGCGGCCGGGCGGGCCGCCGGATCGTCCGAGGATCAGAAGACCAGGCCTGCCCAGGGGGCCGGGTCCCACGACATGGCGGTGGACAGCTCCCGCAGGGCCCCCGCGCGCGACTCGCGTACCATCCCCGCCGCCAGCAGCGCCGCCAGCGGCCGCCCGCCCAGGTAGGCGGCGCCCAGCACGGAGACGGGCAGGGTCAGGTCGGCGGGGTCGTCGGAGGGCGCGCAGCGGGCGCCTGAGGTGTCGGCCGTCAGCCGCCAGCGGCGCGCGTTCCACGGGCACACGGTGTCCTCGACCTCGATCACCACGTCCACCGGCGCGCTGTAGCGGCGGGCGGCGAGGGCCCGGTCGACGTCCACGACGCGGACCCACAGGTCGTCCTGCCAGAACGCGCGGAGCCGGCGCGGCTCGGCGAGCAGGTGGATCAGCGGGTCGTCCGAGGGCCGGCCCTGGGCGAGGACGTGCGAGACCAGGTCGCGGTCCAGGACGTGCCGCCAGAGCAGCGCGTAGGCGGCGGGGTCGAGGCCGAACAGCTCGCCGAGCCGCAGCTCGCCGGCGGGAAGGTCGTGGTCGTCGAAGGCGGCCTTGATCCGGAAGAGGGCGTAACCGCGCGGGCCGCCGTCGTCCTCGGCGACCACCGCGCGCAGCGGGCCGGCGCCGCCCTGGTCGGACTCGTGGTCGGCCAGCACCGTCTCCCAGCGGGCGGGCGTGCGGGCGTACATCCCCGGGCGCCGCTCGAACGCCGACTCGTAGATCTTCTCGAAGGTGGACGTCGCCTCCGCGGGCCTGACGACGCGCAGCCTCAGGGCGGGGTCGGCCGGGGCGTGCCGGGTGAAGGCCGCGTTCGCCGTGGGGATCCGGAAGACCAGGGAGTCGGCGGCCCTGCCGTAGCCGTAGCGGCCGTAGATGGCGGCCTCGGCCGCGTAGAGCGCGGCGACGGCCTCGCCCCGCTCGTGCAGGTCGGACAGCTGGCGGGTCATCATCGAGGAGAGGATGCCCCGGCGGCGGTGCGAGGGCAGCACGCCGACCGCGGTGACGCCGCCGACCGGGATCGGCCCGCCGGGCACGGTCATGCTGAAGCTGTACGTCGCGGCGGTGCCCACCAGCAGGTCGCCGTCGAACACGCCGAGCGAGCGGTCGAACTCAAGGTTGCGCCTGAAGATCCCCTGCCGGTGTTCCGGGACGGCGACGCCGAACGCCTCCTCGTCCACGGTGTTCCAAGCGGACCATTCGGCTTCGCCGATCGGACGTAGGCTGAGAGTCATCTTCCAAACGGTAGTAGGGGACAAACGGCTCCGGCCATCTAATATCCCTGCTTAATGATCAAGGCGTTGGTCAAGTGGGCTGCCCAAAGGGGGGACGGCCGGATACAGTCGAGCGCATCATGAGTTCCCGTCCGGTGCCGCTGCTCCCTCCGGCGCTCCGCGCGTTCCTGGTCCGCGTCCCGCTTCTCGTGCCCATCGTGCGCTTCCTGCGGCGCGGCCCGCTGGCGCGCGACCGGAACCTGCTCATCACCCTGACCCTGCTCACGCTGCTGATCGGCGGGCTGGCCGCCAGGGTGTCCATGGAGTGGTTCTCCCCGGCGCTCATGATCCCCGTCACCCTCGTGGCGGGGCTCCAGCTCAGGCTGAACAGTCTCGTCAAGCTGCTGTGCGCGGTCGCGGCCTCCCTGGTCTACGTGGCCGTGGTGCGCGGGGTGGGACACATCGGTCCCGGCCTGCTGGTCACCTTCGTCTTCACCGCGGTGCTGGCCGCGCTGATGGCCCGCACCCGGGGCAAGCTCGGCGTGCAGGGCCTGCGGGGCGACGCGATGCTGCTGGAGTTGCGCGACCGTCTCAAGAGCCAGAGCGACCTGCCCCCGCTGTCCAAGGAGTGGGGCTCCAAGGTGGTGCTCAAGCAGGCCGGGGGCTCCTCCTTCGGCGGCGACTTCCTGGTCTCCATGCGCGAGGGCGACACGCTGGAGCTCGCCCTGGTCGACGTGTCGGGCAAGGGCGTCGACGCGGGCACCCGGGCGCTGCTGCTGTCGGGCACCTTCGGCGGGCTGCTCGGCTCGGTCGACGACTTCCTGCCCGCCTGCAACACCTACCTGCACCGCCAGCGCGAGGCCGAGGGCTTCGTCACCGCGGTCCACCTCCGGCTCAACCTCGTGACGGGCGAGTACGTCATCACCTCGGCCGGTCACCCCCCGGTGGTCAAGTTCGAGTCGGGCACCGGGACGTGGCGGGTCTCCCCGGCGAAGGGCGTCGTCCTCGGCGTCGTGCCCGACCTGCACTGCGAGGCCGACCAGGGGATGCTGCGCAAGGGCGACGCGCTCATGCTCTACACCGACGGCCTGATCGAGCAGCCGGGGCGCGACATCGACGCCGGCCTCGACCGCCTGCTGGGGGAGGCCGAGCGCCTGATGCCCTCGGGGTTCCGCGACGGCGCCCGCAACCTGGTCGCCTCCATGTCGTCGGGCCACAACGACGACTGCGCCCTCATCCTCATCTGGCGCCCCTGAGATCCGGGCCCAGAGCCACCCGGTAATCCGGGCTCAGAGCCACCCGGACTCGTCGGCGATGCGTACGGCGTCGAGACGGTTGCGCGCCTGCGTCTTGCACATGATCCGCGACAGGTGGTTGCGGACCGTTCCCACGGAGAGGAACAGCTGGTCGGCGATCTCGCCGGACTTGGCCCCCTGCGCGACCAGCCGGAGCACGTCGAGCTCCCTGCGGGTCAGGGGGTTCTCCGCCGACCTCAGGGCCGCCACCGCGAGCTCGGAGTCGACCGCGCGCCGACCGGCCGCCACCTGGCGTACGCCGTGGGCCAGCTGCTCGGGGCCGACCTCCAGGCTCATGAAACCGAGCGCGTGGGCGGCGAAGGCCCGGCGGACCTGGCCGGGGCTGGGGTCGCGCGCCAGCAGGAGGACCCGGCAGGCGGGAGCCTCCTCGTGCAGCCGGATCGCGGTGGTGAAACCGCAGATGTCCGGCAGGTCGAGACCGATGACCGCGGTCTCCGGCGCGTGCCGCAGGACGGCGGGAAGCACGTCCTGCCCGGCTGCCACGTCGGCCACCACCCTCATGTCGTTCTCGTTGTCCAGCGTCGCCACCAGCCCGCGCCGGACCAGGGGAAGATGCTCGGCAACCAGGATCCCGATCAAAACGCTCCTATCTCTCGCCCTCACCCTCGTCAAAGAGTGTTCGTGCGATCGCTGAATGTCAACGGAGTGCCTCTAATCGGCCAAGGGCTCCCAAATGCCCCGATCGGGGGAGCGGCCGGAAATGCCGCTTTTCGCGGCGGCGTGCGAGCCGGATACTTGGGCTAACCTCTTATGGGGCATTGTCGGTGATACCGCGATGGGGGTATGAACCTGTGAGCTGGCTCTCCGTGGTCGGGGTCGTCGTCTTCCTCGTGGGACTGATGGTGTCGATCGGGTTGCACGAGATCGGCCACCTGGTGCCGGCCAAGCTGTTCGGCGTCAAGGTCACCCAGTACATGGTCGGGTTCGGCCCGACGATGTGGTCGCGCCGCAAGGGCGACACCGAGTACGGCATCAAGTGGCTCCCGCTCGGCGGCTACATCCGCATGATCGGCATGCTGCCGCCCCGGCCCACCGATGCCCCGGGCAAGGTGCGCTCGGTCTCCACGGGCCCCTGGCAGGGCCTGATCGAGAACGCGCGCGACGTGGCCCTGGAGGACGTGCGGCCGGGCGACGAGGACCGGGTGTTCTACCGCAAGCCCTGGTGGCAGAAGGTCATCATCATGTCCGGCGGCCCGGCGATGAACTTCGTGCTGGCGTTCATCCTGTTCGGCGTCGTGCTCATGGGATTCGGCGTCCCCACCCAGAAGACCGAGATCGCCTCGATCCCGCAGTGCGTGAAGACCGCCGCCGACTACGCCAAGAACCCCGAGTGCACCGCGGCCGACAGGCCGAGCCCGGCCAGCACGGCGGGGCTGCGGCCGGGAGACGTCATCGTGTCCGTGGCGGGCAGGCCCGCCGCGAGCTGGGACGCCGCGACGCGGGCCATCCGCGACCACGGCGCGGGCCCGATCGCGATCGGCATCAGGCGGGCCGGTCAGGAGCTGACCGTGAACGCCGCTCTCATCGCCCAGGACCGCGAGTCGCTGGACGAGCCGGGCAAGATCGAAAAGGGTGTCGGATATCTCGGGGTGAGCCCGAAGATCGTCATCGAGCAGCAGAGCCTCGGCGCCGTGGCCGCGCACATGGGGGACCTCACCTCCGCCACCGCGGCCTCGCTGCTCAGGTTCCCCGAGAAGATGGTGGGCGTCTGGCACGCCGCCTTCTCCGGGGACGAGCGCGACAGGAACGGCCCGATCGGTGTCATCGGCGTCAGCCGCATCGGCGGTGAGATCGCCGCCGCCGCGATCCCGCTGGAAAACAAGATCGTCGTCTTCATCAACCTGCTCGCGGGCTTCAACCTGGCGATCGGCCTGTTCAACCTGATCCCGCTGCTCCCCCTGGACGGCGGCCACGTCGCGGGCGGCCTGTGGGAGGGGATCAAGCGCGGCTTCGCCCGCGTCGCCCGCCGCCCCGCGCCGGGACACGTCGACATCGCCAAGGCGCTCCCGCTCACCTACGCGATCGCCTTCCTGATGATCATCATGGCGGGCCTGCTGATGTACGCCGACCTGGTCAACCCGGTCCGGCTGTCCGGCTGACCGTCTTCCGCCCCGGTGTCCCGCACGGGCCGTCGTACCGCGCGTGGGGCCGGGAGAGGCGGCGCGCATGCCCGCAGGGGTTAGGGTGACGCCGTGAACGAGGGAACGCCTGGAGCGGTGATCGACGTGGCCCTGTTCCGGTTACGCCGGATCTGGTCGCGGCCACTGCGCGCGCGCAAGGCCGGGGAGCCGCAGCGGCCGGTGCACATGTCGAACGTGATGGTCGTGCACGCCGTGCACAAGCTGAGCCTGGACGTGTCCGAGGTGACCGTGGGCGCCGTCGCCGAGCAACTGGGCGTCGATCCCTCCACGGCGAGCAGGCTGGTCAACGACGCGGCCGGCGCGGGGTTCGTGGAGCGCGAGGAGTCGGCCGTGGACGCCAGGCGGGCCCGGCTCGTGCTGAGCGAGCGGGGCCGCCGCGTGCTGGAGGTGGTGGTCCGCCACCGGCGCACCTACCTGGACGGCCTGATGGCCGACTGGGACGAGCCGGACCGCGAGATCTTCGCCCGGCTTCTCGACCGTTTCGCCGAGGCCGCCATCGCCCGCCCGGCGAACCTGGCCAACCTCGACCGGATGATCGCCGAAACACTCGTGGAGACCTCCGCCTCAGGCTGACCGGCCCGCCCCATCGGCCGGACCGTCCTTCGCGGGACCTGCCGGTTCTGCGGCTGACCGGTTTGCCGCCGGGATCGGACCGTCCTTCGCGGGACCTGTCGGTTCTGCGGCTGGCCGGCCTGTCGCCGCGACCGGACCGTCCTTCGCGGGAGCCGTCGGCTCTCCGCGCGTGCCCGCCCCGGTGGACGCGTACCGTCGCCCGTTCATCTCGGTGGAGGCGTCGCCGGGCGGGGGGGTACGCGGCCTGCCTCACCCCGGGAGAGGCAGGTGTCCCGCCGGTCGGCGCTACTCGCCGGTGACCCCGTCGATCCGCTGGCGGATGATGTCGGCGTGGCCGTTGTGCCGGGCGTACTCCTCGATCATGTGGATGAGGATCCAGCGAAGTGAGACGTCATGGCCGTGGCGTTGCGTTTTTCCCACGGTGTCCGCGGACAGCCCGGCGGACAGCTCGCGCGCGTGCTCGACCTCTCCTCGCCAGCGGGCGAACGCCTGCTCCGCCGTGCTCGTCTCCAGGGTGTCGAAGTCGCCGTCGGGGTCGTCGTCGGAGTAGTAGAACGGGGCGGCGCCCTCGCCGTTGAGGATGTTGCGGAACCAGTTGCGCTCCACCTCGGCCATGTGGCGGACCAGGCCCAGCAGGGAGAGCGTGGACGGCTCGGCGGAACGCAGGCGAAGCCGCTCGTCCGAGAGTCCGGCGCACTTCACGGCCAGGGTCTCCCGGTGCCAGTCGAGCCAGGAGTGCAGCATGGTGCTCTCGTCGGCGATGAAGGGAGGGTCAACGCGTGTGTCGGTCATGACGCAATCCTGTCGGCGCGCGGGACCGCTGTCATACCCTTTTCCTCCCGTACGGCCGAGGGCTTTCCTCCTGTACGGCCGTGGGCGCCCGGCCTCTTCCTCCCGGCGGCCGTCGTGATCGACCGGCGTCCCGTCCGCCACCGGCGGGGGAGCCCCGGGTGGAGGCTCGGGCATAGTCCCGCGCCCCGGAGTCCCGCGCCCCGGAGTCCCGCGTGCTGGAGTCCCGTATGCCGGAGTGCCGGGGGCACGTACGCGTCGGTATATGTCGGCACTACCCGCTGTTCAGCCACCACGTTCTACAACAAGTGAGACTCGCCCCCCTACCTGCCCTCAACAATCCCACCGAGGGCATATAGGCGAGTCCACAGAGCAAAGTAGACAATTCACCCCGCCGCGCCCCCGGCCGACCCGTTGTGACGCCCCGGGCTCGACTAAGGAGGTGTCAATATTCGCCCGGGTCGATCGGTGGATTGGTGATGAAAATCTGGCACGTGGCCAAAGGTTTGTCATCGGAGGATTCAGGTCGAGTGCGGCTTTTCCCCGTTCAATCCAGATTGTTTCCTCGGTCGGTAATGGTTTCCCATCGGCCCGCGGCGGATCCTCTCCCATTTCGTGTTCGCCGCCGTTCCGGGATTCACCACTGTCCCGATTTACTGTGGAGGGGTTTCGGTGTTCGTCGTGACGGCCTCCCCCGGCCGGTCACGCCGGAAAGTGATCGAGCTGGACGGATCCGGAGAGAAGGCGTTCCCAGGTGCGCGCGAATTCAGAGAAGATACTTGTCGTCGGGGCCGGGGTGAGCGGGTTGACCACTGCGTTGTGCCTGGCCAGGGAGGGGTTTCGCGTCACCGTCGTCGCGGAGCGATTCGCGCCCGACATCGTCTCGGTCGTCGCGGGCGCGCTGTGGGAGTGGCCGCCGGCGGTGTGCGGTTACCACCACGACCAGATCTCGCTCGCCCGCTCCAAGAACTGGTGCGTCACCTCGTACGGGATGTTCGAGAGGCTGGCCCGCGCGAAGGTTCCCGGGGTGGCCATGCGAAGGTCCAACTTCTATTTCAAGCACCCCGTCGAGGAGAGCCCGCACGATCTCCACAAGATGCGGGAGCTCGCGGGGAAGGTGCGCGGCTTCGTCCGCGACCGGTCGCTCGCCGAACGCAACGGCGTCAGCCCCGACTACGGCGTGGTCGACGCGTACTCGCACATGGCGCCCATGATCGACACCGACCAGTACATGGCGTGGCTGATGCGGCAGGTCAAGATCCACGGGGTGCGGGTCGAGCGGTACCGGGTCGAGGGACTGCTGGCCGAGCGCAGGGCCGAGCTCCTCGACCGCTTCGGCGCCGAGGTGATCGTCTGCTGCGCGGGTCTCGGCACCGCCGGGCTCCGCGGCATCGGCATGTACCCGCTGCGCGGCGCGCTGGTACGGGTCCGCAACGACGGGCTGCGCGGGCGCCGGATCCGCGAGGCCCACTGCGTCTCCCACGACGAGCAGAACAAGGACGAGCAGGACATCGTCTTCATCGTGCCGCGCAATCCGAGACTCCTCGTTCTCGGCGGACTGGCGGAGAAGGACGAGTGGGACACCGGAATAAACCTGGAGAACCACGCTCCCGTACGGGAGATGTACGAACGGTGCCTCGCCTTCATGCCCGCACTGCGACACGCCAGGCTGGATCCCGACGAGCCGGTACGGGTGGGGCTGCGGCCGTTCCGTAACGAGAACGTCTGCCTCGAATGGGACGACGAGGAAAAGGTCGTCTACAACTTCGCGCACGGCGGAGCCGGATTCAGCTTTTCCTGGGGATGCGCCCAGGAGGCCGTCGGCCTGGTGCGCGCGGCGATAGAGGATCGCGCGTACTCGTATTCCTTCTAACGGATTTCTCCCGAGAGCGGATAGGCGTCAAAAAATGCGGAGAACAATCACGTGCCTCCTGGTCGCTAACTCGGCCCTCGCGCTCACCGCGTGCCTGCCGTTCGGTGTCGCGAACACCGGTGTCGTGTCGTCGCGGGATACCGGGGCGCCCGTTCCCCTTCCCCGTGAGCGCCCTCCCGCGCCTCACGCCGGGCAGACCCCGCTGTCACGCTTTCCCCTCCTTCGCCCGGGCGACAGGGGAGCCCAGGTCCAGGAGGTCCACCGGCGCCTCGACCGGCTGGGGTTCGGGCCGGGAGAGGCCCGCGACGAGTACCGTCCCGCGCTGCGCGCGGCCGTGTGGGCCTTCCAGAAGGCGAACGGGCTGCCCCCCGCCGACCAGATCGACCCGCAGACCTGGCGGGCGCTCTCCCGCCCGGCGCGCCTCAAACCGCTGGTGTCGTACGGGGAGCCCACGAGGGTGGAGATCGACCTGCGCCGCCAGCTGCTCACCGCGTGGAAGGACGGCAGGCCCGAACTGGTCTCCCACATCTCGACAGGCAACGGCGAGCACTACTGCAAGAAGGGCCACTGCGGGGTCGCCGTCACGCCCACCGGCGACTTCCGCGCCTGGTTCCGGACGCCCGGATGGACGAGCGGGCCGCTGGGCGACCAGTTCTACACCATCTATTTCAACGAGGGCATCGGCTTCCACGGCTCGGAGCGGGTGCCACGGCACCCCGCGTCCCACGGGTGCATCCGGGTCCCGCTCCACAACGCCAAGGCGCTCTACGACATGACCCCGACGGGAACCCCGGTCTACGTCCGCCGTCCGGAGGCTCCCGGCCCGCCCGCCCGCGCCACGTCTCCCGATCGTGGCAGGTCTCCTGAGCGCCCGAGGTCCTCCGGGCGTCCCGCGGCTCCCGAGGCCCCCGTGCCCCCGGAATCCCGGAAGTCCCCGGAGTCTCCCGGCCTTCCCGGACAGGACGCGGACCGGCCGAAGACGCTCTGAGCCCGGCCGCCGGTCGGCGGGTCGGCGGGTCAGCGGGTCAGCGGCGAAACCCCAGGTCGGCGCGGACAGGATGAGTGCAGGAGTCGTGGACGGGCGCGTGCAGGAATCGTGCAGGACACCCGTCGATGCTGACGCGGGTGAAAAACTTCTCGATTCCCCCAGGGGCGCGGGCCATCGGCCCGCGCGGACGACGGGGCCACGCGCTGCTGGCGTTGTTCGCCATGCTCGCCTCCATCCTGGTGATCACGGGCGGCTCGCAGCGGCCCGCGTACCGCCGTGGGATTCCCCGCGAAGGAGAACCTGAACCGACGTGCCGCCAAGTCCCTCACCGCCCGCGTGGTGAAGGCGGACATGTACCTCAAGGGCCAGACCGTCAACGTGGTCTGCCAGGTCACCGGCGGCGCCGCCTACGGCTCCACGGTCTGGGACAAGACCACCGACGGTCTCTGGGTCGCCGACCACCATGTCAAGACCGGCTCGGACGGCTTCCTGTCCAACATGCCGCGCTGCGACAACGACCAGCCCTCGACGGAGGACGGCGGCCCGCCCGCCGGAAGCGGCGCCGCGCGGCCCCAACAGCGTGCACGTCACCGCGGTCTACGGAGGTAACCGGCTGCCGAACGTGATCCGATACTTCGGCTGAACCACTCAGGCGTGATGGCGGGGGCGAGCGATCGTCCCCGCTTTCACCGTTTTGTGGATCTTTGGGGTCGCGCCGGATTGGAGACTGCCCGGCGTGGAGTTTCTCATACTCGGGCCTCTCGAAATCGTGCACGGCGGGCGATCCGTCGCCCCAGCGCGGCCAAGGACAGGGCCTTTCTCGGTGAACTGCTCGCCCACCCCGGCAGGCTGATCACCAACGAGCACCTGGCCGACGTGCTCTGGCAGGACCGGCTTCCGGCGAACCCGGCGAACGCCGTCCAGGTGCGGGCCTCCCGGCTGCGCGCGGCACTCCGCTCCATCGCCCGCGAGGAGGTGGCCAAGCGGGTCCTGGTCAGCCGCTCCGGCGGGTACGAGCTGAACCTCGACCACGCCGGCACGGACGTCGCGCGCTTCGAGGAGACCCTCTCCCGAGGCTCCCTCGGTTCCCCCGGCTCCTCCGGTGACGTGTCCGCGTTGCGGGAGGGACTGTCGATCTGGCGGGGAAGGCCGTTCTCCGACGTGCCGCCGACCCCCTGTGTCGAGATCCAGGTGGCGCGGCCGGAGGAACTCAGGCTGTCGGCGATGGAGTCGTACGCGGACCTCTGCCTCGCCGAGGAGAACCTTCCGGCCACCCTGGTCGCCGAGCTCGCCGACGAGGTGGCGCGCAGCCCGCTCCGCGAGTCCCTGCAGTACCGGCTGGTCCGGGCCCTGCACGTGACCGGCAGGTCCGCCGAGGCGCTCACGGTCTACGAACGGCTCCGCAGGACCCTCGCCGACGAGCTCGGGACCGGCCCCCGGCCCGAACTCCGCCGCCTGCACCTGGAGATCGTCGCGGAGCACGGCACGGACACGGACACGGACACTTCGGGGTCTTCCGCGCCGGTGACCCTCACCCCCCTCCCGGAGCAGGGACACCAGGAGCAGGGACATCCGGAGCAGGGCCCCGGCGCCCGTGCCGATCCCGGGCGGGCCGCGCCATCCCGCCACGCCGCCGGTCCCGGGCGGGCCGCGCCGTCCCGCCACGCCGCCGGTCCCGGGCGGGTCGCGCCGTCCCGCCACGCCGCCGGTCCCGGGCGGGTCGCGCCGTCCCGCCACGCCGCCGGTCCCGGGCGGGTCGCGCCGTCCCGCCACGCCGCCGGTCCCGGGCGGGTCGCGCCGTCCCGCCGCAAGGTCTCCCCCCTCGCCGTGGCGGGCCTCGCCTGCCTGCTCGGGCTCGGCGGGGCAGGAGGGTACTGGCTGTTCCAGGACCGGGGGCGGCCCGGTGAAGGCGAATCCGTCACGAGCGGCGGCCCGCAGCAGGCGCCCAGTCCCGAACGGCCCATTCCCGGCGACAGCTCGCGGCTGGACGCCGACGTCACCTACCCCGACGGCAGCGAGGTCAAGGTGGGGGAGCGGTTCGTGAAGACCTGGAAGATCACCAACACCGGTTCGGTCCCCTGGCGCGCCCGCAGGCTGGCCCGCGAGCCGCTCCAGCCGGGAGCCGACGGGTGTGGCTCGCCGACCTCCACAGCGCTCCCCGACACCGACCCGGGGCAGCCGGCGGTGATCAGCGTGTCCGTCGAGGCCCGGTCGACGCCGGGAAGGTGCAAGGTCTACTGGAAGATGCTCGACGAGCAGGGAGTGCCCTTCATGCCGCACCTGTCGGGCATCTTCTTCGACGTGAACGTCGTTCCTTAGTGCCCGCGATCCTGACTCGCGACTTCACCGCCCGGTGACGCGTACAGCAATCGTGCGGGAAAAGTGCGGCGTCCCGGTCCAGGCTGCTTCTCGCCCACGGTGGCTCAGTACATCGAGATGTGCGGGTGGTCGAAGTGGTTGGCCGTGACGCCGCCGCGGTTGGACATGAAGTTCCAGCCGGAGCCGTGGTTGATGCGCTGGCGCCAGATCACGTACTTCACGCCGAGCCTGGCCTTGTTCTTGATGGCCCAGGCGGCGATCTCGTCGCCCAGCGCGTTGTTGGCGGCCGAGGGCATCGTGCCGCCGGTGCTCATCATGAAGTCGCAGGCGCGGCCCAGGGGGTGCTCGCCGCCGTCGTTGGCGGACCGGTAGCAGCCGACGGAGTACGGCAGGCTGAAGCGCCGCATGACGGCGTCGCGCATGATCCGGGTGCGGTCGGTGATGTTGTCGGCGCCGGTGGGCAGCTGCGGGGCCCAGCTGCCGTCGGAGCGGCGGCCGGAACCGGTGGGGGCGAGCCTGTCGAGCCTGTCCTTGACGTCGCGGATCACGTCCTCGGCCTTCTCGCGCTGGCTCTCCACCTCCTTGGCCTCGTCGCGGATCTCGTCGGTGAGCCTGGACGCCGTCTCCGACGCCTTCTTCCTGCGTTCGAGGCTGCCGGCGAAACCCTCCAGGTAGGCGCTCTGCTGGGCGGTGAGCTGCTCCATCACCGCGGCGGCGCCCATGTCGCCGGAGAACATCAGCGCGGGCAGCCCGCCGCTGCTGCTGGTCTGGTAGCGAAGCTGGACGATGGAGTCGACCTGCCTCTTGGCCTCGACGTAGGTCTCCTCGGCCTTGCCCAGGTTCTGCTTGGCGACGGCCTCGGCCTTCTGCGCCTTCCTGAGGGACTCGCGCTTGGCCGCGTAGGTCTCGATCAGCCCGTCGAGTTTCTTGCCGAGTTTGGCCAGTTCGGCACGGAGTTTGGCCTCGGTCGGCTTGGGTTCCGCGCTTCCCGCGGTGGGGGCACCGATGGTGAACGCCACGATCGAGCTCAGACAGAGGGCCAGAGCGGCATGCCGACGGAACGTGGGGGACGGGGCCGCCACGAACTCTCCTCTCCTTCCGCCTACCGGGTTAGCTGACGGGTTCGGGCTGGAGGAAGCCCTTCCACCGAAGTGGTCTCACCCCAGGTGCGGTGGTTCCCCGGTTCCCGGGCAAGGTGCCCGGGATTAGGCAAATCAGCGTTTACGGCCGATGTGGGAAGGATAGTAGTGGTAAACAGCAGGTCACGCGACCTCAAGACGAGACCGAGCGGTAATCAGTTCGTGATAACAGAGCGCAGAAGATGTGCTGTTCCCTCGGGGGACACGTCGTTCACGAAGGCGCCCATGGCCGACTCCGACCCCGCCAGGTATTTCAGCTTGTCCGGCGCGCGGCGGATGCTGAACAGCTCCATGTGCGCGTACGACAGGTCGCGGCCGGTGGAGACCGGTGCCTGGTGCCAGGCCGCGATGTACGGCATGGGCACCCCGAACAGCCCGTCGAGGCGGCGGAGCACGTCGGTGTAGAGGGGGCCGAACGCCGCGCGCTCCTCGGTCTCCAGCGCGACCAGGTCGGGGACCCGGCGGTGCGGGTAGAGATGCACCTCCACCGGCCAGCGCGCCGCGGCCGGGACGAACGCCGTCCAGTGCTCGTTCGAGCCCACCACCCGGACCCCGGCCTCCCGCTCCGCGGCCAGGACGTCGGCGAACAGGTCGCCGCCGGTCCGCTCCCGGTGGCGCCCGGCCGCCCCGAGGGTGAGCCTGGTGCGCGGGGTCACGTAGGGGTACGCGTAGATCTGGCCGTGCGGGTGGGCCAGCGTGATGCCGATCTCCGCCCCCCGGTTCTCGAAGCAGAACACCTGCTCCACGCCGGGCGTCGCCGACAGCTCCGCCGTACGGTCGACCCAGGCCTCCATGACCAGCTCGACCCGCTCGGGGGAGAGCCGCGAGAACGACGAGTCGTGCTCGGAGGTGAAGCAGACCACCTCGCACCTGCCGATCCCCGGACGGACCTCGCTCAGCCCGCCGATCTCCCGGTGCTCGCCCGGCTGGGCGGAGAACGACGGGAACCGGTTCTCGAAGACCACCACGTCGTAGTCGGAGGAGGGCACCTCGGTCAGGTTGCCGGGAGTGGAGGGACAGAGCGGGCACTCACTCGTCGGGGGCAGGAAGGTGCGGCCCTGGCGGTGCCCGGCCACCGCGATCCACTCCTCGGTGAGCGGGTCGTAGCGCAGCTCGGAGGCGGCGGGGCGGGGTGGCAGGTCACGCCGGTCGACGGCCCCGCGGTCGGCGTCGTCGCGCCGGTCGAAGTAGATGAGCTCCCGGCCGTCGGCCAGGTGGGTGATCGTGCGCTTCATCGGCCGGCGATCTCGCTCTCTCGCTGGGGTTCCGCGATGATCAGCTCGCCCACCGAGGCGGCGAGCTCCTCGCGGGCCTCCTCGGTCAGGCCGGAGTCGCTGACCACGATGTGGGCCTCGGCCAGCTGGGCGATCGTGCTGATGCCGACCGTGCCCCACTTGGTGTGGTCCGCGGTCACCACGAGGCGGTGCGCGGAGGCGACCAGCTCGCGGTCGGTCTCGGCCTCCATCAGGTTGGGGGTGGTGAACCCGGCGCGAGTGCTGATCCCGTGCACGCCGAGGAAGAGGGTGTCGACGTGGAGCCCGCGGATCGCCGAGACCGCGACCGGGCCGACCAGGGCGTCGGAGGGGGTGCGGACCCCGCCGGTCAGCACGACCGTGCGGTCGGCCCTGGGGGAGCGGTGGAAGACGTCGGCGATCCGGACCGAGTTGGTGATCACGGTCAGCTCGGGCACGTCGACCACGTGGTGGGCGAGCGTCCAGGTCGTGGTCCCCGCGGAGAGCGCGATCGCGGTGGCCGGCCGGACGAGCCTGGCGGCGTGCTGGGCGATCGTCTCCTTCTCCGCCTGCTGACGTGCCGACTTGGCGGCGAAGCCCGGCTCCTCGGTCGAGCCGGGCCCGGCGGCGGTGGCGCCGCCGTGGACCTTCTCCACCAGGCCGCGCTCGGAGAGCACCTCAAGATCGCGCCGGATCGTCATGTCCGACACGCCGAGCTCCCGGACGAGATCGGCGACCCTGACCCCGCCGCTACCGCGCACCCTCTCCAGGATCGCCTGCTGCCGCTGCTGGGCAAGCATGCCTCGCCCTCCTCGCTCCCCTTAATCCACCAGATTCCACCAAATTACCACGATAACCAGGCGGGATGTTGTTGAGTCCTGGTGGCTAACCACTCACAGTCGCTCAAGATGACCGGCCGCTCACAACCGCTCAAGCTCCGCCGCGACGTTCGCCCTCGCCGCCCCCTCCAGATCGGCGACGCGGAAGATCACCGGAAGGTCGAGCAGCGAGCGCAGCACGGCGGCCCGCCCGGCCCTGAACGCGTCGTCCGGCACGAAGCCGTACTCCTCGCGCACGGCCGCCGCGTAGCGGGCGTAGACCTCGGGGGACGAGCCCAGGATCGCCAGGTCCGCGTCGGACAGCACGGCCCCGTCCGCGTCGCCGGGCGCGGGGTCGTGCGTGACGGTCAGCCTGACCAGCCGGGCGACCGTCGCCACGGCCTCCGCCGGCAGCCCCATCTCCGGCAGCGCCCGCTCGGCCAGCCCCGCGCTCCGCTCCTCGTTGTCGCCGCGCCGGGGGTCGTAGACGGCGTCGTGGAACCAGGCCGCCAGCCGTACGAGGTCCGGATGCTCGGCGTGACCGGCGAGGGCGTCGACATGGGTGAGCACGGCCTCCAGGTGGGCGGTCGTGTGGTATCTGCGGTGCGGCTCGCCGTACCGGGTGATCAGTTCGCTGCCGAGGGGGTCGGCCCCGAGGCCGGCCAGGGATCGCCAGCGGGCCATCAGCTTCTCGCTCATGTGACGGAGCCTAGGACCCGGCCGGTGCCCGTATCGGAGGGGCGGGGAATGCCGGAGCCGGGCAAAGGCCGGGGAAACCCGGTCCACCGGAGCGGGACGGATCGCCGTCCGGGCCTTGTGTGACCGCCGTTCCGGGAGGAATGTGAAGGTCTGAGCCGGTGAGATCGAGTCCCGTGCGGTCCCCGGAGGAACCTCGGAGAACCTTGGGGAAGGGGTGGTCGGCATGGGCAGACGAGCGCGTAAGGCCAAGGCCCGCAGGAAGCGCAAGGCGAACCACGGCAAGCGGCCCGCCTAGCGGACCCGGACCTCCCCGCGTGAGCCGTGCGCGAGCGCCCGGGGGACGGAGAACAGGGGACGGACGGTCAGGCGCGGCGGCCCCAGGAGGCCAGCAGCCGGGTCTGCGCGTCGGTGTCGTCAGCGTCATCGGTGTCGTCGGCGTCTTCGGTGTCGTCGGAGGGCGCCTCCGGGGGCTCTCCGACGGCCGACGACTGCCGGTGACCGGGCTCCATGTGGCTGAACCAGGCGGCGCAGGCCTCGACCAGCTCGGGGTCGAGCCGCTCGTCGGCGCCGATGGCGCGGGCCAGGTCCCAGGTGTGGATGAGCGTGTCGGCGAACAGCTCGGTGACGTACTCCCGGCCGGGCACGTCGCCGAACGGCAGGTGGACGAGCCGGTCGAGGGCGTGGACGTCCGTCGCCGCCTGGACGGCGGGCACGGCCGAGGTGTCGAACGCCTTGATGGGGTCGTCGCCGAGCAGATCCCCCTCGAAGGCGTCGCCGACCTCCGCGGAGGTCCCCCCGGCGAGCAGCACGGGGGCCCACAGGTTCTCGCCGACCACGTGGTTGACCAGGGCGTGCACGTCCCAGTCGACGCACGGCGTCGGGTTGTCCCACTGGCCGGGGCCGACCCGGTGGACGAGGGCGCCGAAGTCGTCCAGCGCGCGCCGGTAAGCCTCGGGTATGTCGATGGTCATCATGCCCCTCCCGATGCCCTCCCGGGTTTCCTCCCGGCTCTCATCTTGACCGTAACCCCTGGGCAGCCAGTAGTCATCGCGTCAACGGACATGACCGGCATGCCCGGAGTGTCGATGGGGATCCGTCCGGGGTACATCAGACCGTGGGGCTTCATCCCGTGGTCATCTCGACGTCAGGGGGAAGTCACGATATTTCGTGACAATTCGTCTCATGCGCACCACGACTTTCACCCGCGCGGCCGCCGCGGCGGTCACCGGCCTGCTCCTTATGCCCGCCTCCGTGACGGCGGCCGCCGCCGAGTCCGGCCACGGCGGCGTCAAGCTGACCTTCCTCGGCCGCTACACCACCGGTACCGTCGCCGCCGGCGCCTCGGAGATCACCGCGTACGACGCCGCGACCCGCCGGGTCTTCGTGGTGAACGCGCAGGCCGGTACCGTCGACGTGCTCGACATCCGCGACCCGCGCAAGCCGCGCAAGGTCGCCACCCTGGCCACCCCCGGCGCCAACAGCGTCGCGGTGCGCCGCGGCCTGGTCGCCGTGGCCCAGCAGGCCGCGGTCAAGACCGACCCGGGCACCGTCGCCTTCTTCGACGCCCGGAGCGGGAGGAAGCTCAAGCAGGTGACCGTGGGCGCGCTGCCCGACATGGTGACCTTCACCCCGGACGGGAAGCGGGTGGTCGTGGCCAACGAGGGGGAGCCGACCTCCTACTGCGAGGGCGAGGTGGCCGACCCCGAGGGCTCGGTGAGCGTCGTCGACCTGAAGCGCTGGACGGTGCGGACCGCGGGGTTCGCGAAGTTCGACGCGGAGCGGCTGCGGGCCAGGGGAGTGCGGATCACCGGCCCCGGCGCCACCGCCGCCCGGGACCTGGAGCCGGAGTACGTCACCGTCGAGGGCGACACCGCCTACGTGACCCTCCAGGAGAACAACGCGCTCGCGATCGTCGACCTGGATCGGGCCGCGGTCCGCGACGTCGTCCCGCTGGGGCTGAAGGACTGGTCGAAGACCGGGTTCGACGCCTCGGACAAGGACGGGAAGATCGACATCAGGCCCCGCCCCGTGAAGGGCATGTACCAGCCCGACGCGATCGCGCACTTCCGCGACCGCGGGCGGACCTATCTGGTCACCGCGAACGAGGGCGACGGGCGCGACTGGGACTGCCACGCCGACGAGGTGAGGGTGAAGGACCTGAAGCTCGCGCTGCCCGACGCCGAGAACCTCAAGAAGGACACCGAGCTCGGCCGGCTGAACGTGGCCGTCGACTCTCCCAAGGACGCGAGCGGCGCCTACACCGAGCTGCACGCGTTCGGGGCCCGCTCGATCTCGATCAGGTCCACCTCGGGAGCGCTCGTCTGGGACTCCGGCGACCAGCTGGAGCGGCTCGTCGCCAAGGAGCTGCCCGGCGCCTTCAACGCCGACAACGAGGAGGACGACTCCTTCGACAGCCGCAGCGACAACAAGGGCCCCGAGCCCGAGGGCGTCGCGGTCGGCGAGGTGCGCGGCCGTACCTACGCCTTCGCCGGGCTGGAGCGGGTCGGCGGGATCGTCGCCTACGACCTGGGCGACCCGCGGGCGCCGCGCCTGGCCGGGTACGTCAACACCCGTGACCTGACCGGCTCGATCGAGGACGGCACCGCCGGGGACGTCGGCCCCGAGGGCGTGCTGTTCGTCCCCGCCGCCGACAGCCCCACCCGCCGCCCGCTCCTGGTGGTCGGCAACGAGATCAGCGGCACCACCGCCGTCTACGAGGTCCGCTGACCCCAGCGAAACCCCGCCCGCACGCCGAGCCCCCCACCGCGAGAACCCACGCGGCGGGGGGCTCCGCCGTCGTACGGGCTCGGTGCCGCGGGGCGTGCGACTTGGGGATACGGGCTCGGTGCCGCCGGAGGCGTGAAAGGGCCTGGCCGTACGGACCCCGATGACGTGCGAGGCGTGAAAGGCCCTGGCCGTACGGGTCCCCAAGACGCGGGCACGCCGCTCGAAAGTTACGGGCTCCGGTGACGCGGGAGGCGGCACCGGAGCCCGCACGACGGCCAGGGCGGGACCACCGGCCTAGGGCAGCCGCTGCTCGATCCAGACGATCTTGCCCTTCGGGGTGAGGCGGGACCCCCAGCGATGGGCGAGCCAGTTGATGAGATGCAGGCCGCGGCCGGTGTCGTTGGTGGTGGACGCCTCCCGCATGACCGGCTCGGACGCGGAGCTGTCGGACACCTCGCAGACCAGCGTGGGCCCGCGCAGCAGCCGCAGCTCGACCTCGCCCTGACCGTGCTCGACCGCGTTGGCGACCAGCTCGCTGACCATCAGCTCGGTGTTGTCGCAGAGCGAGGACAGCTCCCACTTGTCGAGCGTGGTCCGGACGAAACGGCGCGCCTGGGAGGCGGAACGGCGGTCGGAGGGCAGCGAGGTCTCGACGAACTCGTTCTCCGTCAGCTCCGACACCCTGGCCAGCAGGAGGGCGATGTCGTCACGCTCGTGGCCGGGCCGCTGGGCGCTGATCGTGAGGTCGCAGACCTCCTCCAGATCGTGGTCGGGGCCGGCGAGCAGGCCGCGCAGCGCGTTGATGCCCTCCTCGATGTCCCGGTTGCGGCTCTCCACCAGGCCGTCGGTGTAGAAGGCGAGCACGGTCCCGCCGGGAAGCGTGAACTCCCGCATCTCGGCCGGCTCGTTGCCGATGCCCAGGGGAAGCCCCGGCGGCAGCTCCAGCAGCTCGGTCTCGCCGCCGGGCCGTACCAGGATCGGCGGCACGTGCCCGGCGCAGGCCATCGCGCACCGCCGGGTGACCGGGTCGTAGGTGGCGTACACGCATGTGGCGATCTGGCTGGCGTCCAGGTCCTGGCTCATCAGGTTGAGCCGGAACAGCACGTCGGCCGGGCTCAGGTCCATGCTGGCCAGCGTGCGCGCGGCCGTGCGGAGCTGGCCCATGGTGGCGGCGGCCCTGATGCCGTGCCCCATCACGTCGCCGACGACGAGGGCGACCCGGCAGCCGGGCAGCGGGATCACGTCGTACCAGTCGCCGCCCACCCCGACCAGGTCGCTGGCCGGCAGGTAGCGGGAGGCGATCGTGAGACCCAGCGGCTGGGAGAGGTCGACGGGCAGCAGGCTGCTCTGCAGGGTGAGCGCGGTGCGGCGCTCGCGGTTGTAGAGCCGCGCGTTGTCGAGGCAGACGCCGGTCCTGGCCGCGAGCTCCTCGGCCAGGTTGACGTCCTGCTCGTCGAAGGGCTGGCTGGTGGGCCTGCGGGTGAAGATGACGAAGCCCAGCACCCGGCCGCGCGCCTTCAGCGGCACCACCAGGAACGAGCTGTCCTCCAGCACCTTCGACACCGAGTCGCGCTTCCAGAAACGCCCGATCTCCTCGGCGGTCCTGCGCCCCAGGCGGGGGTAGAGGATCGGGTTGCCGGTGGCCATGCACCGGGCGTAGGGGGTCCAGGCCTCGTAGACGGCCACCTCGTCTACGGGGAACGCCCTGGCGTACTCGCCGGGGGAGGGGTCGGCCACGCCGACCGCGATCCGCCGCACCAGCGCCGAGCCGTCGGTGGTCTCCTGGGGGAACTCCCCCTCGGTCACCAGCCGGTCCTGGACGAGGATGCCCGCCGCGTCCGCGAAGCGCGGCACGGCGACGTCCATCAGCTCCCTGCCGGTCTCGAACATGTCGAGCGTGCTGCCGATGCGCTTGCTGGCCGCGTTGAGCAGGGAGAGCTGCTCGTGCATGGATGCGGGACTGCCCATCCTGAACCCTGGCGTGGCTGGATTCTTGGTGACGAAACGGGACTTCACTCGCTCCACCGGGGTGCGGGAACCGGCGTCCACCAGGTTTCCAGTTCGAGGTCTTCTGCGATGGCGTTGGCGCCGTTGTATCCGGGCGCCGCGGAGACCGAGCCGCCCGGGTGGCTGCTGGCGCCGCAGAGGTAGAGGCCGTCGACGGGGGTACGGTACTGGCCCATCTCGGGGACCGGCCGGTTGCCGCCCAGCTGGGACGGCTCGTAGGCCCCGACATGGTGGCTGCCGCGCACCATGTTGACGCAGTGCCGCTCGATGTCGAGCGGTGTGAAGACCCGTTTCCCCAGGACGGCGCCGTTCGCCAGGTTGGGGGCGTACTCGGCCCACTCGGCGAGCAGCCGCTCCCCGACCTCCTCGCGCCGTGTGTCCCAGCTCGCCGGATCGCCGCCGAGGTCGTACGGGGCCCACGGCCACCAGAACGCCACGTGTTTGCCGTCCGGCGCGTACGAGGGGTCGAACAAAGAGGGGCACGCGCCGTTGCCGGCCAGCCGGTCGGGCAGTCGTCCCCGGTGGATCTGGTCGAAGGTGCGGCCGAGCTGCTCGCTGTCGTCGGCGCCGAGCACCACGAGGAAGGCCCGGTCCACGTCGGGCTCGAACTCGGCGGCCCGGTAGCGGGGCGCCTCGTCGAGCGCCAGGTGGAGGGTGACGAGGCTGTGCCCGGCCCACTTGTAGTCCTCGACCTTGGCCGCGATCTCCGCGCCGAAGTTCTCCGGGCCCGCCAGCCGCACGGTCTGCGGGGCGTCGACCGCGCTGGACACGAACCGGCGGGCGGTGAGCACGTCGCCGTTGGCGAGCCGCACCCCGGTGGCCCGCCCGTCGTCGACCAGGATCCGCTCGACGTGGGCGCCGGTGACCACGGTACCGCCGTGCTCCTCGACGACGGCCCGCAGCGCGCTCGCGACGTTGCCCGCGCCGCCCACGGGCACCCCGAGCCTGGCGATGCGCGACAGCAGCCGGGGGAAGAAGCTGCCGGTACCGGGCACGTTCTCGATGGAGATCGCGTGCAGGAAGGACTTGAACAGCACCCTGACCTGGTCGCTCTCGAAGTTCCTGTCGACGGCCTCGTACAGCGACAGCGGCATGTAGCTCAGCATGTCGCGGCCGAGGTCGCCCTTGAGGCGCTCGGCGATCACCGGCGGGGGCAGCGGTCTGGAGTACAGGAAGCCGTTCACCAGGTCCCTGGCCGCCTCGGCGTAGCGCTCGTAGAGCTCCAGCCAGCGCGCGGCGTCGGCCTTGGAGAACCGGGCGAAGGATTCCGCGGTGCGCTTGGGGTCGGTGTAGACCGTGATCGCCCGGCCGTCCCTGAAGACCGTGGCGTGCTGGGTCTCGGGGTAGACGTAGCGCAGGCCGTACCGCTGGAGCTCCAGGTCGGCGGGGACCGGGCCCTCCTCCAGGAAGTGGTAGCTGCTGTGGGTGTTGTGCCGGAACCCGGGCAGCGTGAGCTCCTGGGTGCTGCAACCACCGCCCGCGACGTCGTTGCGCTCGACGACCGCGACCGACAACCCCGCCTTCGCGAGGTAGGCGGCACAGGTGAGGCCGTTATGGCCCCCGCCCACGATGACGCCGTCGAACTCCGCCACTTTCCCTCCAGGGGGCCCTTTGACTACTGGTATGGAGGATTGTAAAGAATGATCTATATGCAAACCTCGTGTTTAACAGAGATTTGCCGATATTTCCAGACGAACTAGGACTTCGCGGCGCCGAGGTGGCGGAGCAGCCGCGCCAGCTGCTCCCCGTACCGCTCCCCGAACTCCTCGGACGCCGGGTCCTCCCCGCAGATCGCGCGGACCAGCTGGGGGAAGATCGCCCCGGCGTCGGCCGCGGCGAAGAGCGTCAGGAGCAGGTAGGCGGGGTCGAGGTCGGCGGGGAACTCGCCCTCCGCCTGCCGCCTGCGCATGTCCTCGACGTCGCCGCGCATGTCCTTCAGCGGCGCGGAGCCCTCCTCGCCGTCGTCCTGCAGCCCGTTCCAGATGAGGATCCTGGTGAGGTCGCGGTCGCGCACGGTCGCGGTGACATAGCCGCGCACCAGTTCGGGCAGCGAGGGCGGCGGCGACGTTTCGGCGAAGGTGCTCTCTCTGCTCTGCCACTCCGCGGTGAGGGCCTTGAGCAACCCTTCCTTTCCGCCGAAATAGTAAGAGATGAGCTGTTTGTTCACCCCTGCCCTGGTGGCTATCTCGCTGACCCTCGTGCCGGCGAATCCCTTGCCTGGCCCAGGGGCTGCGCCGCGCGGGGGTCGACGTGACGGTCTACGAGCGCGACCGCACCCCCTCCGACCGGCTTCAGGGCTACCGCGTCCACATCGACCCCGAGGGTTCCCGTGCCCTGCGCGACTGCCTGCCGCCCGAGCTGTGGGAGGCGTTCCTGGCCACCTCCGGCCGTGAGGCCCAGGACTTCCGCTTCCTCAGGACCTTCCTGCGCACCGCACAGCGCCTCCCGGCCCTGAGACGCAAGGCCTTCTCGTAAAGCCCGCTCACCGGCGCCGGACGCTAGGCCTTCGGCTGGGTGAAACGGAGGTGATTGCCGAAGGGGTCGCGAAGGCCGCAGTCGATCCCGTACGGGCGCTCGGTGGGCTCCTCGGTGAACTCGACGCCCAGGGCCAGCAGCGTCTCGTACGTCTTGCGGCAGTCGTCCGTGCTGAGGATGAGCTGGCCGCCCATCGCGCCCTTGGTCACCAGCTCGCGGACCTGCCGCGCCGTCTCCTCGGACATCATCGGGCCCCCCGGCTTCTCCAGCATGATCTGGCGCTCCGGCTGACCGGGGACGCTCACGGTCAGCCAGCGCATGACGCCCATGTCGACGTCGGCGTTGACCTCCAGGCCGAGCTTGCCGACGTAGAAGTCGAGTGCCTCGTCCTGGTCGAGGACGTATATCTGCGAGTGCGTGATGGAGTTGAACATGCGAGTCGCGCTACTGGGCGAGCCGGCCGAAAACTTATCCAAAACCGCTGAGTAGAGGGGTGGCACGAGCGGCGCGGACGGTCAGTCGCTCGGCCGCGTCCACGCCATCGTGAAGCACGTCGGCACGCCCACGGCCGTCGCCTCCCTGCGGTACGTCCTCGGTGACCGGCCGACGATGTCGCGGAACGCGCGGCTGAAGATCCCCGGGCTGCCGAAGCCGACCTGGAAGCAGATGTCCGTCACGCTGCGGTCGGTGTCCCGTAGCAGGGCCATCGCCCGCTCGACCCGGCGGCGCTGCAGGTAGCGGTGCGGCGTCTCGCCGAACGTGGCCCGGAAGGTACGCGTGAAGTGCGCCTCCGACACATGGGCGATCCTGGCCAGGGCCGGGACGTCCAGCGGCTGCGCGTACGCGCGGTCCATCGCGTCCCGTGCCCGGAGCATGCGTCGGTTGCTCTCCTCCACGGCACGGCTCACGACGCCATCACATCACGGTTCCGCCCGTCCGAGACGGACGATCAGGCCGAAAACCGGCCGGGAACCCCGTTGATCTCCGGTAGATCGGTAACACCTTGGCATCGGACGGCGGAACGGGCGCCGAAGGGGCGACGACCCGCGCGGGGCACTCCTCCACGCGGGCGGCGCCCGTCCACCGGCACGCGGGCGGGGACCGTGACCAGGTCATCGTTCGAAAGCCGGGGAAGGAATTCAAGAAAGTCCTGAAAACGGGCCCGAAAACCATCGGGCACGCAATGGGCACGGAAGTTCCCGAAGTTTTGGCGAAAGATGAAAGGCCAGGTCGCCGCATATGGGCTGACCTGGCCTTTCATCATCTGAGCGGACGACGGGAATCGAACCCGCGTAGCCAGTTTGGAAGACTGGGGCTCTACCATTGAGCTACGTCCGCGCGAGCCGGCGTCAGTCTGGTCTAGACTTCATCCGTTCGTCAGGGCGTAAGCGTACCGGAGTTCCGGAGCGTGCGCGCACTCGACTTACCGGGGTGTGGCGCAGTTTGGTAGCGCACCTGCTTTGGGAGCAGGGGGCCGCAGGTTCAAATCCTGTCACCCCGACGCACGCCGGGCATCGGTTCCGACCGATGCCCGGCTTCTTCGCGTGAGGGGCCAGGAGCGCCCGCGGGACATCGAGAGCCGACGCGCGGGCCGAGGGGCACCGTAAGCGACCGGTTCGGCCGCGCCGGAGACGTCGCGGTGAGGGCCGAAAGAGGGCCGAAAAGCGAACGGGACCGGAGAGTGAGCGCCGGAGAGGGTCAGCGACGAGGGCTGAAGAAGGCCCAGACGGCCTTGCCGCCGCAGTTGAGATGGTCCCAGCCCCACCCCTGGCTGTAGGTCTCCACGATGTAGAGGCCACGGCCGTTCTCCGAGATGAAGTCGGGCTCCTTGGGGGTCGGAACCTCGTCGCTCGGGTCCGTCACGGCCAGGAGCACGTGAGGGGAGAGGTGCACCAGGACGAGCGTGATCGGAGTGATCTCCATCTGACTGGGCGGACACAGCGCGTAACGGACCGCGTTGGTGACGAGTTCCGAAACCACTAGCGCTGCGTCATCGCTGAGCTCCGACAGTCCCCAGTCGTGGAACGTCGAGCGCGTCACGTCCCGGGCGGTCTTCACCGAGTCGGCCTGGCTGGGCAGGGGGCACGCGGTGGCGCCGGAGTGGTTGGCGTCCAGTAGCTCGTCAAAGCCCACCTGGCGGGTCGCCTGCAGGTAGTCGGCAGCCGATTTTGGCTCCTCCACCATCCTGCCGGTACCTCCCGCTGTCATCGTGAGTCTCCGTACCACTTGAGAGTTTTCAGAGCTTGTGCACCATAAGCCCAATATGCACTAAGCCATCATGGGTCACCGGAACGTCTGCTGCAAGACCCAAATGCACGTGCAGTTGCAGTGTGCAGCCGCATGGGCGGTTAGGACAACGACTTGGCGAATTGGGCAGGGAGTTGAGACCTTGTCATAGCGGCCGGAAGTAGTGACACTGTGTGCGCTGGCCCAAGTACAGAGGGAGGCGAAGTGACGCAGGTTCAACCGGGATCGGGTCCCACAGCTCTGCGTATCCTCTTAGGCTCCCAACTGCGTCGCCTGCGCGAGGCCAAGGGGCTCTCGCGAGAGGAGGCGGGCCATCTGATCCGCGGTTCCGAGTCCAAGATCAGCCGGATGGAGCTCGGCCGCGTGGGCCTGCGGGAACGCGACGTCGCGGACCTGCTCACCTTCTACGGGGTGGACGACGAGCACGCCCGGTCGGCGGTGATGGACCTGCTGCTGCGCGCCAACGAGCCCGGCTGGTGGCACCGCTTCAACGACCTGCTGCCCTCGTGGTTCCAGACGTACGTCGGCCTGGAGGAGGCGGCCTCCCGGATCCGCACCTACGAGGTGCAGTTCGTGCCCGGCCTGCTGCAGACGAAGGAGTACGCCAGGGCCGTCATCACCGCGGGGAGCGCGGGCATCGCGCCCGAGGAGATCGCCCGCCGCGTCGACCTGCGGATGCAGCGCCAGCAGGTCCTCGGGCGGCCCGACGGCCCGTTCTTCTGGGCCGTCATCGACGAGGCCGCGCTCCGGCGCCCCATCGGCGGCGCCGACGTCATGCGGGCCCAGCTGGAGCACCTGCTCGACCTCATGCGGCAGCCGAACATCACCATCCAGGTCATGCCCTTCAGCTTCGGCGGCCACAGCGCGGAGGGCGGGGCCTTCAGCGTGCTCCGCTTCAACGACAACGAGCTCCCCGACGTCGTCTACGTCGAGCAGCTGGCCAGTGCCCTCTACCTGGACAAGCGCGAGGACGTCGACCGCTACAGCGAGGTCATGGAGCGGTTGTGCGCGGTCAGCACCACGCCCGGGGAGACGAACGACATCCTGCGGCGGATCATCAAGGAGGACTGAGCGGCCGTTGGTCGCTCGATGGTGCCGCTCTGCCCTAGACTGGCCAGCGGCGCTGAACACCCGCCGCTGTGGAGCATGCCCTGATCTCGCGTGTCTCGACGGCTGTGCCAGGTGCCGCTCATGTGGGCGCGGCGCGCGAGCTTGCCGCGGTAGCCGTTACGACTTGACGCGCCCGCGATCACTCAAAGCTTGATCAAGGAGACGACCCCGTGAAGACCGCTGTGGAGGAGCTCAGCCCGACCCGGGTGAGGCTTACCGTCGAGGTGCCGTTCGAGGAGCTCGGCGAGAGCCTGCAGGCGGCGTACAAGAAGGTCGCGCAGCAGGTGCGCGTCCCCGGGTTCCGCCCCGGCAAGGTTCCGGCCCGCATCATCGAGCAGCGGTTCGGCCGCGCCGTGGTGCTGGAGGAGACCCTCAACGACGCGGTGCCCAAGCTGTACGGCCGGGCCGTCGACGAGAGCGAGATCTTCCCGGTCAGCCAGCCGGAGATCGAGGTCACCAAGATCGAGGACGGCCAGCAGGTCGAGTTCACCGCCGAGGTGGACGTCCGCCCCGGCTTCGACGTCCCCGACTACCAGGGCATCGAGGTGACCGTCCCGGTCTCCGAGGTCTCCGACAAGGACATCGACGAGCAGCTGGACGGCCTGCGCCAGCGCTTCGCCACCCTGACCGGCGTCGAGCGCCCCGCCGCCTCCGGCGACTTCGTCGTCATGGACCTGGCCGCCGCGATCGACGGCGTCAACATCGAGGAGCAGCAGGCCAACGACGTCTCCTACGAGGTCGGCGCCGGCTCGGTGCTGCAGGGCCTGGACGACGCCCTGATCGGCCTGTCCGCGGGCGAGACCAAGGAGTTCACCACCAACCTGGTCGGCGGCGAGAACGCCGGCGAGGAGTCCGTGGTCACCATCACCGTCAAGAGCGTCAAGGAGAAGGTCCTCCCCGAGCTGGACGACGAGTTCGCCCAGCTCGCCAGCGAGTTCGACACCCTTGACGAGCTCAAGGCGAGCATCAGCGAGACGGCCCGCCGCAACAAGCTGATCGACCAGGTCGTCCAAGCCCGCGAGAACGCCCTCGACGCCCTGCTCGACAAGATCGACATCCCGCTGCCCGAGAGCGCGCTCAAGGCCGAGGTCGACAACCGCAAGCACAACCTTGAGCACCAGATCGCCGACAGTGGCCTGAGCAAGGAGGCGTACTTCCGCCTCTACCAGACCACCGAGGAGGAGCGCCTCGCGGAGTTCGACGAGAGCGCCGCCAAGGCCCTCAAGACGGGCTTCGTCCTTGACAAGATCGTCAAGAGCGAGGACCTCGGCGTCAGCGAGCAGGAGCTGACCAACTTCGTGGTGCGCCGCGCCATGCAGATGAACGTCGCGCCCAACACGCTGGCCCAGCACCTGGCCGACAACGACCAGCTCACGCTGGCCATGGTCGAGATCGTCCGCGACAAGGCCAAGAGCGTCGTCGGCGACGCCGCCAAGGTGGTCGACGAGGCCGGCAACGAGGTCGACCTCAAGGCCATTTACACCGAGATCAACGGCGAGGAGGCCTCGGACGAGGCCGGTGAGACCGCCGAGGTCGAGGCCGCCAAGTAGTCCCCGGCAGAGCGGAGGCGCCGGGCTCGCCCGCGCCGCCTCCGCCGCCCGGCGCCCCCCGCCGCGTTCCGCGCGACGGGGGGCGTCTTCGGTTCCCGGGCCGGTGAGGCCGGTGAGCGTGTCCCGCCTCCCGGGCCGGTGAGGCCGGTGAGCACGTCTCCGGCTTCCGCGGCCTCCGCTTCCGGGCGGTGGGCGCGCCGCAGAGCGGCACCTGGGGGCCTCCGGTCCTTCGCCCGGCCTTCTGTCCCCTCTGGGACTTCGCTGGCTCCTGGGCCCTCTGAGAGCCGCCACCCCTCCCCTCGCGGCCGTACGGCCTCTTTTCACGGTCCCGCTTCGGACCTTCCGCGGCCGCGACACGCCGTACGGGCTCCGGCTCCGGAGCCTCGCGAGGGCACGCGGTGCGGGGTTCCGGACGTGGTGGTAAGGCGGTGGGCAGCATGCGCCGTCAGCGAACAGTGCGTTGAGGAGGCATGTCCGGTAGGTGACGCGCGTTAAGGTCACAAGCAAAGCCAATCGATTACGACGCATCGGAAGGTGACGCTGTGACCAGCCCGCCGACCTTCTACCAGCCGACCGGCTCCGGGCCCGAGTCGATGAGCCAGCCGAACGGCTCGTTCAGGCTCGAAGACCAGCTCTATCAGCGGCTGCTGCGTGAGCGCATCATCGTGCTGGGCACCCAGGTCAACGACGAGATCGCCAACCGGATCTGCGCCGAGCTCCTCCTGCTCGCCGCGGACGACTCGGAGCGCGATATCTGGCTCTACATCAACTCGCCAGGCGGTTCCGTGACCGCTGGTATGGCGATTTACGACATGATGGAATATGTCCCTAACGATGTGTGCACGGTCGCGATGGGTCTGGCCGCCTCCATGGGCCAGTTCCTCCTCTGCGCCGGCGAGCGGGGCAAGCGATACGCCCTGCCGCACGCCCGCATCATGATGCACCAGCCTTCCGGCGGCATCGGCGGCACCGCCGCCGACATCGCCATCCAGGCGGAGCAGATGCTCTACGTCAAGAAGACCCTCGCCGAGCGCATCGCGTTCCACACCGGTCAGAACATCGAGCAGATCGAGGCCGACTCCGACCGGGACCGCTGGTTCACGGCCGAGGAGGCCAAGAACTACGGCTTCATCGACCAGGTCGTGCGCAGCGCTCGACAGGTGCCCTCCACGGGCGCCGTCTCCTGAAGGGGCACAAGGTGAGTGAGTTGATCCGGCCGGGAGACATCAACGGCCGCTACGTTCTTCCGTCCTTCACCGAGCGCACGTCCTACGGCATGCGGGAGATGAACCCGTACGCCAAGCTCTTCGAGGACCGCATCATCTTCCTCGGCGTGCAGGTGGACGACGCGTCGGCCAACGACGTCATGGCGCAGTTGCTGACCCTGGAGTCGCTCGACCCCGACCGTGACATCAGCATCTACATCAACTCGCCGGGCGGTTCTTTCACCGCCATGACGGCGATCTACGACACGATGCAGTTCGTCCGGCCGGAGATCCAGACGGTCTGCCTGGGCCAGGCGGCCTCGGCGGCGGCGGTCCTGCTGGCCGGCGGCACGCCGGGCAAGCGCTTCGCCCTGCCGAACGCCCGCATGCTGATCCACCAGCCGTCCACCGAGGGCGGCGGCCAGGGAAGCGACATCGAGATCCAGGCGCGCGAGATCCTCAGGATGCGCGCGCAGATGGAGACGATCATCGCTCAGCACTCGGGCAGGGCGCCGGAGGCGGTCCGCAAGGACATCGAGCGGGACAAGATCCTTGACGCCGTCGAGGCCAAGGAGTACGGACTGATCGATGACATCATTCCGTCCCGCAAGAAGCTCGCGAAGGCCGTAGCCTCCTAACGAGGCATATCGCACCGGAACCGTGCCGAATCAGGCACGTTCCGGTGCGACTCGCCGCTAGGGGGCTCACTGAGGGCTCAGAAGACGGTAACGTCGAAACCTAAGCGGGATGACTTTTCGATCGGGTATCGGGCCGGTCGGAAGAAACGGACCGCGGCAGCCAGGGCGGTCCCACGCAAAGGAGTATCTGGGGTGGCACGCATCGGCGACGGGGGAGACCTGCTGAAGTGCTCTTTCTGTGGAAAGAGCCAGAAGCAAGTCAAGAAGCTCATCGCCGGACCCGGCGTATACATCTGCGACGAGTGCATCGACCTCTGCAACGAGATCATCGAGGAGGAGCTCAGCGAGTCCTCTGAGCTCAAATGGGACAGCCTTCCCAAGCCGAGGGAGATCTACGAATTCCTCGACGCCTACGTCATCGGTCAGGACCAGGCGAAGAAGGCTCTCTCCGTGGCGGTCTACAACCACTACAAGCGGGTGCAGTCCGGCGAGCGCGGACGTGACGACGGCATCGAGCTGTCCAAGTCCAACATCCTGCTCCTGGGCCCCACCGGTTCCGGCAAGACACTGCTCGCCCAGACGTTGGCGAAGATGCTGAACGTTCCGTTCGCCATCGCCGACGCCACCGCCCTGACGGAGGCGGGCTACGTGGGCGAGGACGTCGAGAACATACTGCTCAAGCTGATCCAGGCCGCTGACTACGACGTCAAGAAGGCCGAGACCGGCATCATCTACATCGACGAGGTCGACAAGATCGCTCGCAAGAGCGAGAACCCGTCGATCACCAGGGACGTCTCCGGCGAGGGCGTGCAGCAGGCCCTGCTGAAGATCCTGGAGGGCACGACCGCGAGCGTGCCGCCGCAGGGTGGCCGCAAGCACCCGCACCAGGAGTTCATCCAGATCGACACCACCAACGTGCTGTTCATCTGCGGTGGGGCCTTCGCCGGTCTCGAAAAGATCATCGAGTCCCGGGTCGGCCGCAAGGGGATCGGTTTCAACGCGATCATCCGCTCCAAGGAAGACATCGACGGCGCCGACATCTTCGAGAACGTCATGCCCGAGGACCTGCTGAAGTTCGGCATGATCCCCGAGTTCGTCGGCCGGCTCCCGGTCATCACGAGCGTCCACAACCTCGACCGTGAGGCGCTCATCCAGATCCTCACCGAGCCGCGCAACGCCCTCGTAAAGCAGTACCGCCGCCTGTTCGAGCTGGACAACGTCGAGCTTGAGTTCACCGACGACGCGCTGGAGGCCATCGCCGACCAGGCGATCCTGCGCGGCACCGGCGCCCGCGGCCTGCGGGCGATCCTGGAGGAGGTCCTCCTCTCGGTGATGTACGAGGTGCCGTCGCGGCAGGACGTGGCACGCGTGGTCATCACCCGCGAGTCGGTCCTGGAGCACGTCAACCCCACGCTCGTCCCGCGTGACCAGCTCAACAAGCAGCAGCGCCCGCCGCGCGAGAAGTCGGCGTAGAAGGCCCGCGCGAACCCACCTGGTTCGCACGATCGGCGCCCCCCGCGGGTTCTCCCGCGGGGGGCGCCGCCGTTTCCGGCCGTCCGGCGCCTGCCGGTGCTCGTCGACGGGGGATCATCTCGCCCAGCGGCGAAAGTCACGGGCAGAAGGGCCCTTATGGCGGTCCGTGGGACGGGGAACACGCGGACATCCCTAGACTTGGGCATCGTGACGACGCCAGAGCTGCCTACCCAGTACGCACCCGCCGACGTGGAGACCCGGAGCTACGAGCGCTGGGTATCGGAGGGACACTTCACCGCCGACCCGAGCAGCGAGCGCGAGCCGTACAGCATCGTCCTGCCCCCGCCGAACGTAACCGGTGTCCTGCACATCGGCCACGCCCTCGACCACTCCATCCAGGACGCGCTGACCCGCCGCGCCCGCATGCGCGGCCAGGAGACGCTCTGGCTGCCCGGCATGGACCACGCCGGCATCGCCACCCAGAACGTCGTCGAGCGCGAGATCGCCAAGGGCGGCCTGTCCCGGCACGACCTCGGCCGCGAGGCGTTCGTCGAGCGCGTCTGGCAGTGGAAGGAGGAGTCCGGGGGCCGGATCCTCGGCCAGATGAAGAAGCTGGGCGACGGTGTCGACTGGTCGCGTGAGCGCTTCACCATGGACCCGGGCCTCTCCAGGGCCGTCCAGACGATCTTCAAGAAGCTCTTCGACGACGGGCTCATCTACCGCGCCGAGCGCATCATCAACTGGTGCCCGCGCTGCCTCACCGCGCTGTCGGACATCGAGGTCGAACACAGCGAGGACGAGGGCGAGCTCGTCTCGATCCGCTACGGCGACGGTGACGACTCCATCGTGGTCGCGACCACCCGGGCCGAGACGATGCTCGGCGACACCGCCGTGGCCGTGCACCCCTCCGACGAGCGCTACGCGCACCTGATCGGCCGCGAGGTGGAGCTGCCGCTCACCGGGCGCCGCATCCCGATCGTCGCCGACGAGCACGTCGACCCCTCCTTCGGCACCGGAGCGGTCAAGGTCACCCCGGCACACGACCCGAACGACTTCGAGATCGGGCGGCGCCACTCGCTGCCGTCCATGACGATCATGGATGAGCGGGGAGTGGTCACCGCGCACGGCCCGTTCCAGGGTCTCGACCGCTTCGAGGCGAGGCCCGCGGTGGTGGCCGCGCTCCGCGCGGAGGGCCGGATCGTCGCGGAGAAGCGCCCCTACCTCCACTCGGTCGGGCACTGCTCGCGCTGCAAGACCGTGGTCGAGCCCCGGCTCTCGCTCCAGTGGTTCGTCAACGTCTCGCCCCTGGCGAAGGCGGCGGGCGACGCGGTCCGCGACGGCCGGACGAAGATCCACCCGCCGGAGCTGGCCAAGCGCTACTTCGACTGGGTCGACGACATGCACGACTGGTGCATCTCCCGGCAGCTGTGGTGGGGACATCGCATCCCGGTCTGGTACGGCCCGGACGGCGAGGTCGTCTGCGTCGGCCCCGACGAGGAGGCGCCCGCGGGCTACGTCCAGGACCCCGACGTCCTCGACACCTGGTTCTCCTCCGGCCTCTGGCCGTTCTCCACCCTCGGCTGGCCGGACAAGACACCGGAGCTGGCCAAGTTCTACCCGACCTCCGTCCTGGTGACCGGCTACGACATCCTGTTCTTCTGGGTGGCCCGGATGATGATGTTCGGCATCTACGCCATGGACGGCGAGCCGCCGTTCAGGACCGTGGCGCTGCACGGCATGGTCCGTGACCAGTACGGCAAGAAGATGTCGAAGTCGTTCGGCAATGTCGTCGACCCGCTCGACTGGATCGAGCGCTTCGGCGCCGACGCCACCCGCTTCACGCTGCTGCGCGGCGCCAACCCCGGCTCCGACGTGGCGATCAGCGAGGAGTGGGCCGGAGGCTCGCGCAACTTCTGCAACAAGATCTGGAACGCCACCCGCTTCGCCCTGATGAACGGCGCGGTGACGGGCGAGCTCCCGACCGAGGAGCTGACCGCCGCGGACCGCTGGATCCTCTCCCGGCTCCAGGAGATCGTCGCGTCGGTGGACACCGCGTTCGAGAGCTTCGAGTTCGCCAAGATCTCGGATCTGCTCTACCACTTCGCGTGGGACGAGGTCTGCGACTGGTACGTGGAGCTCGCCAAGATCCAGATCGCCTCCGGCCAGGAGCACACCCGGCTCGTGCTGGGACACGTCTTCGACTCGCTGCTCCGCCTGCTCCACCCCCTGGTGCCGTTCGTCACCGAGGAGTTGTGGCGTGCGGTCACCGGGCGCGAGTCGATCGTGGTCGCCCCCTGGCCGACGGTCCAGGAGTCGCTGCGCGACCCCTCTGCGGAGGCGGAGGTCCTCGCCGTGCAGGGACTGATCACCGAGGTGCGCAGGTTCCGTTCCGACCAGGGCCTCAAGCCGGGCCAGCGGGTCGCCGCGCGGCTCTCGCTCGCCGGTACGGCACTCGCCTCCCACGAGGGGGCGATCCGGTCGCTGCTCCGGCTCGACCAGCCGTCCGATTCGTTCGCCGCGACCGCGAGCCTCGACGTGGGCGGCATCGCCGTGGAGATCGACACGGCCGGGACGATCGACGTGGCGGCCGAGCGCAAGCGCCTGGAGAAGGACCTCGCGGTGGCGCGTAAGGAGGCGGCCCAGGTCGCCGCCAAGCTGGGCAACGAGCAGTTCATGGCCAAGGCACCCGACGACGTGGTGACCAAGGTGCGCTCCCGGGCCGCACAGGCCGATCAGGACATCGAGCGGTTGCTCGCCCAGCTGGCGTCGCTGCCGGCGGCATGAGCCGACCGGGCTTTCGATCCTGACAGGTGCGGACGGCTTGAAGAGCGGAAAGCTCGGCAGGCGCGGACCTGGCCTGAAGAGCGGGAAGAGGACGGCTCCGGACCGGCGGACGTCATGACGAGAACCCAGGGTCTCTTGACCCTGGGTTCTCGTGTTTGAGGGCTGGCGTCCCAGGGAAGACCTAGTTCTTACCGGGAAGTTGGCTATCACAGCCCCGAGGGACTGCTAGAGTTCTTCATGCAGGGCAACGTCCTGCACTCTCCTCCAAAAATCCCGGCAAATCGGGCGTGTCCGTACGATTGGACAACGACCGGATGTTGGAGTAAGTTAGAGGGGTTGCCCTGGAAACGAGGCGGCCGCAATCCTAACGGGTTCGGCGGGATCAAGTCGAGCATCGGAAATCCGACAGTTTGACAT